>NZ_JAKFEL010000126.1:0-17530 GCF_036675695.1 Aeromicrobium sp.
ACGTGGTCATGATGCCTCCAGCAGGTTGTTCATCGTGGTTGAGAACTCGTTCCAGACCTTGCGCTGCACATCGAGCATCGCTCGCCCCTGTGCGTTGATGCCGTAGTACTTGCGGTGCGGCCCCTCTTCGGACGGCACCACATACGAAGTCAGAGCGCCGGCCGTGTAGAGCCGCCGCAGCGTGCCATAGACCGAGGCGTCGCCGACCTCTTCAAGACCGCTCGCACGCAATCTGCGTACGACGTCATAGCCATATCCATCCTCGTCCTCGACGACGGCAAGCACCGCCACGTCGAGCACTCCCTTGAGCAGCTGAGTCGCATCCATGGATGCGACAGTACCACGCACTACGCACTAGTGCGGACGACGAAGTTCGGGCGTGTTGAACTGAAAGATCAGCTCGTCTCGCAGACGGCAGTCGCTCGAGCGATGGAGTCGCGGATGTCATCCGGTGACCCCCCGGCCTGGCCTGCGGCAAGCCCGGCGAGAAACGTCGTCAGCGGCGCCGCGGGACGTACGACGTTGTGCGCCGCGACCGAGGCGAGATCGAGGACAGCGTCGACATCGAGGACGAGACCGCTGAGGCCCAGCTCCTCCGCAACGTGGGCGGCCCAATCGTCGAGTTCAGTCATTGCGTTCTCCCTGCTGCCCGTGCTCCAAGGCACGGTCACGATCGTGCCATGTGTCGATGTCGAGGGTCGATCGAACCGGTACGGCGACCTCAACCAGCTCGAGCGGCGAAAGGAGTGCGCGCAACGACAGGTCTGTCAGCGAGGACTGCGCCGCCACCGCATGACGCAGAGCATCGGCGTTGACGAGGCTCATAAGTTGCTGGCGGTGTCCGTCTGCGTCGACGGCGATCACACCGTCACCGGTCACGGCATCCACAAGCACCGGAATCGCATCGCTGAGGAACGGCTGGTCGACCCCAGCAAGCAACACGTACGGCGACGTCACCTCGGCGAGACCCGCGCCGACGGCTGCAGCCGGGCCCGCGAACCTCGGCTCCTCCTGGACGACGGTTACACCCGGCGCCTCGGTCTCACCGACGACGACAATCCGCCCAGCACCGGCGACGGCCTCGAGAGTCCGCGACAAGAGCGTGGCGCCATCAAGCTCGAGCGACCCCTTGTCGACGCCGCCGAGCCGCGTTCCGCGACCGCCGGCGAGGACGATCGCATCCCACTGCATCAGGCGCGCACGTCGTGCAGGTGGTGGACGATGTCGTGCATGAAGTACTGACCGAGCGTTGCGACCGTGAACGCCGATCCGTCGCTGCGACGGCCGGTGCGATCCCACGAGTCGGCTGCAACGTTGTCGAACACGCGGGCGATCACGTCGCCCGCAGCCGTCAGCTCCTCGGCTACATCTTCCGGGTCCTGCGCGGCGTAGTTGTGCTCGATCGCTGTCGCATCCTGGTCCCAATTTGGGAACATCGGATCGTCCCGATCGAGCATCATCTCCACGCGTTCGGCGAAGAGAACGTACACATCGCGTACGTGGCACGCGTACTCATGCGGCGACCAGACGTCAGGTGACGGGCGGTCGCGTACGTCGGGACGAGCCAGGACAGCCGCCCAGCGCGGCAGGTCGGCGCGTACCTGCGCACCGATCTCGGTGGGGACGACATCGCTGGCGGTCAGACCGCACTCGGGGCACTTCTGCGACAGGACCCAGGTCCAGTCCTTGGTGTCAGGCTCGATACTCACGCCGTCTACGCTAGCCGTCGTGGAGTCACCTGCCTATCGCACCAGCCCGGTGTCATTCACCCGGCGCGGAGGACGGCTCACCGAGCGCCAGCAGAACGCCTGGGACTGGGCAGCCGGCACGTTCGTGATCGACGTACCGGGCCACGGGCCGAGCACCTCAGTCGATCCGTCGTTCGTGCTCGATGCCCCAGCCGTGTTTGGCCGCACCGCACCACTGATCGTCGAGATCGGCAGCGGCCGCGGCGAGGCATTGGTGCACGCCGCCAACGAGCACCCAGACGTCAACTTCCTGGGCCTTGAGGTCTACGTGCCCGGTGTCGCCCAGACCCTCGTGACCATGCGTCACGAGCGAGTCACGAACATCCGTATGGCGGTTGTCAATGCTCCGGAGGCGTTGCAGACGATGCTGCCGGCCGGATCCGTGCGCGAGCTGCGCATCTGGTTCCCCGATCCCTGGCACAAGTCACGCCACCACAAACGCCGGCTGATCACTCCAGAGTTCGCGAAGCTGGCCGTACGCGTTCTCGAACCCGGCGGCACGCTTCGCCTCGCAACGGACTGGGAGGACTACGCCGAACAGATGCTAGAGGTCGTGAACGGGGAGCCGGCGCTGCTGACTTCTGGGACGTACGCACCACGGTTCGAGGGTCGCCCACTCACTCGGTTTGAGGTCAAGGGCATGGATGTCGGCCGCGAGATTCGCGACGTCAGCGCCGTTTCCAGCACCCCATAGGATGTATCAATGACCGAGACGACCATCGCCGACAAGCTCCGCATCACTGAGGGCTATGTCGTGTGGGTGATCGGTCAGACGGTCGAAGAGACCGCACTTCTCGACCCTCTGCCTGAGGGCGCCATCGCCATCGAGCACCGCAACGACGAGGACGAAGACGAAGCTGACCTGATCGACGGAGCCGTTCTCTTCGTCGAGAGCCAGGTGCAGCTGACCGACGATCTCGATGAGTTCCTGCCGCAGCTGGGCTCGATCCCGGTCGTGTGGATCTGCTATCCGGTCGGTGGTCGCACCGAGATCGCGGTTGAGACGATCGGCGATCTTGTCGCCGATTACGGCTGGCACACCGTCGAGCACGTAATGCTCGACGAGGCGTGGTCCGGCGTACGCCTCGAACAGGCTTAGGGCTACCAGCGAGGGTGGATGGCCTCGCGCAGATAACGGTCGTAGATGTCCCGTACCTTCGCATCGAAGTCCGCAGGAAGCACCACGTCAGCAGCCGCGGCATTCGAGCGTGACTGGTTGACGTTGCGTGCACCAGGAATTGCCGCTGTGACGCCATCCTGCGCCAGGATCCACGCAATCGCCGCCTGTGCGGGGTGTACGCCCTCGGGCACCGCCGCCGAGAACTCCTGCGCGGCGCGTACTCCGGTCTCGAAGTCCACGCCGGAGAAGGTCTCTCCGACGTCGAACGCCTCTCCAGACCGGTTGTACGTCCTGTGGTCGTCGGGCGCGAACGTCGTGCTGCTCGTGTAGCGGCCCGACAGCAGTCCGGACGCGAGCGGGACGCGGGCGATGATGCCTACGCCGGCCTCCTTCGCTGCTGGAAGCGCCTCGTCGAGCGGCTTGAGCCTGAACGCGTTGAAGATGATCTGGACGCTAGCAACGTTGGGGCGGGCGATCGCGGTCAGCGCCTCGTCGACGGTCTCGACACTGACGCCGTACGACGCCATGACACCTTCCTGCACCAGCAGGTCGAGAGCCTCGAACACCTCGTCGTTGGAGAACACCGGGGTCGGCGGGCAGTGGAGCTGGACCAGGTCGAGCGTGTCGACGCCGAGGTTGGCCCGTGAGCGATCGGTCCAGGCGCGGAAGCTGTCGAGCGTGAAGTTCGCGGGATCCTGCTCAGCGCGACGACCCATCTTGGTGGCGACCAGGACGTCGAGCTCGGGTCGAGCGCGCAGGTACTCGCCGATCAGCTGCTCGCTGCGGCCGTCGCCGTAGACGTCCGCAGTGTCGAAGAACGTCACGCCGGCATCCGTCGCGCTGTCGAGCACGGCGATCGCCTCGTCATGGGTCACATCACCCCAGTCGGCACCGAGCTGCCACGTGCCAAGGCCGACGACCGAGACCTTGCGTCCCGTGCGGCCCAGCGTGCGTACGTCCATCATCCAGCTCCTCGTTCCTGGGGAAAGCCCAGCCTACGACCCTCTACTCGATCCCCCACGCCCGGTCGCTCAGCCGGCCAAGCGTGCGCACTAGCCCGATCTAGCAGTTGGTGTGGCTCGATCAGGTCTTGTCGCCGCACTGAGTTTGGAGGATGGTGAGGAAAGCGGTGCACGCAGCAGATCACCGGATCTCGGGTCGCCTGCACCAGATCAAGGAGCCGACCATGAGGTCCAACCCACGACTCGTACGGCGCACCAGCGCACTCGTCGCAACACTCGGCCTGGCCGCAGCCTTGGCGGTGCAGGCGCCCGCCCAGGCGAAATCGGACGGGGGCGCCAGCCGAGCGCAGCTCGCGGCGGCCGTGAAACATCTCGATCGGTCGGTGGCGTTCGCCGGTACAGCGTGGGGCGTCGACACGTCAGCGCAGCAGGTCGTCGTCACCGTCGACAGCACCGTCAAGGGCGCGCGCCTCGCCAAGGTGAAGGACGCGGTCGCAGACCTCGACGGGACCGCAAGACTGCAGACGACGGCGGGAGAGTTCCGCACCTTCGCGTCCGGCGGAGACGCCATCTACGGGTCGAAATACCGCTGCTCGCTCGGCTTCAACGTCATCAAGGGCACGACGCGCTACTTCCTCACTGCGGGTCACTGCGCCAAGTCGGAGAAGAAGTGGTGGACCTCGTCGAGCCGGAGCACGCTCATGGGCAACACCCGGAAGGCCAGCTTTCCGGGCAACGACTACGCACTCGTGCAGTACACCTCGTCGTTCACCAACTACCCAGGAACGGTCGGCAGCCAGGACATCACCAGCGCCGCGAACGCGTTCGTCGGAGAGTCAGTCACCCGACGCGGAAGCACCACGGGCATCCACACCGGAAAGGTCACCGCACTCAACACCACCGTCCACTACCAGGGCGGCGGCACCGTCAGTGGCATGATCCAGACCACGGTCTGTGCCGAGGGCGGCGACAGCGGCGGCGCACTGTACGACGGCACCAAGGCGTTGGGCCTGACCTCAGGTGGCAGCGGCAACTGCACGACGGGCGGGGTCACGTTCTTCCAGCCGGTGACCGAGGCTCTGGCGGCGTACGGCGTGCAGGTGTACTGACCAAGTCGCGTACCTTCCAGACTCAGTTCGATCTAAACCTGGTGATCCAGATCCCTGGCGGGACTTCTTCGTCCTCGACAGGCCTGAAGCCGTGCTTGAGGTAGAGCTTCACGGCAGGTGCGTTGTCGCGACCCGTTGAGACGACGAGCTCGCGGCCGTGAGCGTCATCGCGTACATGGCTGAGAAGCTCGCTCGCGATGCCTCGGCGATGCACCGATGGACTCACCATCACCCGATCGATGTCGACGTGGTCGTCGTGCTCGTGCCAGCTCACCGCTCCGAGCAGGTCGACACCGTCCCACGCGGTGCACCAGTTCACCCGCGGGGCCGCGAGCGCCTCATGGTCCTCCTGGAGCGGCGGCAGCCGGTCGTCGCCGATGAGCTCGGCCTCAAGCGCATACGCCTCGCGCTGCAGACTGAGGAGCTTGGCGGCGAAGTGGGGATCGAGCGCCGGATCGGGGCACGAGAAGATCACGGTGAACCCCCTCTCCCGATGTCGCTCGCTTGGGACTCAGTATGCCGCGCAAACTTCGGCCTACTGACACGAACGGACCACCGGCGGGTTACGTTTTGAGCATGATGCACACCGCCGGCGAATGGGCAGCCGGATATGAGCAACTGCGGGATGACGACGCCGAGCTGCTCTACCAGCATGCACCCGTCGGCTACCTGACCGTCGCGCCGGATGGCGTCATCGTCAAGGTCAACGAGACGTTCCTGCGCTGGACCGGGCACACCCGCGAGGACCTGGTAGATCGCCGCATGTTTCCTGACCTGCTGCGCTCAGACGGCGCCGAGTACTACCAGTCACAGCTGATCCCGATGCTCAACCGCCATGGCGAGGTGCGCGAGGTTGCTCTCGACGTGCGAACCGCCAACGAGGGCACCCTGTCGGTACTGGTCAACGCCACACTCGCGCGCCACGAGGACGGCCAGCCGCGGCTCGTCCGGCTCGCTGTCATGGATGCGACCGAACGCCGCGAGTATGAGCGAGAGCTGGTGCTGTCTCGGCACCGTGCCGAAGTTGCCCAGGAGCAAGCGGTCAACCTTGCACGCACTCTTCAGGACACCCTGCTGCCTCCCGCGCTCCCCTCGATCCCGGGCCTCGGTGTTGCGGCCGTCTACCGTCCCGCCGGCGATGGATCGCAGGTGGGCGGCGACTTCTACGACGTGTTCCAAGTCGGCCCGGACGACTGGGTGGTCGTGTTGGGCGATGTCTGCGGCAAGGGCGTACGCGCTGCCGTCGTGACGTCGCTCGTACGACACACGTTGCGAGCTGTCACCGTGATGGAGGCCGACCCCGCGCGGGTGCTTCACAGGCTCAACGCGTTGATGCTGGAAGACCGGGAGGACGACCGGTTCTGCACCGTGATCCTGATTCGCCTGACGAGTACCGATGAAGGCTGGCAAGTCGCGATGGCGGCCGGCGGTCATGCACCTCCACTGCTGATACGCGGTCGGCATGTCGCCCCTGTGCCGTTCGAGCCGGGCTCGCTTCTCGGCGTGTTCGAGGACGCGTCCTACACGTCGACAACGTTCGCTCTGAGGTCAGGCGACACCCTGCTGCTCCACACCGATGGGGCAACCGAGGCGCGGCACGAGTCGGAGTTCTTCGGCGACGAGCGCCTGCGCAAGTCGGTCCGAAAGCACGAAGGCTCCCCCGACCTCGTAGTTAACGGAGTGCTGGCCGACGTCCTCACGTTCCAGGACGGCGTCGCCAGCGACGACATCGCCCTCGTCGCTGTCGCCGTTCAATAGTGCTCCCGGTGGGGGTCGAACCCACACTTTGACGATTTTAAGTCGTCTGCCTCTGCCAATTGGGCTACAGGAGCGCGATTCAGCCTAACCGCGGATCGGCGGCCATCCAGGCGATGCCGTCGAGGATGTCGCGCTCACTCGCGATCATGACATCAGTGTCGAGCGGCAGCCGATCGATGATCCGGTCGAGGATCAGCGCTCCGCCACCGATCACGTCAGCGCGACCCGGGTGCATGAATCCCAGGGCTCGTCGGTCGGCAACGGTCATGTTCAGGAGGTCGTTGCACGCCGTGCGGACGACGTCGCGGTCGAGCTTGGCGCCGTGAATCGCGCGCGAGTCGTACGCAGGCAGCTCGAGTGCGTGCGCGGCGACCGTCGTGATCGTGCCGGCGACCCCGACAAACCTCTCGACCGGCGCGAAAGACGCGATGGGGGCGAGCAGCGCGTCGATGTGCTCGCCACAGGCCGCGATCTCGCCCGCGGTCGGCGGATCAGCGTGCAGGAACCGTTCGGTGAGACGTACGGACCCGATGTTGAGGGAAACAGCGGACTCGATGTCCTTGCCGCGGCCAACCACCACCTCGGTTGACCCTCCGCCGATGTCGACGACGAGCGTACGAGCCTCGTCAAGATCACGCGTGGCTCCGAGGAACGTGGCTCGCGCCTCGGCCGGCCCATCGAGGACGATCGGCCGTACGCCGAGAATCCCTTCAATCGCATCGCAGAACGCTTCACCGTTCTCTGCATCGCGTACGGCGGACGTCGCGCAGAACACGATCCGTTCGACTCCCAGCAGCGGGATCAGCTCGGCGTAGTCGCGCGTCGCGCTCAACGTACGACCGATCGCCTCATCCGCGAGACGACCGGTGCGATCGACGTCCTGGCCAAGGCGAACGATCTTCATCTCCCGCAGGTGGTCCGACTTCACGTCACCGTGCAGGTCGCAGATCAGCAGCCTTATCGAGTTGGTGCCGCAGTCGAATGCGGCGACCCTGATCCGCGGCTCAGTCATCTGTCGCGGGACCGCAGCTGTTGCCGGACCACCAGTCGCCGAGCAGCTCGAGCGCTTCGTCGCCGAGCGGGTTGACCCCGGGACCCTTCGCGAGGGAGTGACCGACCAGGACGTGGAGGCACTTGACCCGCGTCGGCATCCCTCCGGCGGTGATGCCGTCGATCTCGGGTACGTGACCGATTGCCTCGCGCTCGGCTAGGTAGGAGTCGTGGGCACGCTTGTAGTGGGCGGCGAGCTCTTCGTCCTCGGCGATCCGTTCGGTCATTTCTCGCATGAGACCCGAGGCTTCGAGGGTGCCGATCTCGGCGGCCAGCCGATCGCAGGTCAGGTAGAACATTGTCGGGAACGGCGTGCCGTCGTCGAGCCTCGGCTCGGTCTTGACGACGTTGGGATGGCCCGATGGGCAACGCGATGCGATCTCAAGGATCCCGCGGGGCGTACGACCGAGCTGCTCCTCGATCGCGTCGAGGTCTGATTGATCGATCGTCATTGCTTCTTGATCACTGCGTTGGGGTCTTCGGTCTTCTTCTTTGCCTCCGGCGTCTTTCCTGACTGCTTCACACTTCCCCAGAGCTTGTCGTACCACTGCGGTGTTGTGGCCTCCGGCGGCTCGTCGAGCGTCGGCACGTCACCGCGTACGACACCGTCCGCGCCGATGACCCGGTAGCCGACCTCGCCGGGCATGACCCAGCCAAAACGAGACCGTGCCTGCTGCTTGACGTACGCGGGGTCGTTCCAGCGGTCCTTCTCATCCTCGAGATCGGCAATGGCCTGCTTGCGCATCACGATCTCCGCCCTGCTTGCCTGGATGTCACCCCGCTGCTCCCACCACGCGTGCAGCGTCGAGGTGTAGGACGCAACCAGCAGCAGGACCACGGAGAGCAGGACAATCGCCCGCGTGGTCAGCTGCGGACCAGTGCCTGCGCTGACGGGCTTCTTGGCAGCAGCCGACGTGCGCGAGCCGGTGGTCTTGCGCCCACGCGATGACCCTGACGGCTCCCGCTTGGGCGGTTTCCGTCCGGGCCCGCGTGGTCCGCGAGTGGCCATGGGTCAGACAGCCAGCCGCGGGAAGGCGGAGACGCCGGCGTACTCAGCGGCCGATCCGAGGAGCTCCTCGATACGCAGCAGCTGGTTGTACTTGGCCACACGGTCGGATCGAGCCGGAGCACCGGTCTTGATCTGGCCGCAGTTGGTCGCGACGGCGAGGTCGGCGATCGTGGTGTCCTCGGTCTCGCCCGAGCGGTGGCTCATCATGCAGGCGAAGCCGTGGCGGTGAGCGAGGTCGACGGAGTCGAGGGTCTCGGTCAGCGAGCCGATCTGGTTGACCTTCACGAGCAGCGCGTTGGCAGCACCTTCGGAGATGCCGCGGGTGAGGCGCTCGACATTGGTCACGAACAGGTCGTCACCGACGATCTGCACCGAGTCGCCGATGTCAGTCGTCAGCGTCGTCCAGCCGGCCCAGTCGTCCTCGTCGAGCGGATCCTCGATCGAGACGATCGGGAAGTCGGCAGCGAGCTTGGCGTAGTAGGCCGACATCTCCTCGGCGGACGTCTTCTTGCCCTCGAACGTGTAGGAGCCATCGTCGAAGAACTCAGACGCAGCAACGTCGAGTGCGAACGCGATGTCGGTGCCGACCTTGAGGCCGGCCTGCTCGACGGCACGCGAGATGAGCTCGAGCGCAGCGCGGTTGGAGTCGAGGTTGGGCGCAAAGCCGCCCTCGTCGCCGAGGCCAGTGGAGAGGCCCTCCTTGTTGAGAACCGACTTGAGCGAGTGGTAGACCTCAGCGCCCTGACGCAATGCCTCGGAGAACGACTCAGCGCCGACCGGAGCGATCATGAACTCCTGGATGTCGACGTTGGAGTCAGCGTGCGAGCCACCGTTGAGGATGTTGAGCATCGGTACGGGGAGCACGTGCGCGTTGGGACCGCCGACGTAGCGAAACAGCGGGAGCTTGGCCGAGTCGGCCGCAGCCTTCGCGACCGCGAGCGAGACGCCGAGGATCGCGTTGGCGCCGAGCTTGGCCTTGTTGGGGGTGCCGTCGAGGTCGAGCATCGCGAGGTCGATCTCGCGCTGGTCGTCAGCCTCGAAGCCCTTGAGGGCGGGGGCGATCTTGTCGTTGACTCCGGCGACGGCCTTCAGGACGCCCTTGCCGAGGTAGCGCTTGCCGCCGTCACGGAGCTCGACGGCCTCGAAAGCGCCTGTCGATGCGCCGGAGGGCACTGCCGCGCGGCCGATCGTTCCATCGTCGAGTGCGACCTCGACCTCGACCGTCGGGTTGCCCCGTGAATCCAAGATTTCCCGTGCGCCGACGGCGTCGATGCGTGCCAAGACTGCTCCTCGATAGCGATTGAACGTTCGGGTGCCAGCCTAGTCGTCGCCCGTTCGCGTCGGAGATCGCCTCGCCTGAGTGGACGGCGATCGTGGTTAAGCCACCCCACACGCCGGGCAATGCGGCGAGCCGACCCGTCGCGGGCTTTCACAGGAGGCACAACTGGCGACGACCTCACGCCCACAGCCTTCGCAATGCGGTCCCGATTCGGCGTTTACCGGGAATCCGCAGAACGGGCACTCCCCCTTGCGTACGCGGGATCCCGGGATTCGGCGTGCCAAGTACTTCTGCAGCCCGATGAACGCGGCGACTGTGGCGCCGGCGCCCAGCAGGGACAGAATGATCGGCCCGAGGTCGAGGATGTCGACGTAGTCGGAGATGTAGTCGATCGCAAAGACCAGCGACATGATCACGCCCGACGCGACGACGGCGAACCCCAGCGGGAGGTAGCGCGACTCACGCTCACGTATCCGACGGATGAGTTGCAGACCCCCGAACGTCAGGACACCGATGAGCAGGAGGCGCAGGCCAGCGGATAGCCAGTCACGCCACGAACCGTCGTCCCCCGTGCGACTCTCGTAGCCCTTCTCAGCCGTGTGAGCTGCCCTTTCGGCATTCTCGGCTTCGACCTTCGCTGCTTCCAGCGCAACCTTCGCCTCGTCGTATGACGTCTGCGCCTCCCGGTACTCCTTCTCCAAGTCGGCGGTCGGTTCCCCGCGATCGACAGCGAGGCTGAGGTCATCGCGGGCAAGCTCGAGATCGGTCTTGGCCGAGTTGCTCGCCTCCTCCGCAACGAAAAGCGCTTCGGATGCCCGCTCCTGCTCGTCAAAGGCCTTCTGCTCGACGGACGTGTAGTCGTCGAAATGACCCACGCCTGCGAGGGAGTCCGCCTTGACGTAGGCCCAGCCCGCCCCGATCAGGATGAATGCTGTCAGAACGACTGCGAGGAACTTCTCGCTCTTCGTCGAGGAGATGTCCTCGGTATCAACGCGCGTGGTGCTCATACGATCCTCACTTCTTGACGGGGCGGGTACGGGGGCGGAATTCAACGTCGAGCTCGCAGTCCAGCGCCTCGGCGATGCGGATCAACGTGTCGAGCTTGGGCGGGCGCGTGCCCGACTCAAACCGAGCGATCGCCGATTGAGTAGTGCCGCACAGCTCGGCAAGCTCGCGCTGGGACAGCAACAGCTCCGTACGTCGGGCGACCACTTGGGCAGCGATGCGCCCATAGAACTCGTCGTCGCGGATGTCTCTCATGACCCGAACGTATAGCAGGAGTGCTATGTCTGTCCATAGCACGCGTGCAATGTCTCGGGCTCAGAGTCAGTGGTCGTGGAGCGGCGGGATCTTGCCGGCACGCTCTTGCTGCTTGATCCGCTGCCATTGCGCGTCGATCTCGTCCGACGTGGTCGGTATGTGGTCGAGCGTCTCGGGTGCGAAGACGTGCGGGTTGCGGCGTACGAGCTTTGCCGTGATGCCAGCCGTCACATCGTCGACGTCCCAGCCTTCGGCTTCTTCGGCAATGCGGGAGTGGAACACGACCTGCATCAACAGGTCGCCGAGCTCCTCACGCAGATGCTCGGAGTCGCCCGACTCCAGCGCCTCGAACGTCTCCTGTGCCTCCTCGAGCACGTACCGAGCCAGGGAGGTGTGGGTCTGCTCGGCCGTCCAGGGGCACTCGCGGCGAAGACGGTCCATCACCTCGACCAGGTCGATCAGGCTCGCGCCCGGCACGTCGTAGGAGCCGAAGATGACCTCGACCTTGCCGACCTCGTCTCCCGACATCAGGTCGTCGGCGACGGTACGAGCCCATTCCGCGTCACCCGTCGGTGCGATCCAGAGGACCCCGTCTGCGGCGGTGCCTGATTCAAGGGCAGGCGCGTCGCTGGAGATTTCGACGTCGATGCCGGAAGCGACGATCGCGTGTACGTGGGGGTCCTTCTCGGTGGCGACGACGCGCGAGGCGTCGCGCAGTGCGTCCCAGGTTGCAAGCGTGAGAATGCCCGGTGCGACCCGCGGACTGATCACGACAATGCGCATCAGGCGCAGCGCTGGTCTGCCGGCAGCTCGTCCTCAGCGCGACCGTCGGTCGAAGGGACCGACAGGGATCCAGTCGGACCTATCTCCTTCAGGCTGCTGCTCAAACCAAAACGAGGCGCGAACTTCACGTCGTGGTCCTTGAACGCCGCGATGATCGCTGCATGGCCCTCTTCGGCCAGCTGATTCGAGTTCTCGTTGGTGGCCGTGACCCCTGTCGACTTCTCTGCAAGAGCAACAGCGATCGCGGCGATCTCCTGGGAGTTCTCAATCGCAAGCTCTACATACTCGGCATCGTCGCCCTTGGGGAATGCTGTGCCGACCTCCTTGATCTGGTCAGGCGTGAGCTCGTACAGCTTCTTGTCGACCGTGACGCCCTCTTCCTTCGCCAGATCGCGAGCCACCAAGATCGTCACCAGATCGGAGATCGTCTGGCGTCGTACGTCGGAGTTGGGCACTGAGGGAGCTGGCAACGACTCGACGGGCACACCCTGCTGCGCGGCTTGTTGTTCGAGCTGCTCCTTGGCGGAGAGGAGGGTGAGCTTGCAGTAGATGCGGGCCGTCTTGTCGAACTTCGACATCGAGATCGATTGACCGTCGACGACCGCAGCGTCACCGGGATGGATGCTCCCGCATGACGCGAGCGTCAGAGCGGCGACGACGAGCGCGGCAGCGCGCATACGAGTCCACATGGAAGTACCTCTCAGTCGATGCGCGACAAGGCTACCCACGGAATGGAACCTTTGACGCCCGGGACCCGTCGTAAGGTGACAGACCACGTTTGGAGGCACGGTGGACGCGACGTCCGAGGCGAGCTACGCGGAGTTCGTGCGTACGTGCTGGCGTGACCTCGTTCGGGCGGCGATCTTCCTGGGGGCGAGCTCCCACGAAGCTGAGGATCTGGCGCAGCAGACTCTGGTCCGCTGCTACTCGAACTGGGAGCGCGTCACCGACGCCACCAACCGCGATGCCTACGTCTACCGCATGCTGCTCAACCAGCTACGGGACGTCCGTCGTACGCGGTGGTGGCGCAGCCGAGTCGACGCCGAGCCCGACGGCAAGGTCGACGACGCCAGCAACCGTGTGGTCCTGACCGACGCGATCCATCAGGCTCTTGAAGGGCTGAGCAAACCGCATCGCGAAGTCGTGGTGTTGCGCTACTTCGTCCAGCTGACCGAAGCCCAGACGGCAGCCACACTCGGCATCTCCGTGGGCACGGTCAAGAGCCGGCTTTCTCGCTCCCTGGCACGGCTGGCCGACTCGCAACACCTCTCCGAACTCTCCGAGGAGCGCACATGACCGACCTTGAAGACCTCTGGGAAGACCTTCCCACTGGCACTCCCCCGGTGGACGCCATCCTGCGAGCAGGCAGGGCAAACTCGCCACGCCGCAAACTCGTCCGACCGCTGATCGCCGTAGGCGCCACGGCTGCCCTGGCTGCGGCATTCCTGGTCGGTACGACAGTCGGCGATGGCCCAGCAGGTCCAGGTGGGCCGTCGCTCACCGCGCCGAGTCCGGTGGCATTCCAGGCCGACCTGGAGCCGGCGCTGAGCTGCAATGAGCTGCTGGCGGCGTACCGCGACCGGGCGCTCAGCATGGTCACCGAGTGGGGCTGGGACGGCGGAGCCGGAGTCTGGCCGACCGACCGACACATGCTGGCCAAGCTGGGTGACGTCGCACTGCAGTACGGCGTCAGGGATTCGCGCATGAGCGCACAGTCCTCAAGCGAGACCGGCACGAATGTGCAGGAGACTGGCGTCGACGAGCCCGACACGGTCAAGACCGACGGGAAGCTCGTCGTCCGACTTCGGGGCGACGACCTGATCGTCTATGACGCATCCGGCGATTCTGTGGTGAAGCGCTCGACGACTCACCTCAAGCGGTTTGAAGGAGGCGAGATCCTTCTGGCCGGCTCGACAGTGGTTGCACTCGGCGGTGATCAGGTGAGTGCCCGAGACGACATGACAGGTACGCGGCGCGGTAGCCGCGTGGTGACCGTCGACATCGCTCAACCATCGGACCCGAAGATCGAGTCGACCGTGACGTACTCGTCGCGGGTGATATCCGCCAGGCAGCACGACTCAACAATCCGGCTCGTCATGACAGCAGGCCCGCCTGCGCTCGACTTCATCCAGCCCGGCGGCAAGGTCAGCACCGACGAGGCGCTCCTCGCCAACCGCCTGGCCATCGAGCGGTCAACCATCAAGGACTGGCTGCCGACCTACGACTCAGGGTCGGGCTCAAAACAGCTGCTCGACTGCACTAACGTTGCGGTCCCGACCGATGCACGCGGTCTCGACACTGTGAGTGTCGTGGGATTGACAGCGACAGCACCGACGAAGCCACACGCAATCGGCCTGGTCGGCTCGGCCACCATCGCGTACGAATCAGCGGACCACCTCTACCTCGCCGAAAGCCCCATGACCTGGGGCTGCTTCCGATGTCGCATCGCCGGCCCCGAGTTTGCGCCACGGCAAGACTCCGGGACGACCGACATCTACGACTTCGAGCTCGACGGGGTCCAAGCGATTCACGTTGCATCCGGTGAGGTCGAAGGCACGATCGCCGATCGATGGTCGCTCGACGAAGCCGACGATGTCCTACGGGTCGCGGTCGGACCGTCGAGCGAGACGGGCAACTTCAACTCCGTAGTCACCCTCAAACGTCAGGGCGAGGAGCTCGTCGAGATCGGACGACTCGACAAGCTGGGCAAGAACGAGGAGATCAAGGGAGTGCGCTGGTTTGACGATCTTGCGGTACTCGTGACGTACAGGGAGGTCGATCCACTGTTCACGATCGACCTCGCCAATCCTGCTCGACCGCGACTGATCGGCAAGCTGAAGATTCCGGGCTACAGCGACTACCTCCACCCGCTGAGCGACAACGAGATGTTGGGCATTGGATACGAAGGCAGCTCAGCGCAGATCGCGTTGTTCGACACGTCCGACCTCGCCCACGTCAAGCGAGTCGATGTCGAGCACTATCGCAACGCCAGCACAATTGCGGCGACCGACCCTCGAGCGTTCACCTGGCTCCCGGATCGCGACACGGCACTGACCGTCCTTCAGCAGGGCCAGAGGGTGCAGATCGCGACGTTGACCATCCGCAACGAGCAGATTCGGAGCAAGCTGACGCGGGTCGAGTACGGCGACGACGCCGCCGTCGTACGCACGCTGCCTCTGGCGGGCGGTCGCATCGCTCTCGTCACAGGCGAGGATGTTCGGTTCTTCGACCTCCCCTAGGGTTGCCGCATGATGCGCAAAGGTCTGGCCCGGACGGTCGTACGCCTCATGGGCTACAAAATGGTCGGAGAGGTGCCACGGACCGGAATCCTCGTCGGCGCACCACACACGTCCAACTGGGACTTCATCACGATGCTGCTGGTGATGTGGCACGGCGGCGAGCACCCGCGCGTACTGGTGAAGAAGCAGCTCTTCAAGGGCCCCCTCGGCTGGGTGCTCAAGGCGTTCGGCGGTGTCCCGCTCGATCGCGACAATGCGAGCACAGTCGTCAAGGACCTGGTGGCCGAAGCAGGCACTGGCAAGCCATTCCGCCTGATCATCGCGGCGGAGGGCACCCGCGGGAAAGGCGAGTACTGGAAGTCAGGCTTCCTGCGGTTGTCCAAGGAAACTGGCCTGCCGATCACCCTGGCGTTCTTCGATCCGCCGACCAAGACGATGGGCTTCGGTCCGACGTTCCACGCGTCCGACGACGTACGAGCCGACATGGACATCGTCCGCGCCTTCTTCGCCGACAAGCGCGGCATCAAGCCCGAGAACGCGACCGAGCCGCGACTGCGTGAGGAATCCGCCTAGGCGGTTGCAGGCGCCTCGGCCGGCACGAGAGTGTCGATGACCGTACGGGTCCATTCGAGCAGCTCGCGATCGCGCAGCGGCTCGCCACCGATCGGTGCCGTCTTGGGCCGCGGTACGAGCGCAACCTCGGCAGCGACCTTGTAGGTGCTCCGCGGGTAGACGCGCGAGAGACGCATCTGCGCCGAGTCGGGCAGCTTGAGCGGTGCAAACCGGATGTTGGGACCAGCCGAGGTGACCTCAGCAAGCCCGGCGTCGCGCACTCGTACGCGGAGTCGAGCCACCTCGAGCAGCACTTCGACCGCCTCGGGCGGCTCGCCATAGCGGTCTACCAGCTCTGCGCGCAGCTCATCGACTTCGTTGAGCGCGCGTACGTCGGCCAGCCGCTTGTACATCTCGAGGCGCAAGCGCTCGCTCTGCACGTAATCGTGCGGCAGGTGCGCCTCGATCGGCAGCTCGATCTTGACCTCGCGCTCGGGTGCAGCATCGCCACGGAACTCGGCGACGGCTTCGCCGACGAGTCGTACGTACAGGTCAAAGCCAACGTCGGCGATGTGTCCCGACTGCTCACCGCCGAGCAGGTTGCCTGCACCGCGGATCTCGAGGTCCTTCATCGCCACCGCCATGCCCCCACCGAGCTCGGAGTGTTGCGCAATTGTGGTGAGACGGTCGTGTGCGGTCTCGGTGAGCGGCTTCTCGGGCGGGTAGAGGAAGTAGGCGTACGCGCGCTCCCGCGATCGACCAACGCGCCCACGGAGCTGGTGGAGCTGCGAGAGGCCGAGGGTGTCGGCGCGCTCGATGATCATGGTGTTGGCGTTGGAGACGTCCAGACCCGACTCGACGATCGTGGTGCAGACCAGCACGTCGATGCGCTTCTCCCAGAAGTCGACCATGACCTGCTCGAGCTGATGCTCACCCATCTGGCCGTGAGCCGACGCAACGCGAGCCTCGGGAACGAGCCGTTTGATGTTGGCGACCGCCTTGTCGATGCTCTGCACCCGGTTGTGGATGTAGAACACCTGCCCCTCACGGAGCAGCTCGCGACGGATCGCGGCAATGATCTGGCCGTCCTCGTACGCGCCGACGAACGACAGCACAGGGTGGCGCTCCTCCGGCGGTGTGGCAATCGTCGACATCTCGCGGATGCCAGTGATCGCCATCTCGAGCGTGCGCGGGATCGGGGTGGCCGACATCGACAGCACGTCGACAGCGGCGCGCAGCATCTTGAGTGCTTCCTTGTGCTCGACGCCGAAGCGCTGCTCCTCGTCGACGATCACGAGCCCGAGGTCCTTGATCTTCACACCGGGCTGCAGCAGGCGATGGGTGCCGATCACCAGGTCGATCGTGCCGTTCGCGAGCCCTTCGAGGGTCTCCTTGGACTCCTTGTCGGACTGGAAGCGCGAGAGCGGGCGGATCGTCACCGGGAACTGACCGAACCGCTCGGCGAAGGTCGCGTAGTGCTGCTGCACGAGGAGCGTCGTTGGTACGAGCAGGATGACCTGCTTGCCGTCCTGGATCGCCTTGAACGCAGCTCGCACGGCGATCTCAGTCTTGCCGTAGCCGACGTCACCGCAGACCAAACGATCCATCGGGACCGTTCGCTCCATGTCGCGCTTGACCTCGTCGATCGTCACCATCTGGTC
>NZ_JAKFEL010000192.1:0-2630 GCF_036675695.1 Aeromicrobium sp.
CGTTTTTGCCATCTCCGACGTCAGAGCCGCGCTACCCGGAATCAGCGATCCAACCATCCGCCTCGTCCTCAATGACCTAAAGGATGAAGGACTCCTCAAGCCCCAGGGCACAGGACGCTCCGCCGTGTGGTTGCGCGTCACCACGTAAAGCCACACCAGACACCCTTCCGCAGCACCGCAGGACTTTCTAGAGACCCGACAGCGGCATGAGCGGGTGCGCTCAGTGGCGTGCTCTCTTCCCAGGCTTCGGCGGCCCCTTGATCAAGCGTCGTACTAGTTCGCCTAGTCCTGCGACGATGCAGAATCCACCGATGAGGTATCCCCACCCATTCCAGTAACTTCGCCGCCCGCCAACTTCGTCAAGACCGAACAGGTCAGACACAGCGCTCACTGCGATGAAGACGAGACCTATGAGACAGATCAGGCCAACTCTCTCTCGCTGCCGCCGAGCAGCGCTGCGTTGACGGGGATCCACCGTCCCATCGTCGCGCATCGCGAGGCGGCGGTGGAATACGTCCGTATGACCCAACCTAGTCCGGCGTCGCCCTAACGGCGGTGCGGGCGGTCCCGAGTGCGGGAGACATAGCTGTGGCTCAGGTCGCGAGGACTTCGGCTTGGTTCGCAAGCCGGGTTCGCAACTGCACGATGAGGAGTGTGAGCAGAACGATCAGGGCCAGGGTGTGGACGTACCGAGGTACGCTCCCGCGGTGACTTCCTCGGTGCATCTCAAGGACTTCGTCAATGAGATCTCGGCCGCAGCACGGGCGGTCAACCATGAGGCGTTTTTCGCGGCTGGACAGCGTCTTGCTGATGCAGTGCATCAGGCGTCGCGCCAGGACCTCGATGACGCCGCCGCGCTCCTAGTGCCAGTGCTGGCTGATGCGCCGCTGTCCCTCGGTGGGCCCCTTGCGCAGTACCTGAGTTCCTTGATCGGCATGGATGGAGACGTAGCACCTGTACTCGACGTGCTGGTCGAGGGCGCCTGCGAGGCGCTGGAGGGCACACGACTGTTTGTGTCCCTGTACGAGGAATTGGTCGGCCCCGTCCCAGAACGGGCTGCGTGCGGCAGTACGGAATTCGAGCAGTTTGTCGAGTCGGCAGCCGAGCGGACTGATGACCCAGGCGCTGTCGCTCGACGATGGATGTATGCCGAACCCTGGGTTCAGCCGGTGCTGTTCCTGTCCCAACGAGTCGACGTTCGGCGTGCGCTGCCGCAGAGGGAACGGCTGCAAGCAGCAGCACTAGCCGCAGAAGAAGACCTTCCGGAGTTGGCGCCTTGGTTGGTTGGCTTGCTACGCATCCGTGACGGCGACCCGTTGATCGTGTTGCATCGCTCCACCGGCACCGGGTTCCGAGTCACGGTGAGTGGTGTGGCCGACAACTTTCAACTTCATACGATGCTCGCGGCCCACATCATCCCTCTCTTGCCTGTGCCCAGAAAGGGGCTCATCCGGCGCCGAAACGCTCCAGAGGTGCCTCTGGGACCGACGCCTGCGATGGTCGCAGCGGCCGACGGCTCTGGACCTGTGGAACCAGAAGGGGGCGTGACAGGCCAGTTCAACCTCGTAGACGGCTATGGCAAATGGATTTGGAACGAGGCTCGCCCAGATGAAATCCCCCTGTTTGGTGGCAGCCGCGTCATCGTTCTCGATCCGCTGCCATATGAGCGCGGCTGGAACGCTGGTCGCGCCTATCCGCTCCTCCGGGCGATCGCTGAGGTTGCGACGCTTTCCCCTGATGAAGCCAGGTCCTGGCTATCTCGCGTTCACGCGGCGCATCCGGCGCACGTGGCCACATCGTCGACCAACGCACTCGTGTGGACTGACGACCTGACCGTGTCACTACCGTCGAACCGCGACGTGGCTGAAGTCGTCACATTCACACTCGAACTCAGCGAGAGAGGAATCGCCGGACTAGAGCTACAGCAGGCGGTCGCAGCCGAGTTCTCGCTCTCATCCGACGATTCAGCAGTCGCTGTCGACCGCGTCTTCGGCGGAATCACGCGTGCGGCCACCGGGAATGTCGCCAACCGTCCGGATCCCACACGGGATCCGATCGCATTCGAGTCATACCTTCGGTCCGTCGAACGGCCAGAAACCTAAATCCGAGCGCACCGAGCGCGGCCCATGAGAACGTCGTTCCGTCGTGCGGCAATGGGAAATCAGTGCTCGTGCTGGTCCATCGCCGCCTCCACGGCGATGAAGCCACCGAGCCGTGTCGTCAGCGGACGGGGAAGATCCTCCGACTTGCTTGCCCAAGTGAGATGAACGATCGCGAACGAGTCGTCCGACGCCCGGAACACAACATCGTCGCAACCTTCACACTTAGCAACGGCATGAAGGTCGAGGCCATACAACTCGTGCCCAGGACCCACCTCGGCCATGACCTCGTCCGCTAAGGTCGCCGCCTGGTCGGCCCCAAGACGAAACCACGGCTCTCGAAAGCCCTCGGCGCTCACGGCAACAGCCTCGCACGAAGGTGCGCGCATCGACACGACCGCGCGAAATGCGGCATGGTCGGGCGTCCCGCTCCGACAGCGGCATGGTCGGGCGTCCCGCTCCGACAGCGGCATGGTCGGGCGTCCCGCTCCGACAGCGGCATGGTCGGGCGTCCCGCTCCGACAGCGGCAT
>NZ_JAKFEL010000131.1:0-17321 GCF_036675695.1 Aeromicrobium sp.
TACCTCAAGATCGTGGGTGCGGCGAAGGACCTGCCGCTGTTCGCGCACGTCAACTGGTTCCAGCGCGATCCCGAGGACGGTCACTACCTGTGGCCCGGCTACCGCGACAACTTGCGCCCGCTCCTGTGGCTCCTGCAGCTCAAGAACGGCGAGGTCACCGGCCGCCAGACGCCCGTCGGCATCATCCCGACGGCCGAGGAGCTCAACCTCGACGGCGTTGACATCACTCCTGAAGACCTCGAGACGATCCTCACGATCGACAACGAGCGTTGGATCCAGGAAATGGGCTTCCGCGAAGAGCACCTCAAGCAGTTCGACAACCTGCCTGAGGAGATCTGGGAAGCGCACCGCCGAGTCGCTGCTGCTCTTGAGCAGGAACGCGCCTGAGCTAACCCCTCAGGAGGTACGCACTCCGTGCTCAATGCAGCGAGCGCTCCATCCGTTGGGCAGGACCTGAACGACCATGCGCCGACGACAGCTGGTGCAGAAGCGCGGCGGCTCCATCAGTAGGAGCTCGTCGCAGCGGAGGTGATCACCAACGCTGGCGTCTTCACCGCAATGGCCGCAGTACGTCACAGCGTCTTCTGGAGTTCCTTGATCGGCATGCCGAGCTCTACCAGCAGGTCAGTGTCCTCGTTGGCGTCGCGGCCCAGCGTCGTCAGGTAGTTGCCGACGATGACGGCGTTGACTCCACCGAGAAGACCTTCTCGTGTACCAAGATCACCGAGCGTGAGCTCGCGGCCACCCGCATAGCGCAAGATCGTGTGCGGCATCGCGAGACGGAAAGCCGCGATCGTACGCAGCGCATCCTGCGAGCTCATGAGCTCCTGGTCGCCGAATGGTGTGCCGGGGCGGGGGTTCAGGAAGTTGAGCGGAACCTCGTGGGGTCGCAGCTCAGCAAGCTGAACGGCGAGCTCGGCGCGCTGCTCGAGCGTTTCGCCCATGCCGACAAGCCCACCGCAGCACAGCTCCATACCGGCCTCGCGGACCATCAGGCAGGTGTCCCAACGCTCCTCGTACGAGTGCGTGCTGACGACCCGCGGGAAGTATGACTTCGCCGCCTCGAGGTTGTGGTTGTAGCGGTGCACGCCCATCTCGACGAACTCGTCGACCTGCGCCTGCGTCAGCATGCCCAGCGAGCAGGCGATGTTGATGTCGACCTCAGCCTGGATGGCCTTGATGCCTTCGCGGACCTGGTCCATCAGGCGCTGGTCGGGACCGCGTACGGCAGCCACGATGCAGAACTCGCTGGCGCCGGTCTTGGCGGTTTCCTTGGCTGCCTCGACGAGCTCGGGGATGTTGAGCCAAACGGCGCGGACCGGCGACTGGAACTGACCCGACTGGCTGCAGAAGTGGCAATCCTCGGGGCAACCGCCCGTCTTGAGCGACACGATGCCCTCGACCTCGACCTCTGGTCCGCACCACTTCATACGCACCGCGTGCGCGAGCTCGAGCAGCTCGGGGATCTGGTCGTCGGGGAGCTGGAGGATCTGGACGAGGTGCTCTTCACTGAGGCCGAGGCCCTGCTCGAGGACGTGGTCGCGCGCAATCTGGAGTACGTCGGTCATGCGGAGGAATCTATCCTGAACACTGTTCAGGTGCGGTGGCGCA
This sequence comes from Aeromicrobium sp., assembly GCF_036675695.1. Taxonomy (GTDB): domain Bacteria; phylum Actinomycetota; class Actinomycetes; order Propionibacteriales; family Nocardioidaceae; genus Aeromicrobium. The sequence goes on from NZ_JAKFEL010000131.1 coordinate 1,612, forward strand.
CCCCACAATCTGGAGGGATAGCCTGATCAACGCCATGGACGCCTTGCTCGATTTCGATCGCGACCACCTGTGGCACCCCTATGCGCCGATGACCTCGGAAACCGCTCCAATCCTCGTACGTTCCGCGCAGGGCGTACGTCTGACACTCGACGATGGGCGCGCACCGATCGACGCGATGTCGTCCTGGTGGGCCGCGATCCACGGCTATCGGCACCCTTCGTTGGATCGAGCCGTACGCGAGCAGCTCGACAAGATGGCGCACGTCATGTTCGGCGGCTTGACCCATCAGCCCGCCATCGAGCTCGGCCGACGGCTCATCGATCTCGCGCCCGGCGGCCTCGACAAGGTGTTCTTCGCGGACTCGGGATCGGTTTCGGTCGAGGTCGCGATCAAAATGGCTCTGCAGTGTCAGCGCGGACGTGGCCGACCCGAACGCACTCAACTCGTCACGATTGCGGGTGGCTATCACGGCGACACCTTCGGCGCGATGAGCGTGTGCGATCCAGTCGGCGGAATGCACTCAATGTTCGCCGACGTCCTGCCCCAGCAGATCTTCCTGCCACGGCCCCCGGCAGGGATCGACGCCGACATCACCGCGTGGATCACCGAAGCGTCAACGATGCTCGACGGCCACGCCGACACCATCGCGGCCGTCATCGTCGAGCCGGTGCTACAGGGCGCCGGCGGCATGTACGTCTACCCGCCCGAGGTCCTCACCTGGCTCCGGGCCCAGGCAGATGAGCATGGCTGGCTGCTGATCCACGACGAGATCGCCACTGGCTTTGGGCGGACGGGAACGATGTTCGGTGGCGACCATGCCGGAGTCACTCCGGACATCATGTGTGTCGGCAAGGCCCTGACAGGCGGCTACCTGACGCTCGCCGCCGTGTTGTGCAGCAGCGAGGTGGCGGCAAGTATCGACGCGTCCGAGTCCGGCGCTCTGATGCACGGTCCGACCTACATGGGCAATCCGCTCGCGTGCTCCGTCGCCTCCGCCAACCTCGACCTGCTGACCGCCTCGGACTGGCAAGCCAACATCGCCCGGATCAACACCGTGCTGACCCAGGGGCTCGCGCCCGCTGCGGAGCTTGAGCACGTCGCCGACGTACGTACGCTCGGCGCTGTCGGGGTGATCCAGCTCGATCGTCCCGTCGATGTCGCTGCCGCAACGGCGATCGCACTCGACCACGGCGTATGGGTCCGGCCGTTCCGCGATCTGATCTACACGATGCCGCCATACATCTGCACTGACGCTGAGCTTGCTGACATCACCGCAGCCCTCGTGGCTGCGGCGGGTGCAGCATGAGCCTCAACGACTGGCTGTCTGCAGCTGCGCAGCAACGCGAGAGTGACGGTCTCGTACGTTCACTCAAGCCGCGAGACATCGACAGCGATCTGCTCGACCTCGCCGGCAACGACTACCTCGGGTTGGTACGCGATGCGCGCGTCACGGCGGCTGCCTCGTCTGCAGCCGTCGCCTGGGGTGCCGGGGCCGGGGCATCGCGGCTGGTCACGGGCACACTTGCCGTCCACAGTGAGCTCGAGGATGCACTCAGCGCCTTGACGGGCCAGCCCGCCGCACTCGTCCATTCGACCGGCTATCACGCCAACCTCAGCGCCGTCACCGCCCTGACTGACGCCGACACCCTGCTGATCTCGGACGCACACATCCACGCTTCCCTGGTCGACGCTTGCCGGTTGTCACGCGGAACCGTGCACGTCGTGGCGCACAACGATGTCGATGCGGTCGAGCAGGCGCTGAGCCAACGCACCCAGTCGCGCGCGATGGTGCTGGCCGAGTCGATCTACTCCGTCCTCGGCGACGATGCACCGCTGCCCGAGCTCGCAGCCCTGTGCGAGAGATTCGACGCGATCCTCCTGGTCGACGAGGCCCACGGAATCGGTGTCGCAGGTGGCGGGCGTGGCCTTGTCCATGAGCTCGGTCTGGCGGAACGCGACGACATCGTCGTCACCATGACGCTCTCGAAGGCACTCGGCAGCCAGGGAGGTGCAGTACTCGGGAGCCCCGCCGTCATCGACCATCTGGTCAACCGGGCGCGACCGTTCATCTTCGACACGGGTCTTGCGCCAGCAGCGACAGCGGCGGCGACCGAGGCGATCCGGATCGTGCAGTCCGAACCTGCCCGCGTCGAGCGAGTCAACCTCGTCGCAGCGGAGCTCGCGCAGGCAGCCGGTGTCGCGCCCGTCGCCGGCGCTGTTCTGTCGGTGCCGATGGCGGGACCCCGCGAGGCACTTGCCGCCCAGGCAGAGGCCGCACGTCTTGGCGTACGAGTCGGCTGCTTCCGACCCCCGTCGGTGCCCGACGGCATCAGCCGGCTTCGCATCACCGCGACGGCTGGTCTCGACGATCAGCAGCTGGCGACAGCGTGCAAGGTCATCGAGTCGGTGACTCAATGACCTTTCCGGGCTCGAAGTTTGTGGTTGTCACCGGCACCGACACGGGAGTCGGCAAGACGATCGCAACGGCAGCACTGGCGGTGGCACTCGAGGAGCGCGGACTGTCCGTAGCCGTGGTGAAGCCTGTGCAGACCGGCATCGCGACCGGCGAGCCCACCGATCTCGAGGAAGTCGCCCGTCTCACGGGCGTGACCGCGACCCATGAGTTCGCTCGCCTGAAGCCGCCGCTCGCCCCGGTCGCTGCGGCACGGCTCGACCAAGCCGATCTGCCGTCGCTCGACTCGTACGTGGATGCGATTCGCGCGATCGATGCGGAGGTGGTGCTGGTCGAGGGGGCTGGCGGACTGCTGGTCCATCTCGACGGGAATGGCCGGACCATCCTCGACCTCGCCACCGACCTGGAGGCCGACGTCGTCGTGGTCGGCAGCGAAGGCCTCGGCTCGCTCAATCACTTCGCGCTGACCGTCGAAAGATTGGGCACCGCAGGCATCCAGCCGGTGCTGGTGATCGGCTCGTGCGCCGCCGAACCCGACCTGGCCTCCATCGCCAACCGCATCGATCTGCCTCAGGTCACCGGCCTGCCGACGTCAGGGCGCATACCCGCTGGTGCGGGCGCCCTGTCCCGCGCGGAGTTCCGCGCGCAGGCGCTCACCTGGTTCGCCTTCGACTAGGAGCCGCGCGCGGGTAGGCAGTAGCGTCCACGGATGGACAACTTCGCTACCGCGGCTGCCGCGACGGTCGCGTTGATCGCCGTAGCGGCTTTCGTACGGTGGCGTCTTCTGACCCGGCGACGCAGCCTCGGAACGGCGGCCGACCGTGCGACGTACGCGACTCTGCACACTGCATCTCTCGCGGCACCGTCGCTGCGACGAGGACTGAATGCCGAGAGCGCGGCCCAGGCACTCCCACACCTAAGGGCTCTGCTGGGCAGCCCCACGGCGGCGATCACCGACATCCACGGGCCCCTCGCCTGGGACGGTCCTGGCGACGCCGTCGATGTCGCCGAGCTGATGACTCAGGCGCTCAAGAGCGGAACGACTCAGGCCTCTGATCGCGCGATCGTCGCTCCCCTGTCGGTCGAGAACCGTGTCGTCGGAAGCATTGTCGTGATGAGCGACGAGGCTTCGGCCGGTCTCGCCCGTGCCACAACCGAGGTTGCACGCTGGATGTCGAGCCAGCTGGAGCTGGCCGAGCTGTCGGAGTCCCGTACCGCGCTGATGGAGGCCGAGCTTCGTGCACTCCGTGCCCAGATCTCTCCGCATTTCATCTACAACTCATTGGGCGCGATCGCCTCGTTCGTGCGCACCGACCCCGAGCGGGCCCGTGAGCTGTTGCTCGAGTTCGCCGACTTCACCCGCTACTCGTTTCGCGAACACGGCGAGTTCACCACGCTCGCCGAGGAACTGCGATCGATCGAGCGCTACCTCGTGCTCGAGAAGGCGCGCTTCGGTGATCGCCTGAGGGTGGTCACCCGCGTGGCGCCCGAAGTGCTCAGCGTGACGCTGCCATTCCTTTCAGTTCAGCCACTCGTCGAGAATGCGATCCGCCACGGCCTTGAGCGCAAGGCCGGAGACGGGACGATCACGGTTGTCGCCCTCGACTCAGGCACCGAGTGCCTCATCACGATCGAGGACGACGGCGTCGGCGTGGATCCAGACATCGTCCGCGACGCATTGGTCGGCCGAACCACGAGCGCGTCAGTCGGCTTGGCCAACGTCGACGAGCGACTACGTACCGTCTACGGCAATGACTACGGCATCGTTGTCGAGACTGCGCCTGGTCACGGAACGAAGGTTATTCTGCGCATCCCCAAGTTCGCCCCCGGAGCCGAGGTGAGCGCTTCATGAGTGAGGATCAGCGCATGGGACTGCACGCACTCGTCGTCGATGACGAGCAACCCGTGCTCGATGAGCTGGTGTGGCTCCTCGGTCGGGACGAGCGCATTGCGTCCGTACGCGCCGCCCAATCCGCCACCGACGCACTCCGGCTCCTCGAAGTTGGCGATGTCGACCTCGTCTTCCTCGACGTCGTGATGCCTGGGCTCACCGGCCTCGAAATTGCCAAGGTTCTCACCCGCTTCAAGCATCCGCCACGCATTGTGTTCGTCACTGCTCACGAAGCGCACGCCGTAGACGCGTTCGAGCTGAACGCCGTCGACTACCTGCTCAAGCCCATCCGCGAGGAGCGACTGCGCGAGAGTGTGCGCCGCGCGCGCGACGACGGCACGCCGAGCCAGGCCAAACCCGATGACACCATCGCCGTCGAGCTGGGTGGCGTCACGCGCTTCGTGTCGCGCAGATCAGTGACCTACGCCGAGGCACAGGGCGACTATGTCCGGTTGCATCTGCTCGACGGCTCGAGTCACCTGATCCGCACGCCCTTGGGCGCGCTCGCCGAGGATTGGGACGAGGCCGGATTCGTACGCATCCACCGGAGCACCGTGATCAACCTTTCTCACGTGCGCGAGGTGCGGATGGTGTCGGGACGCTGCAGCATCGTGGTCCCGTACGGCGCCGAGCTCGTTGAGCTGCAGGTTGCTCGGCGACACGTACGAGGCGTACGCGAACGCATCCAGGAACGCGCCCAGTGACCGACGAACCGCGCGTCTACACCGGGCGCGTACGAGTCACCAACCCGCTGACCTCGGCGCCTGCCCACGTACGACGAAGTGTTCAGCAGGAGATCGATGAGTCGACCGGCGTCGGCGAGGTCTACATGCGATCGCTCATCCGATCGCAGCTGAGGGCTGCCCTGACAGTCACCACGACATTGATCCTGTCGATTGGCGCACTCCCACTCGTATTCCTCGCCTTCGACTCAGTCACCGAGTTCACCATCAGCGGCATACCGCTGCCATGGATCGTCCTCGGCGTCCTCGTCTATCCCGCGTTGCTGCTGCTCGGCTGGGTCTACCTCCGTCAAGTCGAACGCGCGGAGCAGGACTTCACCGAACTCGTAGAGCCACAGCGCCAGGACGACTCTTCATGAATGCCACGTACGGGATCGTCGCCATCACCCTGGTCGCGCTGGCCACCCTGGCCATCGGTGCGTTCGGACTGCGGGTCAGCCGTACGACCAGCGACTTCTATGTCGCGTCACGCTCGGTGAGTCCTGTGCTCAACAGCTCGGCCATCGGTGGCGAGTACTTGTCAGCGGCCTCGTTCCTCGGCGTGGCCGGGCTGGTGCTGGCCCATGGCGCGGACATGCTCTGGTACCCGATCGGCTGGACCACGGGCTATTTGCTGCTGCTGGTGTTCGTCGCCGCACCGCTTCGGCGGTCGGGCGCGTACACGATCCCGGACTTCGCGCAGGTACGACTGCAGTCCGTTGGCGTGCGACGTATCGCGACGCTCCTCGTTGTCGGCGTCGGTTGGCTCTATCTGATGCCGCAGTTCCAGGGCGCCGGTCTGACGATGCGTACGGTCACCGGCGCTCCCGGTTGGGTCGGCACGGTGCTGGTGGCGGTCATCGTCGTGATCAACGTGGTGTCCGGCGGCATGCGGAGCATCACGTTCGTCCAGGCGTTCCAGTACTGGCTCAAGCTCACCGCGCTGCTCGTTCCCGTGTTCTTCCTCCTCCACGCGTGGACCTCCGACGGGCAACCATCACCCGTGGCGCCGGACGCCTGGTTCGCACCGTTCGGCGAGTCCGACGCGATGGGCCTGTACGCGACGTACTCCGTACTGATCGCAACGTTCCTCGGCACGATGGGCCTGCCCCACGTGGTGGTCCGCTTCTATACCAACCCTGACGGCCACGCGGCCCGGCGAACCACGCTCATCGTGCTCGCACTCCTCGGCGGGTTCTACCTCCTACCCACCATCTATGGCGTGCTCGGCCGCATCTACGCCAGCGACCTGATCAGCGCCGGACGGGCCGATGCGGTGGTGCTCGAGCTGCCGTCCCGCATGGTCGGCGGTACGACCGGCGAGCTGCTCGGCGCACTCCTCACCGCCGGCGCGTTTGGCGCGTTCCTGTCCACGTCATCGGGTCTGACGATGTCGATTGCGGGTGTCGTCGGCCAGGGACTCGCGCGCACGGGCGCAATCTCCACGATCACCGGCCTGCGGCTGGCTGCGGTCGGCTGCGTGATGGTTCCGCTCGTGCTGGCCCTGACGGCCGATCGGCTCCCGGTCGCCAACTCGGTGACCTTCGCATTCGCGCTCGCGGCCTCGACGTTCTGCCCACTCCTGGTGCTCGGCATCTGGTGGCGTGGGTTGACCGCGAAGGGTGCGATTGCCGGTCTGATCGGCGGCGGACTCTGCGCCGGCGTCGCTCCCGTTCTCACGATTGCCCGCCAACCGGAAGGGTGGTTCGGGCTGCTGATGAGCCAACCTGCCGCGTGGTCCGTTCCCGTTGGCTTCGCCCTGATGGTCGGCGTCTCGCTGCTCACCCGAGCGGACATACCGACGAACGTGGCGCGCACGATGGTGCGCCTGCACACGCCAGAGCGCCTCGACGTAGACCGCCGATTCTGACGGGCATTCCGGAAACAACCACTGCCGTTCGGCGCGTTTTGCCTACCGTTCAGCGCAGGACGGCGACCGTATGCCGCAGGTCCGTCTAACCCGGTCGCACCAGGGTACTCGTGATCTGGCTCACACCTCCAGGGCTCCCTACGTTCAGGGGTGGTGGCGCGCTCCGCGCCACCGAGCCTTCATGAAAGAGGTGACCCACGGTGGCCCAAAAAGTGTCAACCGAGGCCCATGCGGCCTATCAACGGATACACGCCACAGACGAGTTCGCCGAGCTCAAGCGTTCCTACTTCGGCTTCGTCGTGCCGCTGACCATCGCGTTCATGGTCTGGTACCTGCTCTTTGTCCTGCTCTCCATCTATGCGCACGACTTCATGGCGCACACGCTATTCGGCAACATCAATGTGGCCCTGGTCTTCGGACTGCTTCAGTTCGTGACGACGTTCGGAATCGCCATCTGGTACGCACGGTTCGCGGCACGTCGCATGGATCCCATCGCCGACAGACTTCGCCATGAGTATGAAGAGGAGATCGAGCGATGAGCACACTCGACACCGTCCTCCGGGCGGCAGATGAAGGCGGCAACCAAGCCCTAACCGGATCGCTGTTCGTGGTCATCGTGTTGATCACGGTCGGCATCACGATGTGGGCCAGCCGCAACAACAAGACTGCCTCCGACTACTACGCAGGCGGACGAAGCTTCACCGGTGCCCAGAACGGCTTCGCCGTTGCGGGTGACTACATGTCGGCGGCATCATTCCTCGGCATCTCGGGAGCCATCGCGCTCTCTGGCTACGACGGCTTCCTCTACTCGATCGGCTTCCTCGTGGCATGGCTCGTCGCCCTGCTGCTGGTCGCGGAGCTGCTGCGAAACTCAGGCCGCTTCACGATGGCTGATCAGTTGGCGTTCCGTATGCGGCAACGCCCCGTACGCACGGCAGCTGCAACCTCCACCGTCGTCGTGTCGATCTTCTATCTGCTCGCGCAGATGGTCGGTGCCGGTGCGTTGGTGGCACTCCTTCTCGGAGTCAGTTCCGACACTGCCAAGAACCTCACGATCGCCGGTGTCGGTGCCCTGATGATCTTCTACGTGGTCGTCGGCGGTATGCGCGGCACCACATGGGTCCAGATCGTCAAGGCGGTGCTGCTCATGGGCGGCACGATCCTGATCACGATCCTCGTGCTCGCCAAGTTCAACTTCAACATCTCGGACATGCTCGGCACGGCTGCCGACCAGAGTGGCGTCGGCAAGGCGTTCCTCGAACCGGGTCTGAAGTACGGCGTCTCGACCGAAAGCAAGATCGACTTCATCTCGCTCGGACTTGCATTGGTCCTGGGTACGGCAGGTCTGCCGCACATCCTGATCCGCTTCTACACCGTCCCAACGGCCCGTCAGGCCCGCAAGTCAGTCCTTTGGGCCATCGGCCTCATCGGTTCGTTCTACCTGATGACGCTTGTTCTGGGCTTCGGTGCTGCTGCACTGGTCACGGGTGATGCGAAACAGAAGATCGTGGATTCTGGCGGCAACCTCGCTTCGCCGTTGCTGGCAGAAGCTGTCGGCGGAGGCTCCGGGTCGACTGGCGGCGCAGTGCTGCTGGCTCTGATCTCAGCAGTGGCGTTCGCAACGATCCTCGCGGTCGTGGCGGGACTCACGCTGACCTCGGCATCGTCGGTCGCACACGACCTGTACGCCAACGTGTGGAAGCGCGGCAAGGTCACCGAGAAGCAGGAAGTCAAGGTCGCTCGTGTCGCCGCGTTCATCATCGGTGGCGTCGCAATCGCGCTCTCGATCCCGGCGCAGAAGCTCAACATCGCCTTCCTGGTGGCGTTGGCCTTCGCAGTCGCGGCCTCGGCCAACCTGCCGGCGCTGCTCTACAACTTGTTCTGGAAGCGGTTCAACACCCGCGGAGCGGTCTGGAGCATCTACGGCGGACTGATCTCGTGCGTCGGACTGGTGATCTTCTCGCCAGTCGTGTCCGGCTCGGAGACGGCCATGATCACGGGAGCTGACTTCAGCTGGTTCCCGCTGGCCAATCCGGGCATCATCTCGATCCCGCTCGGATTCTTCTTCGGCTGGCTGGGCACTGTGACGTCCAGAGAGCCTGAGGCAGAAGCGCGGTACATCGAGCTCGACGTACGCGCCATGACTGGCGCAGGCGCCGAGAAGTAAGGCGGGGGATGCGGCCCGGGGACAACTGTCTCCGGGCCGCAACCTCGATGCAACCCCGTCGCAGCCACCTTGTGGTTGCGACACAATGCAAGTAGTCGATAGAGGAGCAGTTCGTGAGCGAGCAAGCCATCAGCAACCTGTCCAACGAGGACCGTCATTTCGATCCCCCTGCGGATCTGGCGGCCCATGCCAACCTCAAGGCTGAGGCGTACGAACGCGCCGCCTCGGACCGCCTTGGCTTCTGGGCCGAGCAGGCTGAGCGCATCAGCTGGGGTACCCCGTTCGACGAGGTGCTCGACTGGACCAACCCCCCATTCGCCAAGTGGTTTGTCGGCGGAACGCTCAACGCGTCCTACAACTGCGTCGACCGCCACGTTGAAGCTGGGAACGGCGACCGGGTTGCGCTGCACTGGGTCGGCGAGCCGGCAGACGACACCCGCGACTTCACATACGCGGAGCTCAAGGACGAGGTCTGTCGTGCCGCCAATGCCATCGAAGAGCTCGGCATCGTGGCGGGCGACCGTGTGGCGATCTATCTGCCGATGATCCCGGAGGCCGTTATCGCAATGCTGGCGTGTGCGCGCCTTGGCGCCCCTCACACCGTGGTGTTCGGTGGGTTCTCCTCAGACGCCCTGGCCAGCCGCATCGTCGACTGCGGGGCCAAGCTCGTCATAACGTCCGATGGCGGCTACCGGCGCGGAGCCGCCTCGGCGCTCAAGCCCGCGGTCGACGAAGCCCTCATCAAGATCGACAACGACAACATCGGCCTGGTCGAGAACGTCCTCGTGGTCCGCCGCACCGGTCAGGACGTCGCCTTCAACAGTGACATCGACGTGTGGTGGCACGAGTTGGTTGATGAGTCGTCCGAGGACCACACTCCCGAGATGTTCGATTCGGAGCACCCGCTCTACGTCATGTACACGTCGGGCACGACCGGCAAGCCCAAGGGCATCCTCCACACCACTGGTGGCTACATGGTCGGCTGCACCTACACGTACTGGGCCGTCTTCGACACCAAGCCCGAGACCGACATCTACTGGTGCACTGCAGACGTCGGCTGGGTCACCGGCCACTCCTACATCGTCTACGGGCCGCTCGCCAATGGCGTCACGCAGGTCATGTACGAAGGCACCCCAGACTCCCCGCACAAGGGTCGCTGGTGGGAGATCATCCAGGACCTCAAGGTGACGCAGTTCTACACCGCACCGACCGCGATCCGTACGTTCATGAAGTGGGGCGAGCAGATCCCTGCCGAGTACGACCTGAGCTCGCTGCGGCTGCTCGGCTCGGTGGGTGAGTCCATCAACCCCGAGGCCTATATGTGGTATCGCGAGCACATCGGTGGCGACCAGGCACCGATCGTCGACACGTGGTGGCAGACCGAGACCGGTGCGATCATGATCAGCCCGCTGCCCGGTGTCACGTCCGGCAAGCCCGGGTCCGCGATGACCCCGCTTCCCGGCATCAGCGCCGATGTCGTCGACGACGCCGGCAAGCCAGTCGGCAACGGCGAGGGCGGCTACCTCGTCGTCACCGAGCCGTGGCCGTCGATGCTCCGTACGATCTGGGGCGACGACGAACGGTTCAAGGAGACCTACTGGTCGCGCTTCCAGAACATGTACTTCGCCGGCGACGGTGCCAAGAAGGACGAAGATGGCGACATCTGGCTGATGGGCCGCGTCGACGACGTCATGAACGTCTCGGGTCACCGCCTGTCGACAACCGAGATCGAGTCGGCACTCGTGTCACACCCGAAGGTCGCCGAAGCGGCTGTCGTCGGCGCCACCGACGACATGACCGGTCAGGCGCCTGTCGCGTTCGTGATCCTGCGCGAGTCCGCCGGTGATGGTGGTGAGGACGTCGTGAAGGAGCTCCGCGACCACGTCGCCAAGGAGATCGGTGCGATCGCCAAGCCCAAACGGATCCTCGTTGTCGCCGAGCTGCCGAAGACGCGTTCAGGCAAGATCATGCGTCGCCTTCTGCGCGATGTCGCCGAAAACCGTACGGTCGGCGACGCCACGACACTCGCCGACTCGTCGGTCATGGACCTGATCTCGACGGGCATGCAGACTTCCAAGGATGAGGACTGACCTGCGCGGACAAACCAGCACTTGTAGGGTCAGACCATGAGCTCTGCGCAGGACGACCCCACGATCGGACGTCTGGTTGCTGATGCCAGCCGCGATGTCTCCGCACTCGTACAGTCGGAGATTGCGCTGGCCAAGTCCGAGCTCAAGAGCAGCGCCATCTCGGGCGGACTCGCTGCAGGGCTGTTCGCCGTTGCGGGATTCATCGTGCTGCTGATGGTCATCCTGCTGTCGATCACCGCCGCGTACTTCCTGACCATGACGGGGATGCACGCCGCCTGGGCGTTCCTGATCGTCACGGGCGCGTACCTTCTGCTGGCCTTGCTGCTGGTCGCCGTCGGCATCTACTCGATCAAGAAGATCAAGGCGCCGACCAAGACCATCGCCTCGGCGAAGGCGATCCCCGCGGCTCTCCGCGGACGGCGTTCCTAGCTCTTGCCGGTCGACACCCGTAGGAGCACCCCGGCGACGATCGCGGCGACTCCGGCGATCGTGAGCCACAGCAACCACTGACCCAACGAGTCGGCGGCCCGATCGGCCAGAAGCTTCTGCAAGGTGCGGGCGAATCCAGATGGCGCTGGCGTCTTGTCGAGGATGTTGGGCACCCCGTAGCTCGTGACCGCCTTCAACGCGAAGGCCACCCCCAGCGCGCCGGCACCGAGCCACGCAAGACCCGTCGACCGTCGTTTGGCGAACACCAACGACAAAGCGGCGGCCACCGCGACGACGATCCACCCGACCTGGCTGCGGTCCTTGGTGGCCTCGATCTGGTCGATCGCCTCGCGCTGCGACTCGTTGTTGACCTGAAGCACGATCTTGCCGGGCTTCGGCAGCGCGACCGGCAAGCCAGTGGCCGCGCGATCGACGGTGAAGTCCGCCAAGGGTCCGAGGTCAACGGCGAGCCGGTCCTGGTTGGCCTTCGGCCCGAACATCAGCCGATGCGAGCGCCGCTGCGACTCCTCCCAAGCCTTCGTGAATCCCGGGGCGTTTGCGGCGTTCGCCGCCGCACCAGCGAGCACAGTTGCGGCCGTCGCCTGCACAGCGCTCGGAAGTCCCTGCTCACGTACGAAGTAGTCGGTCAGGTACTCCGCGAACGCCTTCTGCAGCTCCGGGTCTGAACCCATCGGAGACGTGAAGGCGACGTAGCCGTCCTCATCAGCGATGTTCGACGCCACCCAGGCCAGCGGCAGCGTCACGATCGCAGCGAGCATCGCAATGACGACACAGCCCGTCGCCAGGAGTCGGCGCATCAGGCACCCCCTCTTGTCATGCGCATCGTCTTCTCACGCGCACTTTCCGGTCGAGACCTCACGCGTGGACGAGCGTCCCTGGCTGGCGTCCGAAGCCACCTGGTCAGCCGTCAGAGCGTAGCCCGTCGACGAGTCGGTCACTGACGCTGCGAAGATCACGCCGTACACATCGCCGTCCTCGGACACGAGCGGCCCGCCGGAGTTGCCGGAGCGCACCAGCCCACGGATCGAGTATGTCTCGCGAACCGTCTCGCCACGGTCGTAGATGTCTGGACTGCGCAGATCCATCTTGCCGCGGATACGAGCTGCACGAGCGTCGAAGGGACCGTTCTCGGGGAAGCCGAGGATTGCCGCAGCGTCACCCTGATCGCCGGTCGAGTCGAAGGCGAGTGGGGTGAGGTTGAGACCGTCGACCCGGAGCACGGCAATGTCGAGCTTGGCATCGAACACGACCACGCTGGCCGGGAGGCGACGGCTACCGATGACCACGACCGGGTCGCTGACACCCGCGACCACGTGGGCATTCGTCATGATGCGCTCAGGCGCGTACGCAAAGCCCGATCCTTCGATACCGCGCCGGCACTCAGCCTCACCGAGAATCTTGACCACACTGCCCGCGGCCTCGCGAACTCCAGGGCTGGAGAGCGTTGCCGTGTCGGGTGGAGCGACCGCCTTGATCTCCTCGTTCTCGAACGGATCGATGTAGCGCGGGAAGAGATTGGAGTCGAGTACCTCGTTGAACGCCCGAAGGACATCGCTCGCCTGGGTGGGCATGACGCCGTCGACGCGTTCGAGGAGCGTCGAGTCACGGGAGGCGGTGGAGAGATAGGGGATCGATGCACCACTCACGGAGTAGCCGAGGGCCCATGCAGCACACAGGACAGCCACCATGCTGAGCACACTGCCCGCGACGGCGTCGACCCATCGCAGCGGTCGCCACCTCATTCCGTCGCGCAGATTGCTCCCGACATACGTGCCGACGCCTTGGCCGATCGCGGCAGCGCCGATCACCGCTCCCAGCGCAATCAGTGAGGTCGTCAGTGTCGGCGTACGACCCGACATGAGCTTGGGAACCACCGCGATCGCAAGCAGACCACCGAACAACAGACCGACGGTCGCGATGAGGTTGACCACGAAGCCCTGGAAGTAGCCAGAGATCGCGTACGCCACCAGCACGAGCACGATCAGTAGGTCGAGGCTGTTCACATGATCTCCGGGAGTGGTCGTGTGACGGTGTCGTCCCAGGGCTGTTCCCAGCCGAGACGTTCGAACAGACGAGAAATGATTCCGCCGGTGAATCCCCACAGCGGCACTTCGCTGCCGACGTCGAATCCTGGACCCTTCCACCCCGAGGGATGGGTGACGCTGAACCGGTTGGACGGGTCCATGAGCAGACGGATCGGATGGTGGATGATCGCGCCGACCTCAGCGGTGTCGACAGGATGCAGCTGTTGCGGTTCGCGCCAGTAGGCGAGCACGGGGGTGACGGCGTAGTTGCTGGGTGGGACCCACAGCGGGGGAAGCTCACCGAACACCTCGACAGTCGTCAGGTCCAGACCGACTTCTTCCTGCGCCTCGCGCAATGCGGTGGCAGCCGCATCGGCATCGCCCGGATCTGACGCCCCGCCGGGAAAGGAAATCTGGCCGGCGTGATTGCGCAGGGTGCTCGCCCGTTCGGTGAGCAACAGCTCGGGTCCGTCGACGCCGTCTGCAAACAGCATCAGCACGGCCGCCGGCCGGGCGCTGTCCGGCGGATGCGGGAACGTCGGGGCCAGCTGCTCGGCCTCGACCGATCCAGCGAGCTCAGCCAGGGGGCGCAGCCACTCCGGCAGGGCTTCTGAAGGCACAGACTCGCCAGGCACAGTCTCGCCCGTCATGAAGTCACTCCGAGGTGTCGGCTGATCGCAGCAGTGAGGTCGGCGTACGAGCGGAACGGTATGCGCTCCGTGGCGACCATTCTCCCCTGTGCGTCCACAAATACCGTCTGCGGCAGACCGACGACGGCGAACGATGTCCTGATCGCCGAGTCGCGATCCACCAGCTGCGGGTAGGTCACACCGGACACCTTGAGCAGCTCAATCGCGTCGTCGGGCGCAGGATCGTCGAAGTCAACGCCGAGGACGCGCAGCGACGAGCCGTACTCCTTGTCGGCCTTCGCGAGCAACGGGAGCTCCTTGCGGCATGGCTCGCACCACGACGCCCAGAGGTTGATGACGGTCGGCGTTCCGGCAAGTCCTGAGAGATTGACGCGCTTCCCGCCGCCGAGGCAGTCGAGCGTGATGTCTGGCAGGGCTTTCTTGCCCGGGGCAGCGGCCTCGCTCGCTGGGCAGTCCTCGATGCCGGCCTCGGCCTTGGCTGCCGCGAGCGCGGATTCGTCGACGGGTGGAGCAGACCCACCGAACGTCGGCTTGTCGCTGGGAGGCGCGCTCGTGCATCCGGCCAGCGCCAGGAGCAGCGCCGCAGCAATTGCACGCTTCATGCAGGGCCCTGGGTCGTCACGAGCTTGGCTGCCTCGACGGGATCTGTCGGTCCGGTCCCGAAGGCCGGGCACCAGTGCGCCACCGAGCAGGCGCCGCAGGCTGGCTTCTTGGCGTGACAGCAGCGGCGACCGTGCCAGATCAGGTGGTGGCTCAACATCGTCCAGTCCTTGCGCGGGAAGATCGCGGCGACTGCGTGTTCGGCCTTGACCGGATCGGCGGCGATCTCAGGCGGCACGAACGCGAGGCGGCGGATCAGCCTGGCGAAGTGAGTGTCGACCGTCAGTCCGGGTACGCCGAACGCATTGCCGAGCACAACGAACGCGGTCTTGCGACCCACACCCGGCAGCTTCACAAGATCTTCGAGTCGCCCCGGCACGACACCGTCATGGTGTTCGACGAGCGCAGCCGACAGACCGAGCACGCTCTTGGTCTTGGCGCGGAAGAAGCCCGTGGGCTTGATGATCGTCTCGACCGCCTCGGGATCGGCGGCCGCCAGTGCGAACGCATCCGGATAGGCGCGGAAGAGGGTCGGCGTGATCGCGTTGACCCGGCGATCTGTCGTCTGCGCCGACAGGACAGTGGCGATCAGCAGCTCGAACGGGTTGGAGAAGTCGAGCTCGCAGCGCGCATCAGGGTAGGTCTCGGCCAGCACTCGATTGACTCGACGGGCTCGGCGCACGAGTGCCGTGTCCGGTCTGATCGGGTCTGTCGGCACGCGCTCCAGCGTACGTGGATAGCGTGTGTCTCCGCATGACCCGCCCTGATGTGGGAAACTTCCTGCGGGTGCACACACTGTGACCCATGCAACAGGGACAGAAGGAATCATGACC
>NZ_JAKFEL010000049.1:0-75013 GCF_036675695.1 Aeromicrobium sp.
CCCGATCTCGAACGTGTAGCCGAGCGAGCCGGCGGTCCAGAACGTCCAGTCCTCGGTGCCGCCCGTCGTGTCGTAGAGCCCGTAGCCCGGGATGTTGGCGTAGCCGTTGTGGCTGGCCATGTCAGCTCCGAGCTCCTTCACGAGCGCCTCCTCGAGCGGGGGGCCCATGGCGGCAACGCCCGGCGGGCGCAGGATCAGGTTCGAGAACGTGTGGTTCGTGATCAGGTTCGTGATGGACCGCGTGCTCTGCAGCTCGCGGATGTTCTGGATCTCCGGCTCCGAGAACGGCTCGTCGCCACGGAACGTGTCGCTGGACCACTCCGTGCTGGCGCCGGCGCCACCCCACAGGCCTCCGTAGTTGCGGTTGGGGTCGGTGCCGCGCAGGCGCCCGGCGGGATTGTCCTCGCAGGTGCCGGTCGTGTACTGCGCCGGTGTGTCCGACGAGATACGACAGTTCTTGCGCTTCATCTCGTAGTCGAACAGGCCGAAGGAGGCGCTGAACCCGGCGTGACGCGCCTCGCGCGAGATGTTGAACCCGTCCACATTGACGATCGGTACGACGATCGTGCGTGTTGTGTTGACGAGATCTGTCGTCCGGCTGCTCTTTCCGTAGTTCGTGACGAGGTCGTACGCGAACTCGATCGCGTGCTCCGACGATGGCCATTCACGCGCGTGATGTGCCCCCATCTGCAGGAAGATCGGCTTGCCGTCCTGCGCGTTGGGGTTCTGTGTGATCTCGACACCGTAAACGTCGCGGCCCTCGACCGACTGGTTGTTGAGCGTCAGCTCCTTGACGAGGCCCGGATAGCGGATGGCCAGTTGCTTGAGCTCGAGGTTGTAGTCCGCGAGATGACGGTACGCGTTGCTGCCGCTGGGCAGCTTGGTCTTGGGGTTCTTCGCCGCGAACTTGGCGTCGGCGGTCTGGTTGGACTTCGAGCGCGCCTCGAGATCGGCGATCCGGACGTCATAGGTGAAGTCGGCGTCGCGCAGCTTACGCTCGTCGGCGGCGCCATGCAAGACGACCTCGACCGAGTTCGCGTCGCCGTGCTCGGTGAGATCGAGGCCGAGGCTCTGCAGCCGCTGCTTCTGCTTGCGGGTGGGAGTGTCGACGTCGACGATCTTCTTCTTGCCCGTGGAACGCTCTGCAATGGCGTCGAAGCTGATCGACAGGTTGGCGCTCGACGCGCTGCCGCGGAAGCGGCACGCCTGCACGCGCAGCTTCTGGCCCTTCTTGACGAAGCCCTCAGCCAGCTCGTTGGACGCGAATCCGGCCGAGCCGGCCACGAAACGACCTGAGTTGGAGTCGAAGACGCCGAGGTCCCAGTCGCCATTGCCCGAAAGGCGCGCTCGGATGAGGCCCGTCGAGGGAGCGGTCGTCGTGACAGTCTGCGTGCCGTCGGCTCCGCTGACGTACTTGGCATGACACGAGCGGTCGACGGCCTTCGCGGCCGTGACCTTCTGGCTGTCTGCCGCTTGGGCAGGTGTCTGGGTGAGTGCGGCGCCAATGGTGGCGGCACAGGCGATCCCGAGCGTCCCCCGGATCCACGTGGAAGGTCGTCGGCCCGCGCGACTGGTGTTGGTGCCTGGCCTCATCAGCTCCCCGATCCGGCGCCGCGGCGCAGCACCTGACTGCTGGATTTCTCACAGACTAGTTCTCGCCACTGCACCTGCATAGGGCCTCTGCCGGCTATTCTCGCGATGCCCTTCGGCCACGGATTGGCAGGTGGCAACACCTCTAGTATTCGAGCATGACCGAACCCTTGGCACTTCCCGAACCGACATCCCAAGCCCGTTCGCTGATCCCGATCCTGGGTGCCATGGAGCTTGAAGTGCTCGAGGTGACGCCCCACAGTGCGACGGCGCGGATCCCGGCCGAGCCGAACGTCAACCACTTCGGCGCGATGTATGCGGGTTGTCTGTTCACGGTCGCTGAGGTGCTCGGCGGACTGATGGCTGGATTCATGGACGTGCCTGGTGCGTTGCCGCTGGTCAAGCGGGTCGAGATCGACTTCATCAGGCCGGCGTTGACGGCAGTGACGGCCCGAACCACGCTGTCGGAGGAAGAGTTTGACCGGGTTCAGACGGAAGCGACTGCCAACGGCAAGTCGAACTATGAGCTCGCCTGCGAGGTCACCGACGAAGCCGGGACCGTCGTCGCCCGTACGCGCGGCTACTACCAAATGCGAGTGATGGGCTGAAGGCTGTGGTCAGCGCGTCGGGAGATCGTTGGCGATGACGTTCTCCGCACCCAGTAGAAGTTCGTATGGATCGTCGCCCTCGCCGACGGACTCCGGAATCTCGTAGTACGTCTTGATCGTGAGACCGCCGTTGTCGTCCCACGCGAAGGTTTCGATGCTGTGAGTTCGCAGCGTCTCCCCGTTTGCAGTGAACAAGCACTCGATCACCCAAGCCATCTCGTTCCCGTTCACGTGAACGACGACCATCGACATCTTCAGGAACTCCTGGAACATGTCCCACGCTTCCGATGTGGCGTGTGCCAGTCCGTGCTTTTCCTTCGTACCGACTGGGTCGAACATTCGAACCTCGCCGCGTGCAATCGTGCTCCACGACGCCAGCCACTCGTACTTGCGACCGTCGTTCCAGAAGTCGCAGTGAATCTTCGCGTGTGCGAGACGGGCCTCGCGGGTCGGAATGCTCACTTGAAGCGCCCGGCAAAGCCGCGTAGAGGTAGGTCTGCGCTGGTGATGACACCGGGTCGTGCCGCAACGACGGACTTGATCGAGTTCAGGGCCGGCATACCGGTGACGGTCATGCCGATGGAGGCGAAGTCCTCCGGATTGGACAGGTCGACGCCTTCGGCCGGGAAGATCATGTGCTTGTTGTAGATCTGGGGATCGCCCTTGATCTGGGTTACGTAGCAACCCTTGATGTCCCAGCTCGGCTCGGTATGAGGCGTCATCTGCCACTCGAGGTGGGTTTCGACGCGGGAGACGCCATCGACCATGCCCTGGTACTTGATGTAATTGGCGCCCAGGGATCCCTTGGGGAGCTTGTACCAACCCAGGTCTATGTCCTTCGTGCAAGCGCCCACCTCGTACGAGAACTCGACGGAGTCGAGCTCAAGGCCGAACGCGTCGGCCATCATCCAGACCGAGTCGGCGAAGACTTCGGTGTACTTCTTCAGCTTGCCGGGAAGCTCCGGATCCTCGATGGGAAGGCCGTAGCCGACCTCGGTCCACGTGTCGGCTGAGTGGTGGCAGGACACGTCGACCGACTCGATCGTTGTGACGTTCTCGATGTTCGCCACGTCAGCCGAGACGACGATGCCGAGGATCTGGTTGAGGCCCGGGTTCATGCCGGTGCCGTAGAAGGTGACCCCGCCCTTCTTGGCCGCCTCGTCGATGATCTCGGTCCAGGGCCGACCAGAGGGATGCGGATGGTTCTCGTTGCGGTGGTGCCCGGTGATCCAGTCTGCGGTCGTGACGATGTTGATTCCGGCCTCCAGCACCTGGAGGTAGAGGTCCTCGTCCGGGAAGACGCCATGGAAGGTCAGTACGTCGGGATTGGCCGCGATGATCTCCTCAACCGTGCCGGTTGCGATGACGCCGACAGGGCCGATGCCAGCAAGCTCGCCGACGTCGCGGCCGATCTTGTCGGGGGAGTAGACGTGTACGCCGATCAGCTCAAGGTCGGGCTGCGTGCCGATCCGCTTGATCATCTCGCTGCCGACGTTGCCGGTGGCGACCTGGAAGACCCGGATGGGTTTGGTGGTCATGTCGTGCCTTTCGGGGAGGGCTGTTCAGGCTGGGGGCGTGAGACCGACGGGGATGCGCTCGGCTTGTGGGTAGAACTGCTGGGCCCAGTTGCGGAGGGCGGTGAATCCGGCGTATTCGCCTCGGGCGAGGGCGGCTGGGTCTGCATACTTCTGGTGCGACCAGATGTAGATGTCGGCCTCGAACTGCTCGATGACGCCGCGGGCGTACTTGATCGCGCGCGCACGGGAGTCGTCCTCGTTGAGCCCGGGTTCGCGACCGATCCAGACCGAGAACCGAACGTCACAGGTCTCGTCGTCGACCGGGGTGACCGCGGTTGCGGTGCGGTTGTCGATCATCCCGTGGCTGCGAGTGATGGCGAGGCCGAGTCCGCAGTTGATTGCCTCGACGCCGCTGTCGACCTCCTCGATCGTTCCTGGCTCACCCTCGAATGCGACAGTGAAGTCGACGTACGAGATGGGGGCGTCGAACTCCTGGCGAGTGAACTGCGGGATCAGCGGCACCTTGTGCACGTACTTGAAGTGGGCGAAGTCGACGCCGTTCTCGATGACGTACTGCGGATGCAAGGAGAGGCGCTCGTTGAACAGGATCGAGTCCGGATAGGGCTGGTGGTAGTCGGCTGCGGTGCGACCATCGGGCCAGCTGTCGAAGATGTCCGGCACCTCGAAGAATGGGGCTCGCTTCTCGACGTCGTGCCAGATGTAGATCGCTTCGTTGAGCTCAACCGTCGGATAGGTACGGATCTTCTTGCCGATATTGGGCCGGTCCTCATACGGGATGCACACGTTCTTGCCGGCGAGATTCCACTGCCAGCCATGGAACGGGCACTGGATGGTGTCGTCGATGACCGTCCCGCCGAATCCAAGGTTGGCGCCGAGGTGCTGGCAATAGGAATCCATGACGGTCACCTCGCCGGAATGTCCGCGCCACGCGATCAGTTCTTCGCCGAAGGCCTCGACGCGATGGACCTGACCGACCGCAACTTCAGCGGCCCAGGCGACCTGAAACCAACCCGTGGGCTTCATCGAGAGCGGTGGCTTGGGCACGGAGAGTCTCCTCGGTTCGACGTCAACGCCTGAAACTGGACAGGTGTCTAGTTGTGATCGTAGGGGAGAGCTGGACAGGTGTCTAGCGATGATCGCAGGGATGGCGCTCGTCCGCACCAGGGCTACTCTCGAGCTCAAAGCTTTCAGGGGGGGTGCGCATGCCAACGCCGTTCGAAGTCCATGAGTCGGGGGCGCTGCTGCACGGTACGAAGGCGGACCTCGCGGTCGGTGACTTGCTGGTGCCTGGTCGCGAATCCAATTTCGAAACCGGGCGGATCATGAACCACATCTACGTGACCGAGACCTTGGATGCTGCGGCTTGGGGTGCTGAGTTGGCAGCTGGCGAAGGCCCGGGCCGGATCTACGTCGTAGAACCGACTGGCGAGATCGAGGACGACCCCAACGTGACCGACAAGAAGCTCCCGGGCAATCCGACTCGGTCCTATCGCAGCCGTAAGCCCGTGAGGATCGTCGGCGAGCTCGTCGACTGGGATGGTCACACGCCCGAGCAGATCCAGGGGATGAAGGACGGCCTGGCCGGGATGCGGCGTGAAGGCACCACGATCATCTACGACTGACGTGTGGTTGGCTGTCGTCGTGGAAAACGAGAACATGTTGCAGGAAGCGTTCGATCGCTACACGACGAAGGTCGAAGAGATCTGCGTGACCAAGGACTGGTCGGCGTTCGCTGACATGTTCACCGAGGACGCGACGTACATCGAGCACGCGTACGGCGACTTCACCGGCCGTGAAGAGATCCGGCCCTGGATCATCAAGACGATGACCACGTTCCCAGGCAGCGAGATGATCGGCTTCCCCGCAGCTTGGTCCGTCATCGATGCGCCGACGAACCGCGTCATCTGCGACATCCGCAACATCATGCGAGACCCGGGTGACGGCTCGGTTCACGAAGCCTCGAACATCACAATCCTGACGTTCGACGACGATGGCAGACTGATCCGCGAAGAGGACATCTACAACCCGCAGAAGTTCGCCGACATGACCCGTGACTGGTGCCGCGTCGCAGACGCGCACGGAACACTGAGCGACATCGGCAAGAAGATGCTCGCTGCCCTGGGCGGCTGAGTTTCAGTACAGTCGCGCTCATGGATGACTGGCGCAGCACGACTGTCGACTCAGTACGTCACCTGATCCACGAGGCCGTTCCCGACGTCGTCGAGGAGATCAAGTGGGTCAAGCCCTCGAACCCCGGGGGAGTGCCGACGTTCTCGCGATCGGGCCTGGTCTGCACGGTCGAGACGTACAAGGACAAGGTCAAGGTGACGTTTGCCAAGGGCGCGTCACTCCCTGATCCCGCGAGTGTGTTCAATGCGAGTCTCGACGCCGGGACCCGACGGGCCATCGACATCCAGGTGGACGACATGCTGAACGAGACGGCATTCGTCGAGCTCGTGAAAAGCGCAGTCGCGCTCAACGAGCGCTAGCGGCTCACGCGACGTTGCGCATGATGACCGTGACGGTGTCCACGAGGTGGTCTCCGAGCTTGTCGTAGCCGAAGATTCCCATTCCCGACTGCATCAGTGCACCGGTCATGGCGAACGACAGAGTCATGACGACCTGCGGCGGAAGCCGCGCATCGGGCCCGACGGCGTTGTGGAACTGTCTGACGCACCACAGGCCGATGTCCGCACGTACGCGGTGGACTTCGGGGTCTCCAGCCAAGAGGGCTTTGTGCACGGCGGCGGTGAGCTCGGGAACGCCAGCCACGACATCAGACAGGTGCCGTACGAGCTCCTGCAGCCGGCCCGTCGGCGTCGGCGCCCTCAGGGCGATGACGCCCTGCTGCTCGATCACGCGCCAAAAGAGCTCGGCGAACAGGTGGTCCTTCGACGAGAAGTAGGTGTAGACCGTCGCGGGCGAGACGCCAGCACGTTGACCGACGGCGCGCATTGCGAGGTCGTCGTGCCCGACCTCCTTGAGCAGCGCCATGGCCTCGGAGTAGAGCCGCTCGACGGTCGCGGCCTGCTTGTCGTTCAGGCCACGACGTGGGACCGATGCGGGACGGTTGGTCATACGAAGGTTCGGCCCGTCATGAGATCGAGCCACCCAGGTACGCCGACTCGAGCACCGCCGGATCCGCTGCGAGCTCAGCCGCGGTGCGATCCAGGACGACCTCGCCGTGAACCAGCACGATGGCCCGATCGGCCACCTCGAGTGCGAGGTGGACGTGCTGCTCGACGAGGACCACGACAGCGCCGGTGTCCTCGGCGACTCGGCGAACCATGGGCATCAGCTCTTCGACGATGATCGGCGCGAGTCCCATCGACATCTCGTCGAGGAGCAGTACGCGCGGCTTCTGCATGAGCGCGCGAGCAACCGCGAGCATCTGCTGTTCACCGCCAGATAGGTGACCGGCTGCCAACTTGCGCCGGACCGCCAAGGCGGGGAATCGGTCGAATGCGCCGTCGACCGTGGTGCCATGGCGCCCGCGCGCTGCGAGGAGGTTCTCCTCGACCGTGAGTGCGGTGAACAGTGCGCGGTCATCGGGAACCAGGACGATCCTGGCCTCGGACGCGTCGGCGGGACGGCCGTTCTTGATGGTGCGACCGCCAACACGGACGCTTCCAGCCTGCGCTGGCAGTAGGCCCGACAGCGTGTTGAGAAGCGTGGTCTTGCCTGCTCCGTTGGGACCGAGCACTGCGACAACTGAGCCGCCAGGAGCGGCGAGATCGAACTGGCGAACCACCTCGACGATCCCGTAGCCAGCCTTGAGCCCGGTACACACCAGTAGGTCGTCGGACGGCTCCGGCGTGTGAGCTGTTTGGTTCTCCGCGATCGTTGTCATCAGACAACCTCCTGCTCGGCGTGGGCTGACCCGAGGTACGCCTCGGCGACCCGGGAATCGGCTCGAATCTCCGAAGGCTTGTCATGCGCTATGACCTCTCCGAAGTTGAGGACGTAGATGTCGTCGCAGAGGTTGAGGACCAGGTGCATGTCGTGGTCGATCAGCAGGATCGTCACGCCGCTGTCGCGAATCTTGCGAAGTCGCATTCCCAGCCACTGGCTCTCGCGGCTGTCCAGACCACCTGCAGGCTCGTCGAGCAGGAGGACCTTCGGGTTGCCGATCAGCGCTCGCGCGATCGAGACGAGCTGACGGCGTCCTTGGGACAGCTCGGCGACGGGGAGCTGGGCTGCATCGGCCAGGCCGAGAAGCTCGAGAGTCTCGTTGACCGAACGCGCTGTCCTCCCGTGCGCCGCTGATGCGCCGACGATGACGTTCTCGTGCACCGAGAGGTCTTCGTACAGCTCGGCGTGCTGGAACGTTCGTCCCAACGCATTGCGTACGCGCTGGTGAGGAGCCTGACCCTTGAGGTCTGTTCCGTCGAGCGTGATGGTGCCGGTGCTCGGTGTGAACCCGGACAACGCGTCGAGGAGGGTCGTCTTGCCGGCGCCGTTCGGGCCGATGAGACCGACGATGGTTCCCTCTCGTACGTCGAGGTCGACACCGTTGACGGCGACAACGCCGCCGTAACGGACACCCAGATCGCGAGCCTGCAGTACGACATTTCCACCTGTGACAGGTTCGAGCGCAATCAATCCCCCAACGGCTACGCCCTCTTTGTTGGGGGGACCCCCATTGCCGTCCAGGGGCTCGGTTGCACCAGCGCTTGGCGCCTTGTCTCGGCGGCGTCTCTGCAATCGTTCGTGAATTGGCCCGACGACACCCTCGGGGTTGCCGATCAGGGTGAGGATGAGGCCGAGGCCCGCGATGACCGCGAACCACTCGCCGCTGAGTCCGCCGACCTTGTTGAGGATCAGCGGAACCATGCCGCCGATGCCGATGAGGCCGGCTGCGACGCCGCCGGAGATGCTCGTGATGCCCGCGAGGTATGCCGTGGCAAACAGGGTCAGGCCGATGAAGGTGGAGAAGCTGACGAACGTGACGTTGCCCTGGAAGTAGGCCAGCATCGATCCACCCAGACCGGCGATGAACGAGCCGATGGCGAAGGCGATGAGCTTGACCCGGACGACAGCCACGCCGGCTCCGGCTGCCGATCGTTCGTTGGCGCGCACGGCGAGCATCTGTGAGCCGAGGCGCGACATGCGCAGCTTGGCGACGGCAACTCCGACAAGCACGAGAACAGTGAGCACCAGCAAGCCGAACTGGACGCGCGGGTAGTCGAGGCCGACGCGGGATCGGAGGTCGAGTCCGAAGAGTTCGGGCCCAGTGACGTCCTTGCCCGAGCTGCCGACAAAGTCGGAGTTGGCGAACCAGAATGCCTCGAGTGCGACAGCGGTCGCGAGGGTGACGATCGCGACGGGTAGACCTCGTACGCGAAGCGCCGGCAGACCCACGATCACGCCGACCATCGACGCAATGATCGCTGCGATCAGCGGGGCCAGCGGGAATGGAACTCCCCAGCTGTCGGTGAGTGTCGCGAGTGAGAACCCGGCCACTCCCGCCAGCGTCAGCTGTGCGAACGACACCTGACCGGCATAACCCGTGACCACGACGAGCGACAGCGAGATGATCGCGAAGATCAAGCTGGTGATCAGAGCCACGAGCCAGTCGCCACTGAAGAGGAACACTGCGGCGACGCCGACGACCGAGCTGACCACAGTGGGCAGGGTGATCGACTGCGGGCGCGGAGCGCGGCCGAGCGACGGTCGCAGGTTGAGGCCTCGGCTGGGCAATGGCTTCGCCCGAGCGACGAGGACGAACAGGATCAGCAGGAGGACAACCAGCTCGCTGCGACCTGAGGTCGGGAGCCAGGTCCAGGTACCGGAGAGATAGGTCAGGTCGGACTGCACCATGCCGATCGCGATTCCCGCCACGACAGCGGGCAAGATCCGGTCGAACCCGGCGACAACGGCGGCGGCAAGCGCCGGGACGATGAGCAGCGTGAACGAGTTGGGGGTGAGCGGCAGGATCGGCGAGATGAGGATGCCGGCCAGTGCTGCGACGGCGCCGGAGATCATCCAGTTGGCGGCGGCGATGCGGTCTGGATTGATGCCACTTACGTACGCGCCTTTCTCGCTGTTGGCTGCCGCTCGGGTCAGAAGGCCAAAGCGCGTGAACCGATAGGCGGCGGCAAGTGCGGCAGCGATCGCCACGATGATGATCGCGAACCAGACGCGGTCGCTCGTGACGTTGACGCCGGCGACCTTCCAGGAGTCCACCGGAAGGATGGGTTGTGTCTGTACGCCGTCAACGCCGATCCGGAGCGTGAACATGCCGGAAAGCACCAGCATCACGCCGATGGACGCGACGGCTTTGCCGACGGGCGGCACGTCACGCAGTGGGCGGAAGACCAGCAGGTAGATCAGCAAGCCCGTGACAGCACAGATCGCCACGGAGATGACGGCGGCTGGCACGAAGCCCAGCTCGGTGCCGATGTCCACGGTCTTGGGAAAGCCAGGGACGGGTATCAAGAACTCGCCGCGACGAAGAAACGCGTACGTGTACGCGCCCAGCAGTGCGAGGGTTCCGGAGCTGAAGTTGATGACACCGCTGGAGCGGTAGGTCACCACCAAGGTCAGGGCCAAGGCTGCGTAGATCGCGCCGTTGGCAAGGCCGAACAACAAGAAGAGTATGTGCTGATCCATGGGGGTTCCCTCCCGGAGCTTGGGTGGACCGGACCGAGGTCCGGCCCACCCGCTGCGTCAGAGCAGGGCCTCCGTGGTGGCGAAGCCCTCAGCGTTGAGCGTGGCGGCAATCGTCTTCGCGTTGCACACGCCCTGGAGGACGGCCACAGCCTTTCCGTCGCAGTTCAGGCTCAGACCCGGTGCGAGTCGGAGTGGCACTGCCTTCGGCATGTTCTTCAGCGCAGCGACGACGTCCTTGGCCGATGTTCCAGCGCCGGGAGTCAGGTTCACTGACTCCACGAAGCCCAGGAAGGTCTGGTAGGCGACCTGGCCGCTGTCAGCGCCCGTGTCGATGTCGTCGCCGAACTTGTCCATGATCGTGGCGAACTCCGAAAGTCCCTCGCGCTCGGGGATGCGGGTGATCGACGACATGGTCGTCACGCCCTTGAGCCCGTTGGGCATGCTGTCGATCTGGTCCTTCTGGAACGCCGAGATGTTCGTGATCATCGGGCCCTTGAATCCCAGCTGGTTGAGCGACTTGATGGCCCTCGTGACGAACGCGTTGTCGCCGAGGATCGTGAAGGCATCCGAACCGTTGTTGATCGACTGCTGGATCGCGGACGTCGGGTCAGCCACCTGCAGCGACAGCGGCACCATCTCGAATCCGATTCCCTGCGCTGCGAACAGGGGCTTGGTCAGCGCTTCGACCGGACCGGTGGCGGCCGGTGCGTCGACGACGATGAAGCCGCCCGTCTTGGCGCCGGCCTTCTTGATCAGCGCGGCGCTCGCCGATGCGATGGCGAGCGGGTTCTGGAAGACGAAGCCGGTCTTGCTGGACATGATCGCTTCGTCAGCTGTGAGAGAGACGATGAACGGGACTCCCGTGCCCTCGAGAGCCTCGAAGATCGCGTGGTCCTGGCCGGTGACACCGGTTGTGACGGCGACGACGCCCTCCTTGGCCAGCTTGACCGCGCATGACGTGGCGGTTGCCGGGGTGGCTTCCGTGGAGCAGGTGACGAGCTCGATCTTGTTGCCACCGAGGCCACCGAGGTATTCGTTGGCGTAGTCGGCCGAAGCCTGTGCCGCACCGATCCCGTTGCCCAACGCGCCGGATCCTGCCTCGGCGTCGCCGATGAATCCAACCTTGACGGGCGAGCCGGTGGCCTTGTTGACCTTGCCCAGGTCCACGTTGGTGGTTGCCGGGTCGTCGGAGCCCGAGCTGCCTCCGCAGCCGGAGAGTGTCAGCGCGAGGCTGACACCGATGGTGAGCGCGGCCATACGGCCAGAACGTGTGAGTTTCATGGTCTCCCTCAATTTCACCGGTGCCGTAGTGGCATCCGGGCTCCCTCCGGTTCCCTCGAACCGGTCTCCGACTCCCTCAAGTCGGTACGAGTGACCTGAGTCACTCGACGTTGAATCTAAACACTGTTCAGACACGCGTCAACGAAATGGCGCAAATCCTCGCAGGAGTTCTGATCTGATGCTCGCACGAGAGGGGTTCAGTGCCCTCGAAGTGCGTCAGTCGAGCGAGCCGACATCGGCCGAATCGGTGACGGACTGTGCCCAGCGCGGGACGATGAACAGGCCTGATGCCTCGACTGCTGGTACGTCGCTGTCTGCTGGTCCGATGTGCGCTGTGACGGTGACCTTTCGGCCGTCCTCGTTGGAGATCCAGCCCCTCATGCGTACGCGCCCGAGCGGCAATGGAAGCACGTAGCGCAAGGTCAGCGTGCCCGTGACGATCAGCCGAGTGTGACGATCACTCGCGGTCTCGCCCATCAGGTGGTCGAGAAGCAGGGACGAGACACCTCCGTGCACACATCCCGGCGGGCCCTCGTACGCGACGCCGAGGTCGAGCTCGGAACTCACGACGTCATTGTCATCCCAGCTCAGGACGACCGGCGGGGCGATCGCATTGCGGACGCCGACGACCGCGTTGCCCCAGTTCCACGACCTGCCATCGGCGTTGTAGTGAATGCCGGCCGGTTCGGGGGGTGCATCCTCGGCAAGGATCTGCGATGCCTGCTGCACGAGCGCGCGGGCGGCCGCGACCCGATCGGCATCGACGCGGGTACGTATCGTCAGGTCGCGTACGTCACGAATGTCTTGAGCGAGGTCGCCGTACAGCCGCTCGGCTGCCTCGACCTCTGTGGTCGTGAGCGGTGACTCCGAGAAGGACATCGATGAAAGGCTGGACACGTCGTAAGGCTCCTAGACCGGTGTGATGGGAAGTGAGCGGCGGCCTTCGAACGCGAAGTCCGTTCCGGTGCTGAACTTGGCTATGACCAGTTCCTGCGCCTCGGGGGCCGGCTCATCCCTGCGGACCACGGTCAGAGTCCACTCGTCGCCGGAGAGCGCTTCGACCTCGACATCGAGATGAGGATCGAGTACGCGAACGGATGCCTGCAGGGGAGCGAACCAGTCAGGTCCGCATAGGGAGATCCACGCGGCGTCGTCGTGTGCCGGTGACCGACGTACGAGGATCGAGTGGTCGCTGATGTCTGCGGTGACGTACGCGCTGGGGTTGAGAATCGGATGCAGGGTCAGCAGCTGGAGCGCGCCCTGCTCGTCCTTCGGGATGTCGAGCGCGCGGGCAATCCGGTAGGCCGACATGGCCGCCGATCCGGTGGTCTGTTTGCGGCGGATGTCGAGGATCTGCTCGGCCGAGTCACTTCGCTCGGCGAGCGCCAGGGCGAAGCTGTTGTCGAGCAGCGCCATCTGCAGGCACACCTCATCAGCAATGCGGAGCAGCGCCGATCGCGAGAACGCGGCGAAGTCGAGGTCGGAGAGCAGCGGGCCTGAGTAGTCGCCCAGCCCTTCGTCTGACTGGTCGATCGGGGCGAGCTCGACCAGCGCGGCCTGGGTCTTGGCGTTGAGCGCCACCGCGGGGATGGCTTCAGCCTCGGGATAGGTCTCGTCGATGATGACGGTCCACGCGCAGGCGGGTGTACGTCCTGCTGGTACCCGGGGCGGTCGGTGGATTGGCCGAACCTGTGCCCTGGGGTTCGAGGCGACGGCGGTCGCATCAAAGGTCGGGTCCTCGATGTCGTGACACATGCCCTGCACGTAGTCCTCGCCCATCGGCTCGACGTCCATGAGCGCGCCGCAGTGATCGAGGTGAAACTCGCCGTGGTGCGGGTCATGCACGGTGTAACGGAAGTCAAGGAACTGTGGCGGGGCGCCGATCTCCATCTGGATGCCCTTGAAGATCGTCACGACGTCACCCTGACCGTCGACGGCGGGCGCGAATCCCAACGCGCGCTGCATTCTGCGGGTGTAGATCGGGCTGGCGCCGGCCCACTCCGCGATCGCGATCTGCAGCATCTCGTCGCGGCCGAACGCGCTGATGCACCACGCCATACCGGACCTGTCGATCAGGTGTCCCGACAGCAGCAGCTCCGGAACCAGGATCGCGAGCTGTTCGCGGGTCAGGTCCGCGTAGCGGCTCACCGGGGGAGTCATGCAGTCAGACCCATGCGCGAAGAAAGCTTGTCGAGGTAGGCGAGCACCTTGTCCTCGTCGGAGTCCGGCACGCCCCAGATCAGCTCGGTGGCGCCTGCGG
This sequence comes from Aeromicrobium sp., assembly GCF_036675695.1. GTDB lineage: Bacteria > Actinomycetota > Actinomycetes > Propionibacteriales > Nocardioidaceae > Aeromicrobium. Next base: position 13,890 of record NZ_JAKFEL010000049.1, read on the forward strand.
CCATCCAGTCGGCAAAGTCGTCCGGCTCAGGCTTCTTGGCGACGAGGATCCGTACGTCCGGCTCGCCCTCACGGCCAGCGTCTGCCCATTCCTTGCGAAGCAGCTCGGCCTTGGCAGCGGTGTCGGTCTCGATCGGCGTGGTCATCCAACCCTCGGCGTTCTGGGCGATCCACTTCATGGTCTTGGGGCCGCCACCTGCACCGATGATCACGGGAATGCGTCCCTGCGGCGGCTTGGGGTAGGCCCAGCTCTTGCCGAACGACACGAACTGGCCGTCGTACGAAGCCTCTTCCTCGGTCCACAGTGCACGCATCGCCTCGAGGTACTCCTTGAGGACGGTACGGCGCTTGTTGGCTGGGACGTTGTGATCCGTCAGCTCGTCGGTGTTCCATCCGAAGCCGGCACCGATCGTCAAGCGTCCATCGGAAAGGAAGTCGAGAGTGGCCAGGGTCTTCGCGAGCGTGATCGGGTCGGACTCGACGGGCAGCGCGACGGCGGTGGAGAGCCCGATCTTCGTGGTGACCGCGGCGCAGGTGGCCAGAGTGGTCCACGGATCAAGCGTGCGCATGTAGCGGTCGTCGGGGAGCTCTTCGCCGCCGGTCGGGTGCAACGCCTCCCGCTTCACCGGGATGTGGGTGTGCTCAGGCACGTAGATCGTGTCGAAGCCGCGCTCCTCAGCGGCCTTGGCGAGATCGGCCGGCCTGATGCCGCGGTCAGAGGTGAAGAGAACAATTCCGTTGCGCATGGACTCACTGTAGAACCTGTTCTACTATCTCGGAATACCGGCTGGACACCTGTCTAGTTTGGATGTCCGAGAGAGGTGTGCCGGTGATTCAGGCTGACTACGTCGTCGTGGGTGCAGGCAGTGCTGGGTGCGCCCTGGCGCGACGATTGGCCGACAGCGGCGCCAGCGTCGTTCTCCTGGAGGCTGGCGGAAGCGACACGGCCCGCGGTCTCAAGAACCTGATCGAGATCCCCGGCGCCGTCGCGGCCCTGCTGTCCACCCCACAGCTCAAGAAGCGCGTCGACTGGGGCTACAAGTCCGTCCCTCAGACGCACGCCCTGAATCGCGTCATTCCCATGACCCGCGGCAAGGTGATCGGCGGTTCGAGCTCGGTCAACGGCATGCTCTTCGTCCGCGGCAACCGGCAGAACTTCGACGACTGGGCAGCGGATGGCTGCCCGGGTTGGTCGTACGACGACGTCCTTCCGTTCTTCAAGAAGATGGAGGACTGGGAGGACGGCGCCAGCGCGGTCCGCGGCTCCGGAGGACCGATCAAGGTGCGTCGCCACACCGGCACGACCGAGGCGGCGAAGTCGTATTTGAAAGCGGCCGTCGATCGGCTCGGAGTGCCGTTCCTCGAGGACTACAACGGCAGCGAGCAGGAAGGTATCGGATTGGTCCAGCTGAGCGCTGATCGCGGCGTTCGCTACTCCAGCGCACGCGGGTACCTTCGCACCGATCCGCCGGACAACCTCCTCGTGCTGACTCACTCGCGCGCGACCAAGATCGTCCTCGACGGCTCGCGCGCCACGGGTGTCGAGATCATCGCGGCGGACGGAACGGTCGAAACGATCCACGCCGACCACGAGGTCATCGTCTCCGCCGGCACATTCGACTCCCCGAAGCTCCTCATGCTTTCCGGGATCGGACCTGCAGATCACCTCAAGGAGCACGGGATCAGTGCGGTCGCTGACCTGCCGGTGGGTGAGAACCTCCAGGACCACCTGTTCGTCCCGATCTCGTTCCGGATGGACTCGGCACTTCGCCGCCCAACCCCCTTGTACTTCCTGCGAGGTCTGGCGAAAGCCCGCTTCCGACGTACCGGCTGGGCCAGCGGCGCACAGTTCGAGACCCTCGGATTCGTACGAACCTCACACGCGGGGGCGGCTCCCAACCTGCAGCTGCACGGCCTCTACTGGATCTACCCGTTCCCCAACCAAGATGGCGACAAGGCCGTGCGTCCGCCCACGACCAAACCAGGCATCTGTGTGCTCCCCACCTTGATCTATCCGGAAAGCCGAGGGACCGTGCGACTCGCAGGTTCTGACCCGACGCTCGCGCCGCTGATCGACCCGGCGTACCTGTCCGCCGAACAGGACACCGAGGTGCTGCTCGAGGGCATCGCGTTGGTTCGCGAGCTGATGGTCGGCGTCGGCGACAACCAGGGTGAGATCGTGCCAGGCCCCGACTACTTCGACCCCGCCGCTCTGCGGGAGCTGCTGCCGAACATCGTCCACAGCGTCTATCACCCGGTTGGCACCTGCCGGATGGGCTCAGATGACCGCGCCGTGGTTGATCCCGATCTCAAGGTTCGTGGCATCGAAGGACTGCGGGTCGCCGATGCCTCGATCATGCCGACCGTCACGGGCGGCAACACCAACGCACCATCCATCATGATCGGCGAACGCTGCGCCGATCTCATTCTGAGCAAGGACCAGGTATGACGACAGAGTTCAACATCGGTCTCGCGCACGAGCTGCTCGGCGAGGCGCTGGCGGACCACGAGGTACTGGTCTGGCGGGATCGGCGCCTGACATACGCGCAGCTTGCCGAGCGCAGCCGACGCCTGGCGACGTATCTTCACCGCGCTGGTCTCGGTGCCCACAAGGAGCGGTCAGAACTCGCCAATCACGAGTCTGGGCAGGACCACGTCGCGCTCTACCTTCACAACGGCACCGAGTACCTCGAGGGCATGCTGGGTTGCTTCAAGAGTCGCTGCGCGTCGATCAACGTCAACTACCGGTACACAGGCGAGGAGCTCCGCTACCTGTTCGGCAACGCCAACGCGAAGGCCGTGATCTATCACGGGACCTTCGCACCCATGCTCGCGGCTGTCCGCGACGCGCTGCCCAACCTCGAGGTGCTTCTCCAGGTTGATGACGGCTCGGGCAACGAGCTTCTCCCCGGCGCCGTCGACTACGAAGAGGCACTCGCATCTGTACCGGACGACCTTCCCGACGTCGGCCACTCGCCGGATGACCTCTTCATCCTTTACACGGGTGGCACCACGGGTATGCCGAAGGGCGTCCTCTGGCGCCAGCACGACATCTTCATGTCGGCGATGGGTGGTCAGGTCCCCGGCGTGTGGGACGCGATCTCCACGTACGACGAGTTCGTCGAGCGTGCCGTCGCGGGTGCGGCCAGCAGCGGCACGATGGTCATGGTTCCGCCGTTCATGCACGGCGCCGCACAGTGGTCGTCGTTCATCATGATGGCCGGCGGCACGAAGATCGTGATCCCGAACGAGAACACGCACATGGATGCCGCAGACATCCTGCGGACGATCGATCGTGAGAGCGCAGCGACCATCACCGTCGTCGGCGACGCGGTCGTACGCCCGCTGCTCGACGAAATCAAGACCGGCAGGTACGACCTATCGTCCCTGGTCATCATCGGCAACGGGAGCGCTGCACTCTCGCCGGAGCTCAAGGAGCAGGTGCTCGAAGAACTGCCCAACATCTTCATCAATGACTCGATGGGTGCCTCCGAGACAGGGGCCCAGGCCTCGCATCTTTCGGCGAAGGGCAATGTCTCGACCGGCAAGTTCAGCGTCGGCCCCGGAGCGGTCGTCGTCAACGAGGACCTGACCGCGCTGCTCGAGCCCGGGCACGAGGGCATCGGCTGGCTCGGACAGTCGGGATGGGTTCCGTTGGGCTACTTCGGAGACGCGGAGAAGACAACCAAGACCTTCCCGACGATCAACGGCACTCGGTACGCCGTACCTGGCGACCGCGCGCGACTGCTGGAGAACGGCGAGGTCGAGGTGCTCGGTCGCGAGTCGGCGACGATCAACACCGGTGGCGAGAAGGTGTTTGCAGAAGAGGTCGAGGCCGCCATCACCAGCCACGCTGATGTGCGTGACGTCCTGGTCGTCGGCCGCCCGCACGAGAGATGGGGCAAGGAGGTTGTCGCCGTGGTCCAGATCGAGGAGGGTGCGGAGGTATCCGATGAAGAGCTTGCGGAGCACGCGGGTGAGCGAATTGCGCGCTACAAGATCCCCAAGGGCTGGGTGTACGTGCCCAAGATCGTCCGGTCGCCCTCCGGCAAGGCCGACTACCGATGGGCCCACTCGGTCGCCGAAGGGGAGCAGGCATGACCAATCTCCAGATCGATGACCGAGATCGCGTGCGCACGTTGACCCTTAACCGGCCGGATGCGCTCAACGCGTTCAACGAGGCGCTGTATGACGAACTGACCGAAGCCTTGCGCTCAGCGGCCGCCGACGACTCGGTTGCTGTCGTACTGCTCACTGGCGCGGGTCGCGCGTTCAGTGCGGGCACTGATCTGGCCGAGATGGCCGACCGAGTGAGCAACCCTGACTTCGTACCGGGGAAGCATGGTTTCACCGGGCTGATTGATGCGCTCGAGGAGTTCGACAAACCGCTGATCCTCGCGATCAATGGACTTGGTCTGGGAATCGGATTGACGATCATCGGCTTCGCCGATCTGGCGTTCATGTCGACCGAAGCCAGGCTGAAGTGCCCGTTCGCCAGCCTGGGCGTCGCACCGGAGGCGGCATCGAGCTACCTCCTTCCGCACCTCGTCGGACGCCAGAACGCCGCCTGGATCCTGATGTCTTCGGAGTGGATCACCGCTGCTGAAGCACTCGAGACGGGCTTGGTCTGGCGGCTGTGTGAGCCGGCCGAGCTCATGGATGAGGCGCGCGACCACGCAACGCGCCTTGCCGCGCTGCCGATCTCGAGCCTGCGTGCCATCAAGCGCACCATGATCGAACCGCTGCGTGAGGGGATCGCCGCCGCACGACTCCGCGAGAACCAGTGCTTCGCCGACCTCATGGGTGGGCCAGCCAACATCGAGGCACTGACCGCATTCACCGAAGGTCGAGCCCCCGACTTCACGGCTCTCCCGCCCGGTTGGTGATCGACGCGTGTCGGTCGCCGGACGTAGACTCAACACATGTCCGTGACTGAGTCGGAGGCCTATGAGGCGGGGATGTCGCTGCCTCCTTCTGTGCGCAAGGACGTTGCGATTCGGCTGCTCGAGTCGCTCGAGGTGGCCGATCGGGAGTCGGTCGATGAAGCCTGGTCGGCTGAGATTTCCTCTCGCGTGGATGACATCCGAAGCGGCAAGGTGAATTCCATCCCTGGCGAGCAGGTCTTCGCAGACATCGCCACACGACGGGCCGCCCGCAACGCATGACGCTCGGCTTCGACTTCCACCCGGAGGCCCAGGCTGAGTTTGCTGCCGACGTTGACTGGTATGACGACCGCGAGGTTGGCGTTGGTGGACGCTTCGCGGAGTCTGTGCGTGCAGCGGTGGATGCTGCCGTTGATGACCCCAACGTCTGGGAGAAGTGGCCGGGTTGGGACAGCGAGTCCGTCGTGCGATCGAAGGGCGTTGCCGATTTCCCCTACCGCGTCGCGTACTACGTCGAGGGCGAGGTATTGGTGGTCGTGGCGGTTGCGCATGCCAAGCGCCGGCCTGGCTACTGGCGCGACCGCGTCAGCCCCTAGCGAGATCTCCAATCGGCATGGCGTGCTTGCTGGGCGTCGCGCTCGACGGGAGTCGTGGAGGGCCGATCGCCACCAGCCGTGCCTTGGCGCTACGGGGCAGCTCCTATGTCAGCGCGTGGCCCGAGGACCGGTTGAACTCCGCGGAAGCCGACCTGCCACGGCCACCGGCCGCGGTCGTCGGCATAGACGAGTTGGACGGCATGGAGATCTGGCCCGTAGGTCGCATTCGCCATGACGAGATGCACGGTCGGCTCGGCAACGTCGACGACCTCGATCGTGAGACCGTCAGGCCACACGTGTCGATCGCCAGCGACGTACGGCGCATCGTCGTGAGACATGAGTCCGTGAGCGATCGAGTTGAGCATGGGTCCAGACTTCTTGGGCGCCAGCCCTGTTATGAGGAGCTCTGGGTGACCGATCGGGGTCAGGCCAACCGTGTAGGCAAAGGGAGGGCGTCTGCGATCCTTCTCCACGAACTGAATGAACCATCCATAGGTGGAGATCTTCTCCTGAATCAGTCTCAGGTAGTCCGTGTCGGTCGCATTCGGGTTGTCGCATTTCCAGCACATGAGTCCTCGCTTTGGTCGGGTCGGAAATCTCAGGCTGGTCGGCGGTCCCGACAAATCACCATGTCTGTCCACAGGGGAGAAGTCCCTTGCTGATGCGCGCATCTACGGTTAGACTGGACACATGTCTAGTCAGTTGACCAACGAATCGCCGCGACGCAGGCTCAATGCCCGCCAGCGCTCGACCGTCGAACGGTTGCTGACGGCAGGCCAGGAGGAGCTTCGGGAGGTCGGTCACGAGGCGTTGACCATACGCACGGTCGCCCTTCGCGCTGGTGTCTCACCTGCGACCGCCTACACCTACCTCGCGTCGAAGCATCATCTGTTTGCCGAATTGTTCCTGCGTCACATCGCCCAGGATCACGACGCTCCCGTCGAGGGAGACACCGTTACTGAGCGCGTCCAGAACGTGTCTCAAGGCGTCGTCTCTCGCATCGTGACCGAGCCCGAGCTCGCCGCTGCGGTCACTCCAGCTCTCCTCGGCAGTGACGAGGACGTCGACCGGCTGCGGCTGCGCATCGGTGGCGAGTTCGTCTCTCGCTTCGAAGCGGCGCTGCGCGATCCCGAGAAGCCGGACGAGCCTGTTGACGCCGCCGTTCTCGAGGTTTTGATCCTGACATTCTCTGGTGCGCTGCTCCAGGCGGGCATGGGGACCATGAGCTACGACGAGATGGCCGATCGTCTCGAGTCCGCCTTCGCCGTCATCTTGAGAGGCAATGTATGACCGCCGTTTCGTCCAGCACACCGCTGGTGTTCGACCCGTACGACTACGAGTTCCACGAGGACCCGTACCCGATGTATGCACGACTCCGGGCCGAGGCGCCGGTCTTCCACGCTCCGGCTGACGATCTCTGGGTCGTCTCCTCGTACGGCGACATCCGCGAGGTTCTGCGCGACGATGTGACCTTCTCCAACCGGATGGGCGTTGCGCTCGATGCGAGCGCCTGGACGACAGATGCGCACCGGGTGATGTCATTCCTCGCTCTGGACGGCGACGAGCAGACCCGCCTGCGCAAGCTGGTGTCAGCTGCGTTCACGCCTCGCCGGGTTCGCGATCTCGAACCATCCATCCAGCGACTCACCGAGTTGCATCTCGATCACTCGCTGGCGGTCAACGCCGAGCACGGTGAGGTCGACTGGATCACCGAGCTCGCGGGCAGGCTTCCGATGGACGTCATCTCGGAGATGATGGGCGTGCCCCAGGCCGATCGGGACGAAGTTCGTCGACTGGCCGACCTTGTGGTGCACCGCGAAGACGGAGTTCGTGACGTGCCAGAGGCTGGCATGTTGGCCGCGTTCGAGCTGATCGACTACTACGCCAACATGGTGAGCCAGCGGCGCAAGTCGCCGAGTGACGATCTCACCTCGGCTCTCACCGCTGCAGAGAACGACGGTGACCGCCTCACGGACGAAGAGATCAATGCCTTCCTGTTCCTGATGGTCGTGGCCGGCAACGAAACGACGACCAAGCTCTTGGGCAATGCGCTGTACCACCTGTCTGCCAACCCTGAGCAGCAGAAACAGGTGTACGCAGAGCCCGAACACCTCGTTTCCGACTGGATCGAGGAGACTCTGCGATTCGACACGTCCAGCCAGATGCTCGCCCGGTACGTCGTCGACGATGTGGAGGTCGGCGGTCAGACGGTGCCCGCTGGCTCGAAGCTGATCGTCCTGCTTGGCTCGGCGAACCGTGACGAAGAGATCTTCCACGCTCCCGACACGTTCGACATCCATCGCGAGCAGGGCGAGATGGGTCAGATCCTCAGCTTTGGCACGGGTCGCCACTTCTGCCTTGGCGCGCACCTTGCTCGGCTTGAGGCCAAGGTGGTGCTCGACGAGCTCGTCCGACGGACATCGAGCTTCGAGGTGCACGCCGATCGCGCTGTACGCGTCCACTCCACCAGCGTTCGCGGCTTCGCCAACCTCCCGACGACCTTCATCGAGAGGCCCTGATGGCCAAGTACGCACATCCCGATCGCCGACCGGCCGTTGTCACCGGCGCCTCGTCCGGCATCGGCGCAGAGACGGCAAAAGCGCTGGCAGCCGCCGGTCATCCCGTGGCGCTCGGCGCTCGTCGGGTCGAGATCTGTGAAGAGATGGCCGCCGAGATTCGCAAAGGCGGCGGCGAGGCTGTCGCGCACCAGCTCGACATGACCGATGACGCGTCTGTCGAGGACTTCAGTGCCAAGGTCGCGGCCGACCTCGGCGACATCGAGGTGGTCATCAGCAATGCCGGAGCCCTCGCTCCCGGCAACCTTGCCGAGATCAGCTCCGAGCGGCTGACCCGCGAGCTCGATCTCAATCTGGTCGGCGCACACCGGCTGATCCGCACGTTCGTGCCCTCCATGATCGAGCGCCAGCGTGGAGACATCGTCTTCGTGTCGTCCGATGTCGTCGTACGTCCCCGGCCCTTCATGGCGGGCTACTCGGCCGGCAAGTGGGGACTCGAAGGCATGGTGGGCGCTCTGCAGATGGAGCTCGAGGGCACCGGCGTACGCGCATCCGTCGTACGGCCCGGCCCGACCTGGTCTGAGATGGGCATGGACTGGGATCCCGAAGAAGCCGCATTCGTGCTCAACGAATGGGTGCGCTTCGGCTTGGCCCGTCACCCGCACTTCTTGAAAGCCAAGGCCCAGGCAGACGCCATCGCGACTGTGGTGACCGCACCCCGCGGAGTCCATCTCAACTTGATCGAAGTCAATCCCGAGGCACCCGTGACGACCCAGGAGCGAGCGAAATGACCGTGACAGCCACAGACCTGCTGGCGGACGTACCTGAGGTCTCCACGCGCCTGGACGACCAGGATCCTTCTGTTCCCGAGATCATCCGCGGCACGGGGCACCTGCCGGAGATGCGCGTCGACCCGATCGGCCTGTTCACCCGTGTACGCGAGGAGTGCGGCGATGTCGGGCGGTTCCGGCTGGCCGACAAGGAAGTCGTCCTCGTCACCGGAGCTGAGGCGAACGAGGAGTTCTTCCGCGCACCCGAGGAAGTGCTCGACCAGGCCGCGGCCTACCCGTTCATGACCCCGATCTTCGGCAAGGGCGTGGTGTTCGACGCCAGCCCGGAAGAGCGTCAGCAGATGCTCAAGAACCAGGCTCTGCGCGGAGACATGATGCGCGGCCACGCGCAGACCATCGAGGCGGAGATCCGGCGCATGGTCGCTGACTGGGGCGACGAGGGCGAGATCGACCTGCTCGACTTCTTCGCCGAGCTGACGATCTACACGACGAGCTCCTGCCTGATCGGAAAGCCGTTCCGCGAGGAGCTCGACGCCTCGTTCGCGCACCACTATCACGAGCTCGAGCACGGGACGGATGCCATCGCGTACGTCGATCCGTACGCCGACATCGAGAACTTCAAGATGCGCGATGCGGCACGCTTGAAGCTCGTCGAGCTGGTGCAGGAGATCATCGACAAGAGGGTCCTTCGAGGCAAGGTCGCCCGCGAGGACCGCGATCTGCTCGACGTCCTGATCAGCCTGAAGAACGAGGACGGAACCGATCAGTTCACGGCCGACCTCGTCACCGGCATCTTCATCTCGATGATGTTCGCCGGTCACCACACGAGCAGCGGTACGGCTTCCTGGGCGATGATCGAGCTGATGCGGCACCCCGAGGCCATGGAGTCGGTCGTCTCGGAGCTGGATGAGCTGTACGCGGACGGGTCCGAGGTGTCGTTCCAAGCACTGCGCGAGATCCCGACGCTGGAGGCTGTTCTCAAGGAGACACTGCGGCTTCACCCGCCGCTCATCATCCTGATGCGGCTGGTGCAGCAGGACTTCGAGCTGCTCGGACACACCATTCCGGCAGGCACGCTGATCGCTGCTTCACCCCGGGTCTCCAACCGGATCGAGGAGGACTTCCCGAACGCGGAGGAGTTCGACCCGAGCCGCTATATCGACCCGCGCCAGGAAGACCTGCAGAACAAGTGGACCTGGATCCCGTTCGGCGCCGGCAAGCACCGCTGCGTGGGCAATGCGTTCGCGATGATGCAGATGAAGGCGATCTTCTCGGTGATCCTGCGCGACTTCGAGTTCACGCCAGCTCAGCCTGTCGACAGCTATCGCGATGACTTCACCAAGATGGTGATCCAGCTCGAGCAGCCGTGTCGCGTCAAGTACAAGCGGCGCGCGTCATGAAGTATCTCCCCGCGAAGTTCTCGCTCTCCTCCGCTTCGCTCCCCCGATCGACAACTTCGCGGGGGCCCCGATGAGTTATCGCGTGGTTGCGGACCTGGAGATTTGCCAGGGGCACCAGCTGTGCCAGGGCGAAGCGCCCGATGTCTTTGGTTTCGATGAGGACGCCGACGTGGTCGAGATCCTCAACGAGCACCCCGACGAGTCGCGTCGTTCCGACGTGGCCGCCGCCGTCAAGTACTGCCCCGCATTCGCACTATCGATTGAAGAGGTTGAAGATGTCTGATCTGACGCGTGCTGAGATCCAGGAGTTCTGGGACGCCTGGCTCGCCACCAACCGGGAGGCCGAGCGCACAGGTGACTGGCGGACGCTGGCCGACCACTACGCCGAGGACGCGACATACGGGTGGATGTACTCGCCCGACGAGCACTTCATGGCCGTCGGTCGCGACCAGATTCGTGACTGGGCCATCGGCATCGAGATGGACGGTCTCGATGGCTGGCACTACGACTACCAGGCAGCCGTCATCGACGAGCAGAAGGCGATGATTGTCGGTTTCTGGAAACAGAAGTCCGGCATCCTCGACGACGACGGCGCTGAGTACGAGATCCTCGGCCTCGGCGGATCGTGGTTCGGCGTCGAGCGCCAGCCGAGCGGCGAGGTCATGATCGCCTGGCAGCGTGACTGGTTCGACATGCCGTCGACGGCTCACACCTTCATGGAGATCCTCTCGGCCAACAAGGCGCCCGACACTCTCCTCAAGCGCATGTCCGTCGCAGGTCACGACGTACCCGGTCACTACCACTACAAGGACATCCCCTCGAGCGTGTGGCCCCCTCCGGTCGAGCGCGGCGACTACATCGAACAGAAGGCACTCTGATGACCACGATCACCTCGGCACCTGCCCAGCAGTACGTCGACGGCAAGCTCGGCGCCTCGTCCACCGGCGCGACCTACCCGATCCTCAACCCGGCGACGGGGGAGGAGATCGGCACCGCGCCTGACAGCTCGGCAGCCGACGTCGATGCGGCGATCGCCGCAGCACGTCGGGCGTTCGATGAGACCGATTGGTCCACGAATGTCGAGCTGCGCCTCCGTGGCCTCCGACAGCTCCACCAGGCTCTGCTCGACCACGCGGACGAGTTCCGGGCCCTCACCACAGCCGAAGTTGGCATGCCCGGCTTCATGATGGGTGCCGCCGGCTTCGACGTCCCCGTGGAAGGGCTCAAGTGGGTCACGGACCTGCTCGAGACCTACTCCTGGGAGTCCGACCTCGGCGTCGCTTCGCCGATGGGAATCACGTCTCGACGCACCTTGGTTCGTGAGCCGATCGGCGTCGTCGCTGCAATCACGCCGTGGAACGTCCCGACCCAGATCAACCTCGCGAAGATCGGCCCGGCTCTCGCGGCTGGCTGCACCGTCGTGCTCAAGCCCGCTCCGGACACCCCGTGGGTGGCCTGCGAGCTCGCCCGAATCGTTGCCGAGCACACCGACATCCCGGCGGGCGTCTTCAACGTTGTGACACCGCTTTCAAATGAGGTCGCGGCGCAGCTCACCAGCGACCCGCGGATCGACATGGTCTCGTTCACCGGCTCGACCAACACTGGTCGGGCGATCATGGCGGCCGCGGCGCCGACCCTGAAGAAGGTCTTCCTTGAGCTCGGCGGCAAGTCCGCCGCCATCGTCCTGGACGACGCAGATGTCGCAGCCGCTGCTGGTGCCACCGCATTCGCAGCCACGATCCACGCGGGTCAGGGTTGTGCGCTCACCACGCGTCTCATCGTCCCGAGGGACAAGTACGAAGAGGCAGTCGCGACCGCTGCATCGGTGATGGAGTCGATTGGCGCCAAGGATCCTGCCGATCCGGGCGCGATCTGCGGTCCGGTGATCTCCCAGGTCCAGCGCGACCGCGTCGAGAGCTACTTCAAGATCGCCGAAGAAGAGGGTGGCCGGATCGTCACGGGCGGCAAGGTGATCGATCAACCCGGCTACTGGATCGAGCCGACGGTCGTCGCAGACCTCGACAACAGCTCGCGACTCGCACAGGAAGAGATCTTCGGCCCCGTACTGGTCGTCATCCCGCACGACGGTGACGACGATGCCGTACGCATTGCCAATGACTCGGACTACGGCCTCTCCGGGTCGATCGAGTCGGGCGACCTGGAGCGGGCCAAGTCCGTTGCTCGTCGTATCCGTACCGGAACCATGGCTGTCAACGGTGGCGTCTGGTTCAGCCCGGACGCGCCGTTCGGCGGCTACAAGCAGTCGGGTCTGGGACGCGAGATGGGCGTCGCAGGCTTCGAGGAGTACCTCGAGACCAAGACCATCGCAGAGCCAGCATGACCACGCCAGACATCACCAGAACAGGGAGCAGCAGCATGCGTTTCACGGACAAAGTCATCGTCGTCACCGGCGCCGCACAGGGCATCGGAGAGGCGTATGCACGCGCTCTCGCACCGGAAGGCGCCAAGGTTGTCGTCGCTGACCTCAACGCCGAGTCCGGCCAGCAGGTTGCCAAGTCGATCGAGGCCGATGGCGGCACGGCAATGTTCGTGTCGTGCGACGTCTCGTCCTCTGACTCCGCCGAGGCGCTCGCCGCAACGGTTGAGGGTGAATGGGGCGGCGTCGACGGGCTGGTCAACAACGCGGCGATCTACGGCGCTATGGAGTTCGACCTGCTGATCACGGTCGACTGGGACTACTACCGCAAGTTCATGAGCGTCAATATGGATGGTGCACTCGTCATGACCCGTGCGCTCTACCCGTCCATGCAGAAGCGCGGCGGCGGCTCGATCGTCAACCAGTCGAGCACCGCGGCGTACCTCTATTCCGGCTTCTACGGACTGGCGAAGGTTGGCGTCAACGGTCTCACGCAGCAGCTCGCGCACGAGGTCGGTGGCATGAACATCCGCGTCAACGCCGTCGCTCCCGGTCCCGTTGACACCGAGGCAACTCGCGTTCAAGCCGGTGACGCAACGAAGGACATCATCAAGACCATGGCACTCAAGCGCATGGGTCAGCCTGAGGACATGGTCGGCGCGACGCTGTTCCTTCTCTCTGACGAGTCGTCCTGGGTGACCGGGCAGATTCTCGCGGTCGACGGTGGTCAGACGTGGCGGTCGTGAAGCCCAAGCGCACTGGCTTCATCGGCCTCGGCAACATCGGCAAGCCGATGGCGCTACGGCTCGCTGCTGACGAATCGATCGACCTGCGCGTCTTTGACGTCGCTCCCGAGCCCGTCGCCGAGCTGGTCGCGGCCGGCGCCACCGAGGCGGAGTCGATCGGTGCGTTGGGCAACTGGGCTGACGTCATTTGTGTGATGGTTCGCGACGATGACCAGGTACGCAGCGTGTTGGGTGAGGTCCTCAAGGATCTCCAGACCCGCAACGACTTCATCCCGGTGTCGTTCGTCATCCACTCGACCGTGGCACCTGAGACACCCGCGGAGCTGGTCAACCAGGTCATGGGCGTGTGCGGGTTTGCGGTCGAGATCATCGACGCCCCGGTGTCCGGTGGTCCCATGGGCGCCGCTGATGGTTCGCTGGCGATCATGGTCGGCGCGAGCTCTGAGGCGTTCAAGGCCGTGGAGCCGGTGCTGTCCGTCATGGGTACGAAGGTCATCCACGCAGGCGAGCTGGGCAGCGGCACCAAGTTCAAGCTCGCCCGCAACCTCCTCCATTTCGTCTCGTTCACGGCGTCAGCCGAAGCCGCGCGACTCGCTGAAGCCGCCGGGCTGGACATCAAGGTGCTCGGCGATGTCGTACGGCACACAGATGCCATCACCGGTGGACCCGGCGCGATCATGCACCGAGACACCACGGCGCCGATCCCCGAAGGCGACTTCTGGGAAAGCGTCTTCTCACACGTACGCGCGTTGGGAGAGAAGGACCTGGGCTTTGCGATTGCCCTCGCCGACAAGCTCGGCGTCGACGTACCGTTGGCCCGACTCTCCGTGGACCGGCTTGGGCCGGCCCTCGGCCTTCAAGGAGATCACGATGGCTGAAAAGTTCGATGACCTGCCAGAGACGCGCGCCAAAGGCCTCCGCAAGATGGAACAGGTCTATGGCTTCGACATGAGTGACGGCGGCGGCGACTTCTTCGCCTACACGGCCGATCACCTGTTTGCCGACATCTGGAATCGTCCGGGCCTGACAGACCGGGATCGTCGCCTGTTGCTGATCGGCATGCTTGCCGGACAAGGCGCCGCCGACGTGCTGGGAATCCAGGTCCCGGCTGCATATGGGGCAGGGGATCTCGATGACGAAGCGCTTCGTGAGATTGTTGTCTTCCTCAGTCACTACGCCGGCTGGCCCCAAGGCGCCCGTCTCAACTCCATTGTGGAGGAGACGATCGCCAAGGCCGCCCGCGCAAAGCACGCAAAGGATTCTGGTCCTTGACCTTCATCATCACTCAGTCGTGTTGCAACGACGCATCATGTGTAGCTGTCTGTCCCGTCGACTGCATCCACCCGGCGCCAGACGATCCAGACTTCGCCACGGCGGAGATGCTCTACATCAACCCCGACGAGTGCATCGACTGCGGCGCGTGTGTCCCCGCATGCCCGGTGAGCGCCGTCCACGCTGACTCCGAGCTGCCGGAGCATCTCAGCGACTACACCCAGATCAACGCCGACTACTTCACCTGGGTCGGCGACATCCCGTTCCCCGCTGCGCCGCCGCCGGCCGGGCCCAAGGTCCAGGACCAGGGCGCCCCGTTGCGGGTTGCCGTCGTCGGATCGGGTCCCGCGGGTTGGTTCGTCACCGAGGAGCTCGCCGCCACGCGCCGTGCAGATGTCGAGATCACCGTCATTGATCGCCTGGCGACACCGCACGGTCTCGTACGCCACGGCGTCGCACCTGACCACCTCGGCACCAAGGACTCGGCGATCATGTTCGACACGATCGCGCGTCACAAGAGCACGACAGTGCGCCTCAACGTCAACGTCGGCAGCGACGTCAGCCACGACGACCTCCTCGAGCACCATCACGCGGTCGTCTATGCGACGGGCGCATCGGTCGGCCGCACGCTCGGCATCCCGGGCGAAGACCTGCCCGGCAGCTACTCTGCCGCCGAGTTCGTCACTTGGTACAACGGCGAACCCGACCACGTCGACCTCGCACCGGCGCTCGATCACGAGCGCGCAGTCATCATCGGCAACGGCAACGTGGCTGTCGACATGGCGCGCCTGCTCCTTCTCACTCCCGACCACCTGCACAGCTCGTCGGACATGGCCCCGTACGCGATCGAAGGACTCCGCGAGTCAGCCATCCGGGAAGTCGTCCTGGTCGGACGGCGCGGACCCGAGCACGCAGCCTTCACGACGCCTGAGCTGCTGGCGCTGGTCAACAATCCCGACATCGACGTCATCGTGGATCCCGCGGAGCTCACGAGCCTGGCCGAGATTGCCGACGGCGAACGCACCGCCGGCACCTATGCCGCCAGCCAGAAGGTTGCGCTGCTGAAGCGTGCCGCCGGGATGGCCCCAACGGGTGCAAGCAAGCGCCTGGTGCTGCGCTTCGGCCTGACTCCCCAAGAAGTCGTGGGGGAGGCGCGGGCCACTGGCATCGTTCTCGCCCGTACGAGCGAGCCCTCCGACGTCGAGACCATCGAGGCAGGCCTGGTGCTGCGAGCCACTGGCTATCACTCGACCGCGGTCGAAGGTGTGCCGTTCGACGAGCAGGCCGGTCGCTTTGCGAATGACGGGGGACGCGTCACTGATCCGGGGTCGGGTGAGCTCGTTGCCCGGGTCTACACGACGGGATGGGCCAAGCGAGGTCCGTCCGGCGTGATTGGTACCAACCGCACGTGCGCGGTGGAGACCGCGACAGCGCTGATCGATGACTACTACGAGGGTTTGCTGCCCGAGCCAGGCGGAGACAAGGAGTCGTTCGACGCCATGCTCATCGAGCGTGGCGTGGCCATCGTCGACCTCGTGGCCTGGAAGCGGCTCGACAGCCACGAGAAGGCAGAGGGCAAGGCTCTCGGCAGGCCGAGGCTCAAGATCACGGACCGTGACGAGCAGATCCGTCTCGGGGCAGAGCATTGACCGACCCACAGGAGAGTGCTGTGCCCATCCGAGCCAACCCCATCAGAGTGGTTCACATTGCGACCGGCAATGTCGGACGCATCGCGCTCTCCCAGGTGATCGAGGACCCGCGCTTCGAGCTGGTCGGTCTCGTCGTCTCTGACCCGGCCAAGATTGGTGAGGACGCTGGCACGCTGGCGAGTCTCGATGTCGTCACTGGGATCACGGCGATCGACGACCTTGACGCAGCGATCGCCCTGAAGCCGGACTGCGCGATCTACTGTGCGCTGGCCGAGACCCGCTTCTTCGAGTCGCTGGCCGATCTCCAGAAGCTCCTCACGGCCGGCATCGACGTCGTCAGCACCTCGCCTGCGACGCTCGTCTACCCGTGGGGCCTGCTGCCCGACAGCATGATCGACCCGCTTGAGGACGCCTGCAAGGCCGGCAATGTGAGCCTCTTCGTCACCGGCGTCGACCCAGGATGGGCGAACGACCTGCTGCCCTTCGCCATCGCGTCGACCTGCCAGAAGGTCGAGCAGATCCGTTGCTCGGAGATTGCCGACTACGCGACGTACGACGGCGCGCCCGTGATGTTCGACGTCATGGGGTTCGGCAACGAGGTCGGGGATCTCCCGATGCTGTTCCAGCCGGGCATGCTCACGGCGGCCTGGGGCGTGAGCCTGCGCCTGATGGCCAAGGGATTCGGATTCGAGCTCGACGAGATCGTCGAGCGCTTCGAGCAGGAGCCAGCGCCCGAGGCACTCGAGATCGCGGTGGGTCACATCCCCAAGGGCGGTGTTGCGGCGGTGCACTTCGAGATCGCCGGTGTCGTGAACGGCAAGGAAGTCCTGGTCATCGAGCACACGACACGCATCATGGAAGGTATCCGACCCGACTGGCCGCAGTCGGCACAGGAGGGTGGCTCCTACCGCGTCGAGATCGTCGGCGAGCCCTCATACGTCGTCGACGTCTGCCCCACCAGTGCGCGGGGCGACCACAACTACGCGGCGATCGCCACCGCTGCTGGACGCCTCGTCAACGCCATCCCGGATGTCATTGCCGCTGAACCGGGCTTCAAGACCATGCTCGACCTGCCATTCGGTACGGCCCGTGGTGTTTTCGCAACCACGCTCGCCAGCTAGTTCAACGGAAGAAGGAACCACCCATGGGACGTGTTGACGGCAAGGTTGTCCTGATCAGCGGAGGCGCGCGCAACATCGGTGGTGCGAGCGCCCGGATGCTGGTTGCGGAGGGCGCCAAGGTGGTCATCGGTGACCTGCTCGACGAGGAAGGCGAAGCGCTCGCCAAGGAGCTCGGCGACGCTGCACGCTACGTACACCTCGACGTGACCAGCGACGAAGACTGGCGCAAGGCCGTCGAGCTCACTGTTTCGGAGTTCGGCAAGCTCGACGTGCTCTTCAACAACGCCGGCATCTTCAACGGCGGCCCCATCAATCGCTACAAGGCAGACCTCTGGCACCAGATGCTCGACGTCAACCTGACTGGCGCATTCCTCGGCATGCGCGCTGCCACCGACGCGATGATCGCGGCCGGCGGCGGCTCGATGATCAACACCTCGTCCATCGAAGGACTCCGCGGTACGCCGTGGGCTCACGGCTATGTCGCCTCGAAGTGGGGCCTGCGCGGTCTGACCAAGTCGGTAGCGCTGGAGCTGGCTCCGCACGGCATCCGGGTCAACTCGATCCACCCGGGTCGCATCAGCACCCCGGCAACTGACGCGATGCCCGAGGACATGATCCCGATTCCGCTCGGTCGTCCGGGCAGGCCGGAGGAGGTCGCGACCTTCGTGCTGTTCCTCGCCAGTGACGAGTCGTCGTTCTCCACGGGCGCAGAGTTCGTCGTGGACGGCGGAACCGTGTCAATGATCCCCACCAAGCTCTGAGAGAAGATCCATGTCATCGAACATTCCCGCAGGGCTCGCAGTTCCTGCTCCCTTGTCCATCTCGGACGTTCAGCCCGACGAGACGTACGACGTTGTCGTCGTGGGCTTCGGCATCGCTGGCGGTTGCGCAGCGCTCGAAGCGGCTCGTGCCGGCGCACGCGTGCTTCTGCTCGAGAAGTCGGCCATCCATGGCGGCACCTCGTCTATGTCCGGTGGTCACTTCTACCTCGGCGGCGGCACCGCCGTGCAGAAGGCGACGGGTCACGAGGACTCCGTCGAGGCGATGATCGCCTACCTGATGGCGAGCACCAAGGATCCCGACGAGGAGAAGATCCGCGCCTACTGCGAGGGATCCGTTGAGCTGTTCGACTGGCTTGAGGCTCTTGGATTCCAATTCGAGCGATCGTTCTTCGCCGACAAGGCCGTCATCCAGCCTGGGACGGAAGGACTCATGTTCACAGGCAACGAGAAGGTGTGGCCGTACCGGGATGAGGTCAAGCC
Source organism: Aeromicrobium sp. (assembly GCF_036675695.1). GTDB lineage: Bacteria > Actinomycetota > Actinomycetes > Propionibacteriales > Nocardioidaceae > Aeromicrobium. Next base: position 32,502 of record NZ_JAKFEL010000049.1, read on the forward strand.
GGCGCCCCGCGGCCACAAGGTGCCCGTACCCGGTGACACCGAGGGCACCAGGATCGTGATGGACCTGCTGCGCACCAAGATCGAGGAGGCAGGCGTCGAGGTCCGCTACGAGACCGGCGTGACCAACCTCGTGATCGACGGCGATGCCGTGGTCGGTGTTGCGTGGAAGTCGTTCGACAAGACGGGCACTGTCGCATCATCGTCCGTCGTCATGGCTGCAGGTGGGTTCGTGATGAACCCCGACATGGTGGCGAAGTACACCCCCGCACTCGGCGAGAAGCTGTTCACGCTCGGCTCGACGTACGACGACGGTCTCGGCATCCGCCTTGGACAGTCCGTGGGTGCTGCTGTCGAGCACATGGAAGAGCCGTTCATCACGGCCCCGTTCTATCCGCCGTCACAGCTCGTCAAGGGCCTCGTGATCAACAAGCTCGGCAAGCGGTTTGTGGCTGAGGACAGCTATCACGCGCGCAGCTCGTACCACGTCATGAAGCAGCCGGACTCCGCTGCGTACCTCATCGTCGACGCCGAGCACTATGCCGAGCAGCTCATGCCGCTCGTGCCACTCAAGGACGGCTACGAGACGGTGGAGGAGATGGCCGAAGGACTCGACATTCCCGTCGAGGTTCTGCGCGAGACCCTCGACACCTACAACGCCAACGCGGCCAAGGGCGAGGATCCGGACTTCCACAAGCACCCCGATTGGCTGGCACCGCAGACGACGGCACCGTGGGCGGTCCTCGACCTCACCCTCGGCGTGGCTCTGTATGCGGGCTTCACGATTGGCGGCATTTCCACCACGGTCGATGGGCAAGCTAAAAGGAGGGACGGCTCCGTCATACGCGGGCTCTATGCAGCGGGCGCGTGTGCGTCCAATATTGCTCAGGACGGCAACGGCTACTGCTCCGGCACCCAGCTGGGCGAAGGGTCGTTCTTCGGTCGTCGTGCCGGGAAGCACGCAGCCGCTGCGGTGGCGCAGAAGGGGTCGTGACATGAAGACACGTTTGAACTGCCCGTGCTCAGTGCAGATCGTCGGAACCGATGAGGACGATCTCGTGGCGAAGGTTCAGGAGCACCTGGCCGCGGAGCACGAAGGTCGCGAGTACGACCGGGACATGATCCTGTTCATGGCCTTCTGACCGCGATTTGTGACGCCCACAGCCTCAGCGCGACGTGACGCCGTGAGCGTCACAAATCGCGGGGTCGGGCGTTGCTGCTCAGCCTCGGAACTTGCGCTCGTACCTCATCTTGATCGTCTTGCGGATGACGTCGTAGTGCTCCTCGGTGCGGGGAAACTCCTGCACGTTCGGTCCCATGCTGAACTTCTTGCGGACCGTGCTCTTGGCAAAGGTGAACTCGCGCAAGCCAGCATCGCCGTGGAACCGACCGAAGCCCGAGTCGCCGACACCGCCGAATGGCACCGACGGCATACCGACGAAGGACAGCACGGCGTTCACCGTGACGCCGCCTGAACGCATGCGACTGGCGATCTCAGCGCCTCGGCGCTTGGAGAACACCGAGGCGCCGAGTCCGAACGACGTGCCGTTCGTACGTCGGATCGCGTCGTCAATGTCCTCGACCGTGTTGATCACGACGACCGGGCCGAAGGTCTCCTCGCACACTGCTGCGTTGTCCTCGGGAACGTCGACCAGCACGACGGGGTGCACGAACGGCGGCTTCACCGACTCCGGCCCGCCGACCAGGGCGGTTGCGCCGCCGGCGATTGCGGCATCGATATGGCGTCGCACGATCTCGACCTGACCGGGAGTGATCATCGGGCCGTAGCTGACGCCGCTCTCGAGCCCCGCGGTGACCTTTTCGGCCTTCGTACGTACGAGCTCCAGGAATGCGTCGCGGACCTCGCGCACCACGTAGACACGCTCAACGCCGACGCAAGCCTGGCCACCATTGAAGAAGGCGCCCCAGACGACGGCTGTCGCCGCTGCTTCGAGATCAGCGTCTTCGGCGACGATGGTCGCGTCCTTGCCGCCAAGCTCCAGCACCACCGGGGTGAGCTTCTCGGCGCACGCGGCCATCACGCGACGGCCGGTGGGGACAGAGCCGGTGAATGCGAGCTTGTCCACGCCGGACTTGCACAGTGCGGCACCCGTCTCGCCGAGGCCGTGCACGTAGCTGATGATGCCGACAGGCACGTCGGGGTTTGCCTTGTAGAACCCTTCGATCACGAAGGCGCCAGCGCCTGCGCTGAGCTCACTGGGCTTCACGATCACGGTGTTGCCGGCGGCCAGGGCGCATGCTGCGCCGCTCAGGACGGTGTAGATCGGGACGTTCCACGGAGTGATGATGCCGACGACGCCGAGCGGTTCGTGGACCACGTCAGCGGCGAAGTTGGTGAACGCGATTCCGGGCGCGACCTTGCGACGCTTCAGCACCCGCGATGCATGGGCTGCGGTCCAGCGGATGTCCTCGAGGCCGGCGATGAACTCCATCTGGATGTCGCCGATGGGTCGCGCGGTCTCGGCGTTGCCCAGCGCGTAGATCTCCTCGGCATTGGCAGCCAGCCAGCGCACCCAGTTGGTCATGATGCGCTTGCGGCCGCTGAACCCTTGGGCGGCCCACCAGACTTGCGCCTCACGAGCCTGATCAAGTCGGTCGGCGATGTCGTCAGCCGTATGAATCGGGTAGGTGCCCACGACCGCACGGGTCCCGGGGTTGACCACATCGAACTGTCCGGACGTGACCGGAGCGGAGACGGGTTGCGTGGAGGTCATCGGAGACTGCCTTCTGTTCGTGAGCCGTGGGTCAACACCAGTATGAGCAGAGAGTAGAACATGTTCTCGTTTTCTGGAAGAGTGACCAGACAACTGTCCAGTGGCCCAAAGTGCTTGACCCAAGCGGGGGATGCTGGTCTACTTCCGTCCTAGGACGCTACTTCTAGGGAGAATACATGACTGCGTCAGATCACGACGTGCACGCTGAAACAAAGATGACCGTGCACGAGCGCGACTTCGCGACTCTGGCTGAGCCCGTCGCAGCGTGGCTGGGAGAGACCAGCGGAGAGCCTGTCACGATCTCCGACCTGCACGCGCCGCAGGGTGGAGGTATGTCGAGCGTGACGTTGCTGTTCGACGCCAACTCCCAGCCACTCGTCGCGCGGATGCCTCCCGAGGACACGTCGTTCCCGGTGTTCCCGTCGTACGACATCGTCCAGCAGTTCGAGATCATGAAGCTCGTCGCCGACCACAGCGATGTGCCCGTCCCGCCGATCGTCGGAGTCGAGGAGACGGGCGACGTCGTCGGCGCACCGTTCGGCGTGATGAAGGCCGTTGCTGGCCGTACGCCGACTGACAACCCTCCGTACGTCTTCGGTGGTTGGCTCATGGACGCGACGCCAGAAGAACGTCGACAACTCCAGGACGGGACCGTCAAGGCGCTCGCCGGCATCCACGGCATCGCCGATGCCTCCACGGTCTTCGCCTCGCTGGCCCCCGAGGGTGAGCCGCTGCGGGCCCACGTCGATGCGCTGCGCGCCTACTACGAGTGGACACGCTCCACCGATGGGCTCCGCATCCCGATCATCGAGGAGACCTTCGACTGGCTCGAGGCCAACTGGCCCGCCGATCCTGGTCCGGGTGTCCTCAGCTGGGGAGATGCGCGTCCCGGAAACATCATCTTCGACGGATTCGAACCGGCTGCCGTGATCGACTGGGAGATGGCGGCGATAGCCCCGCGCGAAGTCGACCTCGCGTGGACCGTGTTCCTGCACGTTTTCTTCCAGGACATTGCCAATGTGTTCGAGATGCCCGGTATCCCGGACTTCTGTCGCCGAGAGGACGTGATCGCGAAGTACGAGGAGCTCAGCGGGCATACTGTCCGGGACTTCGACTGGTACATCGTCTACTCGGCGCTCCGCCACGCCGTCGTCATGAGTCAGGTCAAGCGCAGGATGATCCATTTCGGCGAGGAGCAGCAGCCTGACGACCCGGATGGATTCGTCATGCACGCAGCCCTGCTCAAGCGTCTCTTGGAAGGTACGTACGAATGGGCCTGATGCCGACTGAGCTCGACGAGTTCCCGATCCACCAGGCACCTCTGCCGATCGCACGGGCGGACAGCAGTGACCGCAACTTCTACGACCGCTGCTACCTCAATGCCCACGACAAGCTGGGTGAGGTCTTCCTGATTGCCGGGATCGGAACGTACCCGAACCTCGGCGTCCGCGATGCGTTCGCGACCGTACGAGTGAAGGACCAGCAATACGCGCTTCGCCTCTCGGATGCGCTCGAGGCCCGATCGCTCGACCAGCAGGTCGGACCGATGAAGCTAGAGGTGGTCGAACCGCTCAACAAGCTGCGTCTGACCTGCGACAACGACCACGTCGGGTTCGACCTGACCTGGACAGGCTCGTTCCCGGCAGTCCTTGAGCAGCGGCACATCATGCTCGACGCCAACGACCGTCCGACGCTTGACGCCCAGCGCTTCGCACAAGTCGGCACGTGGGCCGGTTCGCTGCAGGTCGGCGGGACGACCTACGACGTCAGTGACTGGACTGGCACGCGCGACCGTTCATGGGGTATCCGGCCGATTGGCGAGGCTGAGCCACCAGGACGTGCTGCCGAGCAGCCGCTTGAGGGCTTCTGGTGGCTGTACGCGCCGCTGCAGTTCGATGACTTCGCGGTGATCGTCATCGTGCAGGAGCAGCCGGACGGCTTCCGTAGCCTCAACGACGCCATTCGCGTGTTCCCTGACGGGCGAGTTGAGCAGCTGGGCTGGCCTCGCTTCGAGATCGACTACACGTCGGGAACTCGCATACCGACCGGCGCTCGCATCCACCTGACGACTCCGCAGGGCGAGGCGCTGCTCGTCGAAGTGGAGAGTCTGTCGTTCGTCCCGCTGCACATCGGCTGCGGCTACGGCGGTGATCCCGAGTGGAATCACGGAGTGTGGAAGGGCAAGGACTGGGTCGACACGGGAACGTACGACCTCACCCAGCCGGACATGATTGGCCGCTTCCCATGGGGCGTGATTGATCACTCCGCGCGTGCGACGTGCAATGGACAGGTCGGCTACGGACTGTTCGAGCACGCCAGCGTCGGTCGACACGATCCGACCGGCTTCGCCGACTACATGTCAGTGGCTCCGTAGGCCTTAGTCTTCGGTGCTGAACCGCGGATCCATGTGCGGGACCAAGGCCCATACGGCGTTGGCTGCGTTGCTGAGCTCGTCGGCGCCAAGGTCTTTCAGCTGTTCGCTCCACTGGGTGACGAGCTGACGAAGCGGCCGTTCGGACATTTCGCGACCCTTTTCGGTCAGTACGACGAGGCGGGCGCGACCATCGTTCGGGTCGTCGATTCGTTCGATGAGGCCGAGGCGTTCGATCCGCCGAAGCGTCTTGGACATGCCGCTGGTTGTCTGGAGGATGACCTGACTCAGCTGGGTCGGCGACATCGTGTGCGGGGGTCCGGCGAACACCAGCGCGGTGAGGACCGAGTGCTCGGACATCTCGAGCCCCTCGGGCGTGATGACGCTCTGGATCGATGACTCGACCAGTCGCCCCAGATGCAGCAGCGTCAGGTGGAGGAGGGCAGCGTCGTGGTTCGCATCGGGCAGGGTTGCCTTGACTGCGTCGCGCAGCTCGAACGGCGGGGTGACCCGCGGTGTGTTCTCTGCGCTCGGCACGAGGAGCTCCCTGGGAGATGTGGATTACTAACGTCCTAAGACGCTATCAAACCACCATGGGTCAGGCGCGAAGGATCTTGTCCATCGCCTTGCCCTTGGCGAGCTCATCGACGAGCTTGTCGAGATAGCGGAGCTTCTTCATCAACGGGTCTTCGATCTCTTCGACCCGAATCCCGCAGACCACGCCGGTGATCAACGACGCGTTCGGGTTGAGCTCCGCCTCAGCGAAGAAGTCTTCGAATGACGTGTCCGCCTTGAGGTGCTTGCGCAAAGCCGCCTGGTCGAAGCCCGTCAACCAGCGGATGACCTCGTCGACCTCCGCTTTGGTGCGGCCCTTCTTCTCGGCCTTCGTCACGTAGTGGGGATAGACCGAGCTGACGGGAATCTTGAACACTCTGTGCACGCGATCAGAGTAGTCAGTGGCGTTCAGACAGTCTGCGACTGACATCCAGCGCGATGATGGCTCCGGACGCGCTCGCCGCCATGGCAACTGTACGCAGTGGCAGCTCGCCGCGCGAGTGTCCCCACCACCACGCAGCCTGATCCATCAACTGGACCGGCAAGAACGAGTCTCGGGCCGTGCGGCTGCCGCGTGCGGCCAGGACCGAGAGCGTGGCAGTGCGAGCGGCGAACAGCCGCCAGCCGAGCAACGTCGCGCCGGTGGGTGGTTCCGCGATGCCAAAGGTCCGCAGGAACGTGCGGGGTGCGACCACTGCAGCGACGGCCACGGACATGCCGATTCCGGCCATGGCCTTCGTCTGCGGCTCCACCTTGCGTCGCGTCATTTGCTGAGTCTGTCAGGAATGATGGAGGGATGGAGCCCGAGATGGAGCTCGTTGAGTCGTCGAGCGTGGAGGCAGTCGGCTTTGCCCCGGAGACCAACGAGCTCTGGATTCGCTTTGAGGGCGGAGCGACGTACGTCTACTCGCCGGTGCCGCGGTCCGTGCACCGGGAGCTTCTCGGCAGTGTCTCGATCGGCAAGTACATCAACCAGTTCATCAAGCCCCGCTTCGGTTGTCGCGAGGTCTAGGCGCACGAACGGCCCGGACGTCGCAACGCCCGGGCCGCACGACAGCGGCTACTTGACCTCGGACCTCATGATCATGCGGAGGCCGACAGCCATCGGGATGACCAGCCAGACGAGGCCGGTGACTCCGAGGTTGGCCCACTCCGTGGCGCTCACGTCTCCCTCGAACAGCGCTCCCTGGGCGTAGGTGAAGTCGACCCACGGCCATACGTCCTCGAACCATGCCTGCGCGTTGCCCAGTGCCATGAACAGTCCCGGGAGCACGAACGACACGACGAAGTAGCCGACGATCGCACCGGGTGAGTTCCTAAGCAGGACGCCCAGCATGAAGCCGACCAGCATGCCCAGAACATTGGCGAGGACGATCAGTGCGAAGTCCATGACGCCCACGTCCCAGACCGTGTCGACCCCGACCACGGCCGAACCGAAGAGATTTCCGACCGCGCCGACCGCGAGGGCAATGAACATGGAGGCAACAGCAATGATCAGTGTGGCCAGCGCCTTTGCGCCGATCACACGTTCGCGATGAGGCACGAGCGTGAATGTCGTGAGTCCGCTGCGTTGGGTCCACTCGCTGGTGACCGACAGGATCGCGACCATCGGCAGGATCACTGCCATCGGGAACCCGATCGCGGCCGAGAACGCGTCCTGCGTCAGCTCGCTGTCAGGTGCGAACAGGATCGTCGCGGTGGTTGCCAGCACGGCGGCGATGCCGATGCTCGCCATGAGCCAGAAGCCCGAGCGGGTGTTGAACATCTTGCGCAGCTCGACCGAGACAAGACGCGACATCGGAATCGGCTGGTCGACTGCAGCGACGCGCGCAACAGATGGCGCCTTCGCCTCGAGGGTTGCGGTGCTCATGCTGCTACTCCTTCTCGCTGGGTCTCGGCGGTGAGCTCGAGGAACATCTCCTCAAGGCCGGCGGTGTCGGCCGACTTGAGCTCGGTGAGGGCGACACCGGCCGCGAGTGCGACCCTGCCCACCAGGGCGGGTTCGGCGTCGGTACGGATTGCGCCGTCAGTTGAAGCGGTGCTGGAGATGCCGGCGGCACTCAGCGCACGCGCCAGGTCGGCAGGCACCTCAGCACGTACGACGGTTCCGGCAGCGTCGAGGAGCTCGGACTTGGTGCCCTGAGCCACGATGCGGCCGTTGCCGATCACGACGATGTCATCGGCGATCACTTCGATCTCGTGAAGCAGGTGCGACGAGAGCAGCACGGTGCCGCCCTTGTTGGCGTACTCGCGAAGCAGATCGCGCATCCAGCGGATGCCAGCCGGGTCGAGCCCGTTTGCCGGCTCGTCGAGGATCAGCACGTCGGGGTCTCCGATCAGGGCAGTCGCGATGCCGAGGCGCTGGCGCATACCGAGTGAGTAGTTGCGTACGCGCCGATCAGCCTCCTCGTCGGTCAGGCTGACCTTGTGCAGCATGTGGTCGACGCTGAGCTTGGGGAGTCCCATGGTGCGCTGGGCGATCGTCAGGATCTCCCGGCCGGTACGCCCGGCATGCTGGGCTGAAGCATCCAGGAGAACTCCGACCTTGCGTCCGGGGTTGGGAAGCTCCGCGAAGGGTCGGCCATCGATCAGAGCCTGACCCGAGGTCGGCACTGTCAGGCCGACCATGACGCGCATGCTGGTGGATTTGCCTGCGCCGTTCGGGCCGAGGAATCCAGTGACACGTCCGGAGCGAGCGGTGAACGAGACGTCGTCGACGGCGGTGAACCCGCCGTACCTTTTCGTGAGGGAATCTATGGTGATCATGCTTCGTAGCCTCACGGCTACGGGCATGTCACCACATCGGGGTCACCGCCGAACTCACCCCCACCCGGACCCTGAGGGCCCCTCGGGGTCGAATCGTTGTCAGGCGTCGTACGCGACCGGCAGGTTCTTGATGCCGTTGAGCCAGCCCGATCGCAGGCGGGAGAGGTCACCCGTCTGGCGGATGTTCGGAGCGAGATCGGCCAGCGCATCAAAGATCAGCTTGATCTCGGAGCGCGCCAGGTTGGCGCCGATGCAGTAGTGAGCGCCGTGACCGCCGAAGGCGAGGTGAGGGTTGGGATCGCGCGTGATGTCGAACGTGAACGCATCGTCGAAGACGTCCTCGTCGTGGTTGGCGCTGGCGTAGAACAGGGCGACGCGCTGTCCGGCCTTGATCTGTACGCCGCCGAGCTCAACGTCCTCGAGGGCTGTGCGCTGGAACGACGTCACGGGGGTGGCCCAGCGAATGACCTCGTCGATCATCGTGGCAGGACGCTCGCGTACCCACAGGTCCCACTGGTCGGGGTTGTCGAAGAACGCCTTCATACCGTGCGTCGTGGCGTTTCGGGTGGTCTCGTTGCCGGCGACCGCGAGGGCAATGACGAAGAAGCCGAACTCGTCGTCGGTCAGGCCGCGGCCGCCGTCTTCGCCGGACTGCACGAGCTTCGTGACGATGTCGTCACGCGGGTTGGCCTTGCGGTCGGCAGCGAGGCCCATCGAGTACATCAGGACTTCGGCGGCCGCGGCCTCCGGGTCGTTGTCCTCTCGCGCGAGCTCGGCGTCTTCTGCGCCCGTCATCTGGTTGGTCCAGTCGAAGATCTTCTGGCGGTCCTCGGCGGGAATGCCGAGCATGTCGCCGATGACCTCGAGTGGGAACTGTGAGGCGACCTGGTCGACGAAGTTGCCTGATCCGGCCGCTACGGCCTCGGTCACGATGCGGCGGGCACGCTCCTCGAGGACCTCGTCCAGAGCGCCGATCGCACGGGGAGTGAAGCCGCGGCTGATGATGGCTCGTAGCGCGGTGTGGTCGGGCGCGTCCTGGTTGATGATCACGACCTGAGTCATCTCGAGGGATTCGCGGGTTGCGGTCTCGGGGAGGCGGATGATCACGCCGTTTTCGCGGCTCGAGAAGACCTTGCTGTTCTTGGAGACCTCGGCGATGTCAGCGTGCTTGGTCACGGCCCAGTAGCCGGTGCCTGCGTCGGTCGACATTCCGGCCCGGGCGTTGTCAGTCTGCTCGACCCAGTGGATGGGCGCCGTCTTGCGCAGCAGGGTGAACTCCTCGTGCGGCACGCGATCGAGGTTGAGGTCCGGGTCGGTGAAATCGAAGCCTGCAGGCAGGATGTCGACGGTCATGGTGCTCCTTGGTGAGCGAGAATGGCTGAGCATACAAATTTTGAAGACTGGATGAACACAAACACGAAAGTGTATGGTCGTCAAGCGATGACGCGAAATGAGGTCGGATGAGGTCACATGGCTGGGGCGGGCAACCGCCGTGCGATGCCGAGGAGGCGCGCACCCGCATCCTGATTGCCACGTGCGCTCGTATGGCCGAGGGCGGGACCACAAACACGTCCGAGATCGCCGACCTGCTCGGCGTCACCCGCCAAACGGTCTATCGCTACTTCCCGACGACCAACGACCTGCTCAATGCCGCGTCGCTGTACGCCGTCGGAGACCTTCAGGACAACCTCGTCGAGCACATGGTCAACCACCTGAAAGGCTCCGGCGATCCTGCCGAAGCCATCGTCGAAGTCGTTGCGTATGTGTACGAGCATCTTCGGGATGATCCCGTTCTCAACCGATTGGTTGCTCCGGGCCAGATCCGCAACACGATCTCCGGTCTGACCGCACCATCGTCGATCGAGCTCGGCGTCAAGATCCTGAGCGATTTCGGGATCGACTGGTCTGCCATCGGCCTGGCCGAGGACGAGCAGCTCGAGCTGGTTGAGCACCTGCTGCGGATGTTGCAGTCGTTCTTCCTGGATCCCGGTGATCCGGCGCGTACTGGCCAGGAGCTGCGCTCCTACCTGCGACGCTGGGTTGCCCCGACGCTGCGGACACGTGACTGACGCTGGACAACATCGTGGGCTCGGTCCCAAGATCGGTGAATGGCCTACGACGAAGAGATCGCGGCGCGCGTGCGTGACAAGGTCGGCGAGCTCGCGCCGTACGAGGAGAAGAAGATGTTCGGCGGTCTCGCCTTCATGGTCAACACGCACATGGCCTGCGGGATGATGAAGGACGGCCTCATGATCCGAGTCGGCAAGGACGGGCATGCGGCGGCAATTGCCAAGGGTGCGCACGAAATGGATATGGCTGGGCGGCCGATGCGCGGAATGGTGCTGGTGCCCAACGAGGACTGCCAGGGAGAGACCGTCGACTCGTGGGTGGGCGAGGCCGTGGCTTTCGCCCTGTCGGAAGCGCCGAAGTCACCCAAGAAGCCCAAGGCGAAGCGAGCGTAGGTCAGGGGCGCACTGCCGCGCCGACGATCAATGGCCGGACGATCGGAGGAGCCTTGTGCAACGTGTCGTGTTCGAGGTTCACGACTGAGAAACCGGCGGCCTCGATGTTGTCCTCAGTTGGACGGTTGCAGCGACAGCCAAACGCGGCCCGGCGCCAGACGCCGTGAAAGCGGTCTTGCCAGCGAGCCAGCTTGGGGTCATCTGAGCGGACGTGCTCGAGAAAGACGAGCTTGCCTCCTGGCTTGAGTACCCGGTGGGTTTCCGCCAGCGCTTTGGCGGGATCGTCGACCGTGCACAGCACGAGCGTGGAGACGACGAAGTCAAAGCTGTTGGCCTCGAACGGAAGATCCTCGGCTGCCACCCGCAGCACGGTCGCGGGCAACGAGTGCTTCTCCAGCTTCTGCTCCAGTCTGCGAGCCATCGGCTCCTCGGGCTCGGTGAGCACGAGCTTCGTGACGGTCGGGCCGTAGAACGCGAGATTGGCGCCTGTCCCGCCGCCGAGCTCCAGCACCGAACCCGTCACGTCCCTCAGCAGCCCTTCGCGACGTCCACGGAGAACGGCTTTCTCGGTCGCGGCCATGGATCGGTCGTACATGGCCGCGAACATCCGGCCCCAAAGGCTCATGGCCTGAATGTAGCCCGAACTGCTCCTCGCAAGCGACCGAAATCCGGCTCGGCCAGGCTCAGCCACCGCTAGGCTCACGCCGTGGTCAACAACGTCTTCGAACCGGCAATGCTGGGTCCGATCCAGCTGCGCAACCGTACGGTGAAAGCCGCGACCTTCGAGGGGCGAACTCCTGACAGCCTCGTCACCGATGAGCTGATCGACTACCACCTGGCCCCGGCGCGTGGCGGCGTTGGCTTGACGACCGTCGCGTACCTCGCTGTTGCTCCGGAAGGTCGTACGCAGAAGGAAGTCATCGTCGTCAACGAGAAGTCGGCACCCGGTCTGCAGCGGCTCACGGATGCGATCCACGAGACCGGCGCCAAGATCGCCGGCCAGCTCGGCCACGCCGGCCCGGTCGCCAACGGTCGCTCCAATGGTGTGCACGCGCTCGCCGCGTCGAAGATGCCCTCTCCGCTGAGCATGCAGATGATCAAGTCGGCGACAGCGGCCGACATCGCCCGCGTCACCAAGGACTACGTACGAACCGCCCGGATCATGGTCGACGCCGGCTTCGACGTGCTCGAGATCCACATGGCGCACGGCTACCTGCTGAGCTCGTTCCTGGCGAAGGGGCAGAACCGGCGCAAGGACGGCTGGGGCGGCTCGCTGGAGAACAGGGCGAAGTTCGCGCGTGACGTGGCCCGCGTCGTACGGGAGGAAGTCGGCGATGCTGTCGCCGTAACCGCGAAGATCGGGATGACAGAGGGCTCGCCTGGCGGCTTCTCGATGCCCGAGACCCTCGAGTTCGCGCAGATGCTGGAAGCTGACGGTCACCTCGATGCGCTCGAGCTCAGCGCTGGTAGCTCGCTGCTCAACCCCATGTATCTGTTCCGCGGCGATGTCCCGCTCAAGGAGTTCGCGGCCAACATGCCGGCGCTCGTACGAGTCGGGCTGAGGACGCCCGTGGGCAAGCGCTTCTTCAAGACCTACCCGTTCGAGGAGGCCTATCTCCGCGAGAAGGCGCTCGTCTTTCGCGAGGGTCTTTCGATGCCTCTGATCATGCTCGGCGGAATCAACGACAAGGCGACGATGGATCGGGCGATGGAGGAAGGTTTCGAGTTCGTCGCGATGGGTCGTGCCCTGCTTCGCGAGCCTGACCTGATCAACCGTATGCAGGCTGGCGAGACCACCAAGGGCATCTGCATCCACTGCAACCAGTGCATGCCGACGATCTACAGCGGCACGCGCTGCACGGTCCTGGAGCCCTCTGCATGAACACCTTCTTGTGGGTCCTGCAGGGCTTCCTCGCCGCGATGTTCCTGACGGCCGGAACGCTGAAGCTGACCCAGGCACGTACCAAGCTCGAGTCATTCATGCCCTGGGTCAAGGACTTCTCGACCCCCGTCGTGCGCTTCGTGGGTCTGGCGGAAGTGCTCGGTGCGATCGGCGTCGTCGTCCCGGCGCTCGTCGACAAGGCTGTGTGGCTGTCGCCGCTGGCCGCCGCGGGACTCGGGCTGCTGATGCTGCTGGCGGCGATCTTCCACTTCCGCAAGGTGGAATGGTCCGAGGCCACGTTCAACGCCGTGATCGTGGCTATCGCCGCGATCGTCGCGATCTTCCGGTTCGGGCCCAACGCGTTCTAGCGCGGGCGCTGGAACTCTGTGTCCCCTCGCTCGCGCCAGTCGGTCCTACCAGGGTCGAGGAGGGAGAGGCTTGATGAGCGGATCCAGCAGTTTGCGGGACATCGCGGAGCTGAGAACCTCGGACTCGTCGAGCGGGATGATCTCGCGCTTTGACTCATCGATCTCCCAGACGTCCTCACCGACAAGCCTGCCCTCGTCGTCGTACGGCCAGATCATGTGCTCGACGTTCTTGAACAGGTACGTAGCGTTCGCGTCGAGGTCCGCACCTCCGGCGACCAGGACCGCTCCCGGAGTCTGCTGGTAGATCGTCGCGGTGGAGCAGATCATGTTGTCGCCAACTGCGAGCTTTTCGTCTTCCGTGTAGAAGATCGATTGGCTGTTCTTCGCCCATTCGCTGTAGACCGCTTGCACCGCATCGGCGCCGTCGAGGACGGTTTTGATCCCGAACACGTTGAAGTTGTAGACCGGATGCTCAACGGTCATCTCGGGTGCGAAGATCTCTTCCCATCGGCCAGCCATTTCCAGGTAGCGGTGGCGGTTGTATGCGTGAAGTAGCCACAGGTGCCGGGGGTTTTCGGTGATCTGGATCAGCTGCTCAACTGCTGCGTTGGTCTTGGTGATGTCGAAGCGGCTCATGATGTCTCCTTGGCGAGTGCTGGCCGGGTGATACGAATCCCGGTGCTGCCAGTCTGCGCGTGCGGGAACCGCCGAGTCTTGACATCAGACGACAAGTTCTTGACCCTGTACGACATGTCCCTGATTCGCGGCACCGGACTCAGCGGTTTCCCGGAACTCGTCGCGGAGCTCGGCGGGAAGCCCGACGAGCTCCTTTCCGCCGCCGGAATCCCTCGGGCAGCGGTGGGCGACCAAGACGCGTTCATCAGCTATCGAAACGGTGTTCGCGCTCTGGAAGCCGCAGCGACGGCCACGGGAACGCCTGACCTCGGTCGCCGACTTGCACTGCGCCAGGGGGTAGAGATCCTCGGACCTGTTGGAGTAGCCGTGCGCACGGCGCCCACGGTCGGTGCCGCCTTCCAAGCTCTGGATCAGTACCTGTCGGTCTACAGCCCGGCGATCAGCGCGCACATTGACCTGCAGCCCGACGGGAGGTTCGCCCGTTTCGAGTTCCGCATCCTGCTGGATCGGCTCGGGCCGCACCGACAGGCAGAAGAGCTTGCACTTGGTGTGGGGATGCAGATATTCCGACTGGTTGCCGGTCAGGACTTCCGCCCTGTCCTGGTGGAGCTGCCACATGAGCCACTCACGTCGACCGACGAGTACGAACGCTATTTCGGATGTCCGGTGAACTACTCCAAGGATCACGCGACCATCATCGTCCGGCGTTCGGATCTCGACCGCCGCGTTGACTCGGACAATGCCGTGCACGAGGTGGTCAGGGAGTACCTCACGTCTATTGCCTCCCCGGCTGAGGGCCAGTTCATCGAGGGGATCCGCCTCATGATCCGGCGGATGCTCCCGACCGGCGGGCTGGAGATCGGGCTCGTTGCCATGCAGCTGGACATGCACCCTCGGACGCTTCAGCGTCAGCTCGCAGCAGAAGGATCCTCGTTCGCGAATTTGGTGGACGGTGTCCGCAGAGACCAGATGGAGCACTACCTCAGGGATACGGAGATTCCGCTCAGTCAGATCGCCGGGATTCTGGGTTATAGCGAGCAGAGTGTCCTGACCCGCTCGTGTCGACGATGGTGCGGGATCTCGCCCACGGTGTATCGACGAACATCCAGACTTCAGGCAGCCGTCCCAACGCGTTCTAGCGCGGGCGCCTGAACCTCACATCGATCCGCCTGATGCGTGGATCGTCGGCAGGGATGAGAAACGTCTCGTAGACGTGCAACGGCTTGGGGACACCGCGCGCGTCCAGGAGGAAGTCGACGAGGACGTTGTCGCCGTCCACGGACCAGTTCTTCTCGCGGATGCCCTTGACCAGCTTGTACTGCGGTCCTGACGTCAGGCTTCGCGTCAGGTGGGCGCCGGAGAATCCCGTCCGCATGCCGGCTTCCTTGCGTACGGCCTTCGGGTGGAACGGGACTGAGGCGCCATCTCGCGACAGCAGGGCTTGGAGGTACGAATCTGCGATCGCGATGCGCTCTGCGTCTGTGGCGCTCATGCGGTGACTCCGGTCCTGACGAGTGGGGCGATGAACTGCTCAAGCAGGCGCCGCTCATCAGTATCGTCTGCGCCCGGAGTGATGAGCAGTGACAGTGTCACTCGAATGCACCAACGCGTCAGCTGGACCGCGTGATCGCTGGGGTCGTCCGACGCGAAGAACGTCAGTGCCAGCGACTCGATCATGGGGGAGGAGTTCGCGATCTCGGCAGCCAGCGCAGGCTCGCCGCTGCGGAACCACGCGGACAGGTAGTCGGTAGTCCGGACTTCGCGGAGTAAGGCGACGATCATCGCCACCAGTCGGTCGGCCGGATCCTTGATCGACTTGACCTCGCCCGAGACCAGCTCGATGAGGCGTGCGGCCTCGCGCTGGGCGAACGCCAGGTGCAGGTCCTGGCGGCTGTCGAAGTAGCGATAGAGCGTCTGCCTCGAACATCCGGCGGCCTTCGCGACATCGGCCATTCCGACTGCGCTCACGCCCTGTTCGACGAACAACCCTGTTGCGGCGTCGAGGATGTTCTGCGCGGCCAGCGCTGAGTGCTCCTCGCGCAGCCAGGTCATGAGGCACTCCGGAACGGTACGGACGTCGGTCGCCGTACGTAGCTGCCCGGCGCGTAGGTGACGGCGTCGATATCGACCTCGAAAGTGGGGCAGAGCGCGAGGAGTTCCTCGAGGGCGACTCGTGCCTGCATACGAGCTGCCGCTGCGCCAAGACAGTGATGGGCGCCGTGCGAGAACGTCATGATCTGTTGCGGGCGGCGCATGACGTTCAGCACTCCGGCGTCGGGCCCGTACATGCGCTCGTCGCGGTTTGCGGCGCCGTACAGCAGCAGCACCTTGCGTCCTGCAGGGATGACCTTGTCGTCGAGCTCGACGTCCCTGGTTGCGGTGCGCGCGAGTGCTTGGACGGGTGACGTCAGACGGAGGAACTCGTCGACGCTGTCAGGGACCCTGCTCAAGTCGTCCAGAAGGATCGCGCGTTGGTCAGGGTGCTGGGTGAGTAGCTGTACGGCACCGCCGAGCATTCCGGTGGTGGTGTCGTTGCCGCCGGCGACCATCGTGAACGCGAAGCCGAGGATCGAAAGCAGGCCGGCGTCGTCACCCTCAACACCCATTCCGCTGGAGACCAGGTGAGAGATCGTGTCGTCTTCGGGGTCGACGCGGCGACGCGCGATCAGCTCGGTGAAATAGACCATCAGGTCGGCGATGGCCTCACCTCCTGCTGCGAATCCCTGGCCTGCCGACGCTTCGAAGATCGCTTCGGTCCAGACGTCGAACTGGCCGCGATCTTCTTCGGGTACGCCGAGGTAGTGCGCGACCACCATGCTCGGCAGCGGCTTGAACAGCTCCTCGACGATGTCGCCTTCGCCAGCATCCGAAAGTCGTTGCAGTCGCTCGCGTACGAACTCTCGTACGGCGGGCTCGACCGCCTCGACCTGACGAGGGGTGAACCCGCGCGACACGAGCCGCCGGAACTCGGTATGCGTCGGCGGGTCCTGCATGACCATCGGCGGGTTGTCGGCCATACCTGTCTTCTCGAGTTCGTCGTACTCGATCGTGAGCCCGTTGGCGGAGGAGAACGTGCTGAAGTCGCGCGCCGCTTCGTGCACCTGAGCGTGCCGGGTCAGCACCCAGTAGTCGTTCTCGGGTGCACGTTCGGGCACGACGTGGTGGACGGGGTCGTGGTCGCGCAGCGCCGCATACATAGGCCACGGGTCTCGCCAGGTCGACTCGGAGCGTGCGACGTACGCGGCCTCGCGGGACACAGTCTCGGTCATGTCAGAACAGTGTTACAAATAGTCTGAAGTGTCAAGCAAGGCTCCGGACTCGCGGCACTGACCGTGTGCGATTGTGTGAGATATGGCGCCCCAGTCTTCCTCCGTTGCTCCGTCATGGGTCCCCTCGAATGCCGCCATTGAGAGCGCACGTGTCGTCGAGTTGGCTCGGTGGCTCGTAGCCGAGGGCAAAGCGTCGTTCGCTGATCCGACCGACTTCCGAGAGCTTCAGGCGTGGTCGGCGGCGAATCCGAGCGAGTTCTGGGGAGCCGTTGCGACGTTCTTCGACGTCAGGTTCGACACACCTCCGACGGTGGCGCTCGGAGACGAGACGATGCCCGGCGCCGAGTGGTTCCCCGGATCTACGCTCAACATTGCCGAGCACTTCCTCCGTCGTGACGACGACGCAACCGCAATCGTGGTGGTACGCGACGACGGCACACGAGAGTCGATCACGTTCCGGGAGCTGCGTCGCCAGGTAGGCGTGGCCGCAGCTGCGCTTGCTGACCTTGGCGTAGGGCCAGGGCGCCGCGTCGTCGCCTACCTTCCCAGCAGCATCGAGGGAGTCGTCGCGTTCCTCGCGACGGCTTCCATTGGGGCGACCTGGGCACAGACCGCGATGGACTACGCGGCACCGGCTGCGGCAGATCGCCTGGCTCAGCTCGAGCCGACCGTGTTCATCGTCGGGACAGGGCACACATTCAAGGGGCAGGTCGTCGACCGGCGCGACGAGGCAGCCGCATTGCGGGCCTTGCTGCCGACGGTTCGCCATGTCATCGCGGTGCCGACGTCAGGCCTCGAGCCGGCGATGCCGGACGCGTCGACATGGGCAGACTTGATCTCCGGTTCTCGGTCGATGGAGCCCGTCCCCGTCGCCTTCGATCACCCGCTGTGGGTGCTGTTCAGCTCAGGCACGACGGGCAAGCCCAAGGGAATCGTCCATGGCCACGGTGGTGCCCTCTTGGAGCAGCTCGTACTGGCAGGCTTGCATGTGGGACTTCGCGACGACGACGTCTTCTTCTGGTTCACCTCGCCCAACTGGATGATGTGGAACGCCCAGGTCGGCGGACTCCTCATGGGGTCGACCATCGTGTTGTACGACGGAAGCCCAGCGGTCCCCACCGCTGATGCCCTCTGGCGTGTGGCTGCCGAGCTGAAAGTCACTGCCTTCGGCACTAGCCCGGGCTACCTGCAGCTGTGCGAGCGTGAGGGTGTCGAACCGGGCAAGGAGGTCGACCTTTCGAGAATCAGGATCGTCGGCATCACTGGATCCGTGCTTCCTCCATCGGGCAACCGGTGGGTCCGCGAACACATCAGCCCGGACATCCAGGTGGCCTCGCTGAGCGGCGGTACGGACATCGTCGGGATCTTCGTTGCCAGTGCTCCAACCACTCCCGTTTACGACGGCGAGATCAGTGCGATCGCGCTCGGCGTCTCGCTCGAGGTCTGGGATGACGATGGCAGGCAGGTCGAGCCCGGCGTGGCCGGCGAGATGGTGATCACCCGACCCATGCCGTCGATGCCGGTGTCGTTCTGGAACGACCCTGACCGCAGCGCGTACGAAGGTGCCTACTTCGAGACCTTCCCCGGCGTATGGCGTCACGGCGACTCGATCACCGTTACCGAGCGCGGCACTGTGGTGATTCACGGCCGCTCCGACTCGACGTTGAACCGGCAGGGCGTCAGGCTCGGCAGCGCTGAGATCTATGCCGCCGCCGAGTCGCTCCCGGACGTCGTGGACTCGCTCGTCGTCGGGGTCGAACAGCCTGATGGTGGCTATTGGCTGCCGATGTTCGTCGTGCCCGCAGAGGGCAGCGATGTCGAGGGACTGCCGGACCGGATCAAGGCACGTATCCGTGAGCAGACCTCACCACGGCACGTACCCGACGAGATCATCATCGCTCCTGCGCTGCCGCACACGCGTACGGGCAAGAAGCTTGAGGTGCCGGTGAAGCGCCTGCTCATCGGCGGTGATCCTGCCAAGGTGCTCAGCGCGGGCGCGGTCGATGACATGGCGGCCCTGCACTGGATCATCGACTTCGCAAAGCAGCGAGCCTGAGAGTCAGAATGGAGGCCAGGGCACCGCGGGCATGTCTCCCGACGGGGCAGGAAACGAGCCGCGCTTGATCAGGCGATCGCAGCGTGCGTTGAGCGCCGACAGCTCCTGGCCAGTCAGTAGATCGGCCAGTACGGTGCCGAGGTCGCCGTCGAGCGCCGTATGTACACGCCGGACGCCCGCCAGCTCGTCGGCATCGAGCTCGGCGTCGATCCAGCCCCACAGGACCGTGCGGAGCTTGTGCTCGGCGTGGAAGGTCAGCCCGTGGTCGATGCCGTAGCGGTGACCATCCAACGTCTCGAGTACGTGACCACCCTTGCGATCGGCGTTGTTGACCACGATGTCGAACACCGCCATCCGCCGGAGGGCGGGGGAGTCCTCGTGAATCAGTGACACCGGCTGATCGCGGGCATCGAGTCCGTCCAGTACGTGGTGCCAGCCTTCTCTCATCGCATCCGCGGGCACGAGGTCGACCGCGTTCTGGCCGGGATCAACGTCCTGCCAGAGCTGGACCATGCCAACACCCATCGGACCTTCGCGGAGCCACGTACGGGGCACGATGTTCCAGCCGAATGCCTCCGAGACCACGTATGCAGCAGTCTCGCGGCGGGCGAGGTTGCCGTCAGGGAAGTCCCACAGTGGCCGCTCGCCGGCAACTGGCTTGTAGACGACTGTCACGTCTCCGATGTGACCGACGAACGTCGCATTCGACGCTGGCATGATCCGGCTCGTGAGGACCAGTTCGTCGGCGAGAAGGTCAGTCACCGAAACCCTTCGGGCAGCTCGCAGATGTGGTCGTCGGAATCCATAGGGAGGCTGCACAGCGGGCACAGCGGTCGGCCGGCGCCGACGACTTCGCGCGTGCGCTTGGCGAAGGCACGCGCCGTGCCGACTGGAATGCGTATGACGAGGACCTCTTCGGGCTCGATCTCTTCCATGTCGAGAACGTCGAGCTCCTCGGCGTCGACCTCGATGATCGGGAATGCCTCGATGACGAGCTGTGCCGTGGTCGGGTCCCAGCCCAGGCCCATGGCGCCCGCGCGAAACTGCTCCTCGATGGGCAGCTCCAGCGGATCGTTGTCGACCAGGCCCTCGGGTGTCAGGGCAGGCACGCTGAACGGGTTGCCGTCCTCGGCCATGAGCTCGTCGAGGACTTCCTCGATGCGTTCTGCGAGCGCGGCCGACTGCTGCTTCTCCATGGAGACGCTGACGAGCTGCTTGCCCGCTCGAGCCTGGATGTAGAACGTACGCTCGCCGGGTTGGCCAACGGTGCCGATGACCAGTCGATCGGGCCAGTCGAATCCGTGGACGATGGGAGCCATGCGACCAGCCTAGGAGTCGCTGGCAACGTCCGCCGCGTGACCCGCGCCGCCGCCCACGGGAGCGTCCTCTGATGCAGGCTTCACGCGCATCCAGGAGAGGTCTCCGGCGTGGGTGTTGCTGGCGACCACGTACGGTCGCGCCGACGTGTAGCGAACGATCGACACGGATGCCGGATCGACGTTGATGCGTTGGAAGAGGTCGAGGTGCATACCGAGTGCGTCAGCGAGGATCGCCTTGATGATGTCGCCGTGGCTCACCGCAGCCCATACAGCGCCAGTGCCGTGCTCGGCTTCGATGGCTGCATCGTGGCGCCGGATTGCCGCCACGGCTCGCGCCTGCATCGTCGACATCGACTCACCGCCCGGGAAAGCTGCTGCCGACGGATGGTTCTGGACTATCGACCACAGGTCTTCTTTTGCGAGGTCGCTGAGGGACCGGCCCTGCCAGTCGCCGTAGTCGCACTCGGTTATGCCCTTTTCGGTCACGACCTTCGGCTTGTCGGCTTGCTGGTCGACGATCGCCTTGGCCGTCTGCCGACACCGCTCGAGCGGACTGGAGACAACTCCGACGAGGGGTACGTCGCCCAAGCGCGCGCCAGTGCCTACGACCTGCTCGTGCCCGACTTCGTCCAGCTGGATGCCCGGGGTACGGCCCGCGAGCAGCCCGCTGGCGTTCGCGGTCGTACGTCCGTGCCGCACCAGGATCACCGTTGCCATGATGCGAGCCTAGGTGCCGCTTCGTTGGGGTCCGCGCGGACCCGTCCGCCCAGTGGTTGTTCCCGGTTTGAACGGCCGAGAGAGCGGGTCATTCGCGCGAACGCGCCCTCACTCCTTCGCGTAGTTGGATGCCCCCCACCAATCGACGACGATCACTGGCTCGTCGCCGACAACCCACGCGTCGTGGCCGTGTGGAATGGCAGTGACGTCGCCGGCCGTCGCATCGAACTCTGAGCCGTCGGCCATCTGGATCCGCAGCGTGCCCTGCACGTGATACTGAAAATGAGGGGCCTCGCAAAGGTCGGTTCCGGCGATCTGCTTCACGTGCTCTGACCAGCGCCACCCCGGTTGCAGGGTCAGGCGTCCGATCTCGCTTCCTCCGATCGACACCAGGTCCACCACCCCGTGTTCAAAGGTGCGGGTTTCGTCTGGACTCGCGAAGTTCTTCTGCTCAGCCATTGTGGTTGTACCCATGCCTCGACTCCATTCCTTGTCGCGCGACGTTTTCGCCGCCATTTGAGCATCGACCCAGGCCATTGCAATGTCCTTGCAGCCGGACTGGCACCCGCGACGGCGATAGGATTCAGCGGTGGGTACCCCCTCGGTGCGCGTGCTTGGTGAGTTGGCCATAGACGGCCTTGAGACGCGTTCGCTCGCCGACCGGAAGGCTCGGCTGGTGCTGCAGCTGTTGGCCTTTGCTCGCGGTCGTCGAGTCAGCACGGCAGCACTGGTGGACGCGCTCTGGGGTGAATCACCGCCGGCCCGCCCCGCTGACCAGGTGGCCGTGCTCGTGAGCCGACTGCGCCGTGCGCTGGGTCGTGACAGCATCGACTACGGCGAGCACGGCTATCGGCTGCAGTATGAATGGCTCGACCTCGACGAACTGGCCAGCGTCACTTCGGAGGCCGAGCGCCGTCGGGACGCAGCTGACGTCGGCGGAGCGCTGGCAGCGAGTCGGGTCGCTTTGAGCCTGATCCGTGGTCCCCTGCCGGAACCGGTCAGTGAAGCCGACTGGGTGCTGGCTGACCGAGCTGCGGCCGTCAGGCTCATCCAAAGGGCTCGGCACAGCGCCGCCGCAGCTATGCTCGATGCCGGGGAGTGGCTGGATGCGCTGGACGTTGCGGAGGCCGATCTGGGTGCCAACCGATACGACGAGGACGCTGCCCGCCAGGTCATGAGGGCGCATGTTCTTGCCGGCCGCCCGGCGTTGGCGCTTGCCGTTTATGTCGACCTTCGCTCAACGCTTGCTGAAGATCTTGGTACAGATCCTTCATCGGCAACCTCAGATCTGCACGAGGCGATCCTGCGCGGAGACGTTGTGGCCAGCTCTGCAGCGACGGCCGTGCCGATGTCGGGCGTCGTGGGTCGCCAGGAGCAGCTCGGCATCCTTGACCGGCTGGCCGAGCGCATTTCCGAGGGCACCATGCGGATCGTCGTGGTCGCCGGCGAGGCAGGTATCGGCAAGACCACACTGATCTCGGCCTGGGCGCGGCATCGAAGCGCGGCCGGGGACATTGTCATGTTCGGGACCTGTGGAGCTCTCGACCGGTCGGCGCCGCTTGACGTGCTGCTTGCAGCGATTGCGGAGCACATACGTCGTGCGCCCGATCCTGTTGCGCTGCTGGCCGAGGATGCGCCGCTATTGGCCCCGTTGCTCGGTTTGGCGGAACTGCCTGTGAGGGCTGGACGCCGTGCACCCGACCCTGTCCTTGGGCCGGCCACGCTATTCGCTGCGATCACGGCAGTTCTTGAGCGGATCGCTGGTGACCAGGGCGTTGTCCTGGTGATTGACGATGCGCACCTCGCAGGGCCGCCACTTGCGGAGTGGGCCAGTTTTGCGCTGCGTCGGTCGCCCCGTTTGCTGGTCGTCGCAGCCTCGCGCGTCGCGGAGGGCGCACCGTTCCCGAGTACCGATGACATCGTTCTTGGCCCACTCGGCCGACAGGAGACCGCGGAGCTCGTCGGCGAGGAGCGCGCGTCCGAGCTCTACCTCCGGTCGGGGGGCCATCCGCTGTTTCTCAGCGAGCTGGCGAGTTCCTCAACGCTGTCCGACGAGGCAATTCCGCCCTCCTTGGTTGCGTCGGTCGAGCTCAGGTGCGATCAGCTCGGGTCCGCGGCTGGCGTGCTGCGTGCTGCCGCCGTGCTCGGCACGCAGCTCGACATCGACCTGCTGGCGTCAGTGCTCGGCCGACCCACCCTTGACGTCCTCGCGGACGCAGAGCTCTCCGAGAGTCGTCAGTTCCTGGTTGATCGCGGTGGCCGGTACGCGTTCCGTCATGAGTTGATGCGGGAGGCCCTTGCAGCGGGCGCAAGCTCTGGCCGTGCTGCGCTACTTCACCGGGAGGCGGGTCGCATCCTCGCCGAACGGCCGACGTCAGACCCCGTTCGGGTCGCCGAGCATGCGCGTCTCGGTGGGGACCTCGTCCAGGCAGCCCGCTCTCTTCGACTCGCTGCACAGCGCGCTTCCGAGCGCTTCGATCACGCCACTGCTGAGGCGTTGCTTGACCAGTCGCTCGCGCTGCACGCGGAGGATGGCGCATTGCTTGAGCGAGCTCGCGTGCGGACACGACGTGGCCGCTATGGCGACGCGCAACTCGATGTCGAAGCGGCAGACCGTGGCGCGGAGGGTTACGAGGTCGGTGCGTGGGCGGCGTACTTCGATCGTCGCTTCGACGACGCAATCCAGTTTGCTCAGGACGGTGAGATCAGCGCGGCCGACGCCGAGATCCAAGCTCGCTGCCTCACCGTCGGAGGGCGCACTCTGCACGCGAAGGGAGATCTCGTCGGAGCGGAGCTCAAGCTCACCGCCGCAGTGTCACAAGCTGTCGGGCCGGATCGGCTGACCGCAGCAGCTTGGTTGGGTGTCTTGAAGTCTCATCGCAGCGAGACTGATGAGGCGATCAATCTGCTTCGTCCAGTTGCTCACCCGGGTGCGGGCGTCGACCTCACCTCGGCCACGCTGCATGCGCTCCTTTTCACCGGGCATGCGCATGCACTCGCGGGGCGACCCCGGGAAGCGATCGCGGCATTCGGCCACTACGACGCCGAGGTTGTTCGTCGCCAGGTACCGCGGTTCAGCGGGAGGGGGGTGAACATGTCAGGTTGGGTACTACGCAACATTGGCGCGCCGCAGGCTGCGATGGACGCGCACCAGGAGGCTCTTGACATTGCCATTGGTGAAGGGATGGTCGAGATGCGCATCGCGGCGCTGGAGGATTTGGCAGAAGAAAGGCTTCGCATCGACGACCCCGAAGGAGCCACGGCGCTCTTGGATGAGTCAACTCAGTGGTTCGACGGAGATCTCGTCTTCGGCTGGCGGCTTGGCCTCAAGCTGGCGTTGCTGCGGACGAGGATTGCATTGCAGACGGGGGAGCCACAGCGCGCTCACGAATGTGCGACCGAATTGGTGTCGGCAGCTGACCAGATGGGGGTGCCGCGGTACAGCTCGGTCGGTCGGCTGCTCGTCCACCATGCTCGTGCCGGACTGGGCGAGCCCATCGACCTGGCAATGGTGCACAAAGATCTCGCAACGGTCGAGGCAAACGTGCTCCTTGAGGCGTGGTGGCTGGCCGGTCAGACGGGAGTCGCGCTCGGCGATGAATCCTTGATACGGCGAGCCGAGGTGTTGGCCAATGATCTGGCCAGGGCGAGCGGTGACACCTACGCCGATGGACTCAGAGCTGAGGCCGATCGTCAGCTCGCGGCATGGCGGATCAAGATGCGCTGAGCGCGAGGATGGGGATCACCACAGGTCCCACGCCGTTGACGGCTGCCTCCGCCTCAGTTCGAGCAGACTGGAGTACGTCGGGAGGGAGGGCGGCGGCGAACGGCGCGAGGTGCGCCATGCCGAGCCGCCAGTTCACGATCTCGGCCGGTGAGGTGAGCCCGCTGTCCACGTCGATGCGTTGCACGGTGACGTCGTCGAAGCCCGCAACCCGGGCGAGGTGGCTCAAGGCGGCCGGATTGTTGACGGCCGGCTCGAGATTCTCCTTCACGTGCGTGTACCAATCTGGCACCACAAACCCAAAACCTGTCATCACGTCATCGACGATGGACTTTGCTGGATGAGTCCATCCTGGGGCGAACGCCGAAGCCACCAACGCTGACCCGACTCGGCGCATCTCCTCTAGTGCGCCGGCGGGGTTGTCCAGGTGGCCGAGGCAAAAGGCGGCGATCACGAGTTGGAAGACGTCGTCGTCAAAAGGAAGCTGAACCACGTCCGCACAGACTGCACTGACCCGCTGGTGACGTTGATTGAGCATGCCAACGGAGATGTCGGTCGCGACGACATGGGCTCCGCGGTCCATCGCCACGCGGCTGGCCACTGCAGTCCCCGCACCTGCATCCAGCACTCGCGCACCGCGCAACGGTACGGCCGCGGTTCCAATCAGGGCGTCTGCGAGGCGCGCATAGACAGCTTCTGGACCGGCACGCCACGCAGTTGCGGCTTGGTCGTAGGCGTCCGCGACGCCCGTGAACCTCATGACAGCAGCGGTGCCGCGCGGATCGCGCGGTCCTCCCACCAGGCGAGCTCGTCGTCGTAGCCGGAGAATGCCTTTTCCCAGCCGAAATGGACGAGCCCTCCAAGCAGTGCGAGCGACATCTGGACTTCCCACCAGTCGGTTGTGTCAATCCCTCGCCGTTCGAGTGCGTCGCGGTACGACGTGAGCGCGTCTTCCTTCGAGGTCGGCAGCCGTCGACAATTGATCGCCAGATACCACGCGACATCGCACAATGGCGCTGCGCGGCCGGGCGTCTCCCAGTCGAGGATCACGGTGCGCCCCTGTGCATCGGTGCCGAGGTTGTCGAGCTTCCAGTTGCCGTGCACGAAGGTCTGGGGCGTCCGGGCCAGGGCTTGCACCAGCGGACCTGGGTTGTGAGCGAGGGGAGAGACGATGCCGGCCGCCTTGGGTGCAACTTCCTCCAGCAATGGCCACCCCTGGGCGACCAGGCGCGGAACGACGGCATCCGAACCAAGGGCGGCCTCGGCGGCCGCCATTGAAGGGGACAGCTCGAGGTAGCGCGTTGTCGGGGAGACGATGTCGATGTCGAGGGTGGTCTCCCAGAATCCGACATGCATGGCTGCCATGTGGTCGAGGAATTGCTCCTGCTGAGCGAGTGGGATCGGGTCGTCTGTGGCGGGAACCAACCACGGCGAGACATCATGCATCAACAGCGCCGAGATCTCGCCCTTGGCGACGGCCACGATCGGCTGGTTGAAGCAGTCCGGCAGGTGGTCAAAGATCCCTCGGGACCAGAGCTCGAGCGAGGCTCCGCCAGGTACGCCGGCCGCACGCATCGTCCAGTCATTCTCGGCGTCGAGGTACTTCACGACGTACGGTTCGCCGTTCAGTAGCAACCGATCCAGCCTCGCGCCAGACTTGCCGGGAGTCTCCATCGTCTCGCGTTCTTCCGCGCCGTCCAGGAGTGATTCGATCGACTCGTGGATGACGCGCAGGTCAGGCATCTGCCGCCTCCATCTCAGCCATCAGCGAAGCGGGCCACCGTCCACCGCACATCGCCACATCGGCAACGATGCGGTCATTCTTCACACGGAGTTGATGCAGATGGTGAGCGGTGTGGGGGACACCCTTTTCTGTCCAGGAGAGGAGGTAGCGCACGATTTCGCCGCCTTCGACGGGGAAACGCTCGAGCTCTTCGAACTGCGCCGGATCAGCGAACCAACCTGCGAAGGTGTCCTTGATCTCGGCGGCGCCGCGCCGGTGAAACCTCCAGTTTGGGACTGTCGCGTCCAGGATGGCGTCGTCGGACCAGGCGTCGCAATCCCGGATCGAGGCGGAGCTCACCGCCGCCAGAAATCGATCTACTGCCGTCGAAGGTGATTCGGTCATGGCTGACTCCTGTCAATACGAACATCGTGTCAGGTCTGACGATGCACGGGAGTACTTGCAGAGTGGTTGCAGTCGACCGTGATGCGGCGCGACTAGCCCGCATGAGTAACCAAGGGGTTGCACATCGCACCAGACGATGTGTAAGGTTTGGGTTACACATACACCTGAGGAGAAGTCATGAACACCAACACCATCGAACGGGAGATCGCCATTGAGGCACCCGTTGAGCGTGTCTGGTCGCTGATCACCCAAGCCGAGCATCTCGGCACCTGGTTCGGCGACGCTGGCGCTGACATCGACCTCCGCCCCGGCGGCGCTCTTGAGGTCCGCTGGGACGGCCACACGCTGATCGGCACTGTCGACGCGGTTGAGCCGACGAGCCGATTCGCGTTCCGTTGGCACCAGCTGGATACGCCGGCCGGCGCGGAGCTCACCGAACAGAACTCGACGTTGGTCGAGTTCTCACTCACCAGCGAGGGCGACACGACTCACGTACGTGTGGTGGAGAGCGGCTTCGGTTCGCTGGCTCTGCCCGCTGAGGAGCAGGTGGCTATGCACGCCGATCACAGCGGTGGATGGCCAGTTGAGCTCGGTCATCTCAAGGACCACGCGGCTGTCGTGGCGGCTTAGACCATGGCTCCCAATTCGATGGCCGGCTCGCGCGGCCCCGCATCCCGCCTGGCGGCGTTATCGTCGGTCGACGGTCAACCCCGGACCGCCTCCCTCCTCTGCCTTGCCAGCCGGGCACGGATGCCACGCTCCCTGATCGACCACCAATTGAGAGCCACGGCCTAATGATCGCCACAGATACCGAGGTGTTCAGTGCCCTCGGTGACGCGACCCGGTGGCAGGTCCTCACCACGCTCGCCGAGCGTGGTGAGGGCTCAGCGACGGTGATCGCCCGAGATCTACCGGTGAGTCGCCCCGCCGTGCTCAAGCACCTCCAGGTACTTGATCGCGTGGGCCTCGTCGGTTCTCGAAAGGTCGGGCGCGAGGTGCTCTACTCGCCTCGCTCCGAGCGTCTCGACGCGACGGCGCGTCGTATGGCCGAACTCGCTGCGGCATGGGACACCAGGCTCGCAGCCCTCAAGAAGCTCGCAGAAGGCTAAGACAAGGATTCGAA
Organism: Aeromicrobium sp.; assembly: GCF_036675695.1. Taxonomy (GTDB): domain Bacteria; phylum Actinomycetota; class Actinomycetes; order Propionibacteriales; family Nocardioidaceae; genus Aeromicrobium. The sequence goes on from NZ_JAKFEL010000049.1 coordinate 60,610, forward strand.
CGCTCATGACCACACAAGACACAACCGATACGGCCACAACAGACCCGACCCGACAGGGCTACACGACGTCGTACACAGTCGCGCAGTCACCGGAGGAGGTCTTCGCGGCCATTCTGGACGTCAGCGCCTGGTGGACCGGTGAGATCGAGGGTGATGCGGACGAACTAGGTGCTGAGTTCACGTACCGGCACCCTCCGCAGCACTACAGCGTCCAGCGCGTGATCGAGCTCGATCCGAGCCGACGCGTGGTCTGGCGGGTGACGGACAGCCACTTGTCGTTCGTCTCAGAGCCAAGCGAGTGGACGGGAAGCGAGATCGTGTTCGACATCGCGCCGGTGACTGGCGGCACCGAGCTTCGGTTCACCCATGTCGGGCTGGTACCGGAGGTCGAGTGCTTTGGGGCATGCTCCGCGGGATGGCTGCACTACATCAACGGAAGTCTTCGCAGCCTGATCACCACAGGTGCAGGCCTCCCCGACCCGTGGTGATCTAGCCGGTAGCGATTTAGCCCGCGACGTACTCCGCCAGGTGCTTGCCGGTCAGCGTCTGCTTGTTGGAGACCAGGTCGGCCGGGGTTCCTTCGAAGACGACCTTGCCGCCGTCATGGCCAGCTCCCGGTCCGAGATCGATGATCCAGTCGGCATGCGCCATCACGGCCTGATGGTGCTCGATGACGATGATCGACTTCCCGGACTCGACCAGTCGATCCAGTAGCCCGAGGAGGTTCTCGACATCTGCGAGGTGCAGGCCTGTGGTGGGCTCGTCAAGGACATAGATGTCGCCCTTGCCGGCCATCTGGGTGGCCAGCTTGATGCGCTGGCGCTCACCACCTGACAGCGTCGTGAGCGGCTGGCCGAGGGTCAGGTAGCCGAGTCCGACATCGGAGAGCCGGTCGAGGATCTTGTGCGCGGCAGGGGTGTCAGCGTCACCCGTGGCGAAGAACTTCTCGGCCTCGTCAACTGACATCGCGAGCACTTCGGCGATGTTCTGGCCACCCAGGGTGTATTCGAGCACCGAAGCCTGGAAACGCTTGCCATTGCACTCCTCGCAGACGGATTCGACCGTGGCCATGACGCCCAGCTCGGTGTAGATGATGCCGTTGCCATTGCAGCTCGGGCAGGCTCCTTCGGAGTTGGAGCTGAAGAGCGCAGGCTTCACGTTGTTGGCCTTGGCGAACGCCTTGCGGATCGGCTCGAGCAGTCCCGTGTAGGTCGCCGGGTTGCTGCGACGTGAACCGCGGATCGCGCCCTGGTCGATCACGACCACGCCGTCGCGACCGTCGACCGAGCCATGGATCAGTGAGCTCTTGCCCGAGCCGGCGACGCCGGTGACGACGCACAGGAGTCCGAGCGGGATGTCGACATCAACGTCCTGGAGGTTGTGCGTCGACGCGCCGCGGATCTCCAGAGCGCCGGACGACGTACGAAGTTCGTCCTTGAGCTTGGCTCGGTCGTCGAAGTGGCGACCGGTCGTCGTGTCGCTCTTGCGGAGCCCATCGACGGATCCCTCGAAGCAAACCGCGCCACCTCCTGCGCCGGCAGCGGGACCGAGGTCGACGATGTGATCGGCGATCGCGATGGTCTCGGGTTTGTGCTCGACGACGAGGACCGTGTTGCCCTTGTCGCGCAGCTGCAGCAGCAACTGGTTCATGCGCTGGATGTCGTGCGGGTGCAGTCCGATCGTCGGCTCGTCGAAGACGTACGTGATGTCGGTCAGCGATGAGCCGAGGTGACGGATCATCTTGGTGCGCTGAGCCTCGCCGCCAGACAGCGTGCCCGCGGGTCGGTCGAGGGACAGGTAACCCAGACCGATCTCCGCGAACGAGTCGAGCACGTGCTGCAGGCCGGTCAGCAACGGTGCGACCGACGGTTCCTTGAGGTCGCGCACCCAGTCGGCCAGGTCCGTGATCTGCATCTGGCAGAGGTCGGCGATGTTCTTGCCCTTGATCTTGGAGGATCGGGCCTCGGCGCTCAGCCGGGTGCCTTCGCACTCGGGACAGGTCTGGAACGTGATGGCGCGCTCGACGAAAGCCCTGATGTGGGGTTGCATGGCGTCGACGTCCTTGGTCAGCATCGACTTCTGGATCTTGGGGATCACGCCCTCGTAGGTGAGGTTGATGCCCTCGACCTTGATCTTGGTCGGCTCCTTGTAGAGCAGATCGTTGAGCTCTTTCTTGGTGAACTTCTTGATCGGCTTGTCCATGTCGAAGCCGGCGCCGGAGAAGATGCGGCCGTACCAACCGTCCATGCTGTAGCCCGGGACGGTGAGCGCGCCTTCGCTGAGCGACTTCTCCTCGTCGTAGATCGCGGTCAAGTCGAAGTCGGAGACGGCGCCCATGCCTTCGCACCGCGCACACATACCGCCGAGGTAGACCTGGTTCTGCACGACGGCCTTCTCCACCCGTCCCCCTGCCTTCTCGGTGCTCATGACGCCGCTCGCCTTGCGAGTGGGGACGTTGAACGAGAACGCCGTCGGCGGGCCGATCTGGGGATCGCCAAGTCGGCTGAAGAGGATGCGCAGCATCGCGTTGGCGTCGGTCGCGGTGCCGACGGTCGAGCGGGGGTTTGCACCCATCCGTTCCTGATCGACGATGATCGCCGTCGTCAGGCCTTCGAGGTAGTCGACGTCGGGACGCGCCAGGTTGGGCATGAAGCCTTGTACGAAGGCGCTGTAGGTCTCGTTGATCATCCGTTGCGACTCGGCGGCGATCGTGGCAAACACCAGCGAGCTCTTGCCCGATCCGGAGACGCCGGTGAACACCGTCAGTCGGCGCTTCGGGATCTCGACGCTGACATCCTTGAGGTTGTTCTCGCGTGCACCCTGCACGCGGATCAGGTCGTGGTTGTCAGCCGGGTGGTCGGTCTTGCTCATTGTGTCTCCGTCGCTCGCGTGGCCTCGATGACGGCAACCCTAGCGAGGCTGGGAGACACCTTGCTTCTCCAAACCTGATCGACTCAGCCGCTCAGTGCTGGCGAGCGTGGCAGTACGCGTCGCGCTCGGCTGTCCGAGCCTTCGACGAGGCGAAGAGGCTCCGGTAGAGAACGGCCTGCGTCGTCGCGTAGGTCTCAATATTCGACTTGGCGATCGACAGGGCGAGGGGCGTCTTCGCCAGCGAGAGAGCCTCGGCGTTTCGCCAGACCAGCTCACGCCAGCCGCGCATGATGGCGCCAACTGCTTCCTCGTCAAGGTTGGCGAGATTCACGTCATCGAAGCGTGGGTCGAACTCGAGCGCTTCTTCGGCAAAGACCGGCTCGTAGAGACTGTCGAGACGCGGGTTGTACCTGTTGTGGTCAGGCTTGCGGGACACGCCGTCAGCGCCGGTGAGCCCAGCGCCAGCCAGCACGTACGAGAAGTCGCGGTTGATGTGGGCGTTCATGGAGAGCATGAAGTTGCCGAGAGCGCTGACGCTGCCGTCGTCGGCGACTTGGAGCGCGATGCGCCAAGCCTGAGGCACGAGATTCCTGCGCCCGGCGTGCCAGTTGTCGTATGCGTCGTAGTAGTCCTGTGCGAACGCCGCGTCCTGGTTTCGCAGCCACACGGGGTCGTCGTAGATCTCTTCGTCGAGTGCATCTCGTACGTCCTCGGTCACCCGGAGGTACGCCAGCGCGAACACCGCATCGTGGTCACACGTCGCGCGCAGGACGTCGTACCGATCCTGCATCTGCTCGATCGTCACGTCGATGCAGGTGGGACTGCCGTCAGCGCACTCGGTCTCGGTGGTCGGGTGATACGGCACCGGCGCAGGCGGAAGAATTTCGATGATCGGGTCCATCGTTCCTGCATTGGCTGGTAGCGCGGTCAGCCCAAGGACGATCGAGACGGCGGCGAGAAGCATGCGTCGTGGGAGCGACATAGGTGGACACTAGCGTCCCCACAGCCGGCTAGGCGGGATCGTCGATGAAGGGCATGAGGATCTCGAGGAACTCCCACGGCTGGGACGAGAACGGCAGGTGCCCGGTCGGGAACTCGTGCAGTGTCGCGTTCGGAATGACTGCGGCGGCACGCTTGCCGTCGCTCAGCGGCGTGGTCAGGTCCTTCGTGCCCCACATCAGCAAGGTGGGAGCGGTGATCTTGGCGGCCGCCGCGCGTAGGTCGAACGCCGGGTCGGCGAAGCTGCTCCACAGCGTTGCCGCGACGGCGGCGCCGCTGCCTGCAGCGCGCGCCTTGACGCGCGTGATGATCGCCTTGTCGGAGTCGGTCTTGGCTCGCATGTACGCCTTCGTCAGCAGCGGGAGCATCCGCTTGGTGAAGAACGCCGGGCTGCTCATCAGCTTGATGAACGCCTTGGTTGCCGGGGTCTGCTTGGTGAACCCGCCGGCGTTGACCAGGACGAGGCCAGCGACGAGTTCCGGATCGTCGATCGCGAGTCGCGCTGCGGCGTACCCGCCGACTGAGTTGCCGATGAAGATCGCCTGCTCCAGGTCGAGCGCGTTGACGACGTCCTTCAGCGTGACCACCAGGTCGGTCGCGCGGGGGAGCGCGCCACTGTTGGATGACTCGCCATGGTGCGGCCAGTCGAGTGCAATCGCACGGTGATTGCGGGCGATCTCGTCGAAGATCGGGTCGAAGTCACGGCGGTCGTGCAAGGTTGCGTGCAGCATGACGACGGGTACACCGGTGCCGCTATCGCGATAGCTGACCAGTCCGTGCGTCGTAGCAATGCTGGGCATGGGTCTCCAATGACTGGGTGGCAGTCATGTCTACCGCATGATCAGTCGTCGTTGTCCCCGCTTTGTGGGTCTTCGGTGTCAGGCGCATCTTCGCCACCCGGAAGGACCTCGGGGAATGCCGGATCAGGCAGGTCGGGTGTCTTCGGCCTGCTGGGCGGTTCGTTCGGATCTTGTACGTCGGGCTCGTACTGGTTCTCGGTCATGTGTGACTAGTACCCGTCTACGGGACAGTCGAACCGCGAACTACTTGCAGCCGAGAAGGACGAACAAACCACAGCGATTGGGCGTCGGCGTCGGCGACGGCGGAGGTGGTTCCTTCGTCGGCTCGGGATCCGGAGCTGAGGTGGTGGGCGTGGTGGTGGGACCGCCACCGCCCTGTGCTGGGGAGCCGGTGGGTGTCTTGGTGTCTTCGGAACCTGCCGACTCAGCCTCACGCTCGGCCGTGTCGGCAGAGGCCGGCGAGGTCGGCGTGGGCGTGGAACTGCCGACGACAGGTGCGTTCTTGCCGCTGAGGCCGGGAAGGGTCGCCGATGCCGTGTCCGCCGCAGGGGCCTCGCCGCGCGTGAATGTCAGGAATGCGGCCACGGCGATCATGGCAACCACAGCGCCGGTGATGATTCGCGGCAACGGTTTGCTGTACACGGGGGACTCCTCGTGCGCTTCGACGATGGGAGTGTGCCGGCAGCGCGACTTCAGATTATCGGTCGACCCGTTATGCGCGAAATCCTTCGGATGTGACGTTGCAGTCAGTCGTCGGTCAGTCCCACGAGCCTGAGCGGCCCTGCTTGAGGGTGCTGCGCTTCTTCTTGGAGTCGAGTCGTCGTTGTTTCGAGGCCCGGCTGGGCTTCGTGGCTCGCCGTGGCTTTGGCGGAATGATCGCGTGGGACACGAGATCCTCAAGCCGTACGCGTGCTGCCTCGCGATTGCGGTGCTGCGAGCGATACTGCGACGACACCACCGTGATCGCCCCGCCAACCAGTCGGTTGCTCAGCCTTTGTGAGGCGAGCTCCTTCTGAGCGGGGGAGAGCGCGGTGGTGTCGGTGAGCGACCAGATCAGCTCGACGCGGGTGTCGGTCGTGTTGACGTGCTGGCCACCAGCGCCCGAAGAGCGAGAGAACCGCCAGGTCATCTCGCTCTCGGGCAGGGACAGACGTCCGTTATGACTCATCGTCCGCAAGTATGCGATACAGAGCCTTCCGGGCATCGTTGAGGACTGCGGACGCCTTGGAGTTCTGTGCGGGGGTCCCGGTGGTTGCGACCTGTTTCCAGGCGTTTGTGAGGTCACGGAACGCCACGCGGATCTCAAGCGCTTCGGGCGCTGGATGGGGTGAAGTGTCCTCCCACGGTGTGCCGAGCTGGTCACGGTTCTCCTCGACGTACGCGGCGCCGTCGTCGGTCAGCGTGGCGGTCTTGCGACCATCGACGCGATCGAACGAGATGAGGCCTTCGTCCTCGAGCTGCTGGAGCACGGGGTAGATCGATCCGGGGCTGGGCTTCCACGCTCCGTCGGAGCGCTCGCCGATCTCCTGGATCAGCTGGTAGCCGTGCTGGGGCTGCTCGCTGAGGAGCAGGAGGGCAGCGGCGCGAACGTCGCCGCCCCGGCCGCCACGACGGCGTCCACGGGGGCGGCCGGGGCCGCCAAATCCTGGGCCACCAAAACCGGGGCCGAACTCACGACCGAAGCCGAAGTCTGTATGTCCACGTCCGCGACGGCGATCGGCCGGATTGCGGTGTTCTGAAGAATTGTTGTTGCGCATGGGGGTTACCCACTTTCTGTGTACGTCGACACGATCTGAATTGATCTAGTGCCGATACATAAACGATATATCGTAAATGTATCGGATGTCAACGCACGGAGAAGGTGGCTGTCGGATCAGCCGCCTGTCACGTACTTGTTGAGCTGATCGCGTTCGAACTCCAGCTGATCGGTTCGGTACTTGACGGCGTCGCCGATGCTGAGCACGCCGACCAGCCGCCCGTCGTCGAGCACGGGCACGTGGCGCACTCTGTGCTCGGTCATGACCTGCATCAGCGATCCGAACGAGTCATCGGGCGAGGCCACCCGCACGTCGGTCGTCATGATGCTGGCGACCGTCACGTCGCGGGCGTTGTCGACGTCGCGCAGCTTGCGGACCACATCACGCTCCGACACGATCCCGATCATCGACTCCCCGTCGTCACTGACCACCATCGCGCCGATGTTGTGCTCAGCGAGCACGTCGAGCAACTCACGGATCGAGGCCTCCGGGAGGATGGTGAAGATGGCATCGCTGCCCTTGGACGCCAAAACGTCGCTCACGCGCATACGTAACTCCTCAGGTGGTAGTTCTGGAACTGTAACGCTGAGAAGGCCGTCCTGCGAGGGATCGGTTTAGGGCGCTTCGTCGCTGGGTTCGCGGGTGAAGTCGAAGTTGTGCACGTTGTTGGGTTCGGCGGGGGCAGATGCCGGCTCGTCTTCCCATGACGGCTCCGGCGGTCCCGTGTCGGGGAAGTGGCCGACGTACGCCATCACCGCATCGTGCAATCGCGTGTTGGTGGCCAGTGCGTTCTCGCCCCACGGTCCCGGCTTGCCGGCGAGACTGGTGAACGTACCTCCGGCCTCGCGCACGACGATGTCGAGCGCTGCCATGTCCCACACCTTGAGCTCGGGCTCAGCGGCGATGTCGACTGCACCTTCGGCGAGCAGCATGTAGGAGAAGAAGTCGCCGTACGCGCGTGTGCGCCAGCAACGCCTCATCAGCGCGGCGAACGCGTCGGCCTTGCCGATCGCATCCCAGCCGCCGAGTGACGCGTACGAGAGCGAGGCGTTCTCGAGCTCGGTGATGCGGGAGACGCGGATCTCACGAGACGACATGAGCGACTTGCCGGTGTAGGCGCCAGTGCCCTTGCTGGCCCACCACCGACGACCGAGTGCGGGTGCTGAGACACAGCCGGCGACGATCTCGCCGTCCTCTTCGAGTGCGATCAACGTTGCCCACACGGGCACACCGCGTACGAAGTTGGCCGTGCCGTCAATTGGATCGATGATCCAGCGGCGACCGCCTGGGCCTGAGGTGCCTTCTTCCTCGCCCTGCTCCTCCCCGAGCACGATGTCGCGGGTGCGGGCGGACTTGAGCGTGCGACGGATGGTCGCTTCGACGGCTTCGTCGGACTCGGTTACGTACGTCATGTCGGGTTTGGTCGAGACCTGCAGGTCAATCGAGCCGAACCGATCCATCGACAAGTTGTCAGCGTTGTCTGCGAGTACGTGAGCGAGGCGCAAGTCGTCGTTGTACGAGTGAGCCATGGCCCTCAGAGTACGACGTTCTCGTAGGGAAATGCCGGAGGCCGGTCAGTAGTCGTCCTTCGTGCTCATGCTTGCCAGAATGCGCCGGAACGAGACGAGGCGCTCCGCCGGGATGGTGCCGTCGCCGACGGCCACGTCGAGCGCGCACTCCGGCTCGGTTGCTGAGTGCAGGCAACCGCGTGGGCAGTCGCGTGCGGCGTCCTGTAAATCCGGGAACGCCTTGATCAGCTGGTCGATCTCAACGTGCGCGAGACCGAAGGAGCGAATGCCCGGGGTATCGATGATCCAGCCGCCGAACGGCAGCTCCAACGAGATCGCCGATGTGGACGTATGGCGTCCTCGACCGGTCACTGCGTTCACGTAGCTCACCGACCGATGAGCGTCGGGAACGAGTGCATTGACCAGCGTCGACTTGCCAACGCCGGAGTGGCCGACCAACACGCTCGTACGGTCACGCAACACATCGCGAACGGCGTCGAGGTCGCCGCCCTGCTGCGTCACGACGACGCGTACGCCGAGGGGCTCGAACAGCGCGAGGATCTCGTCGGGCTTGCCGAGATCGGCCTTGGTGAGGCAGACGAGAGGCTCCATACCCGCGTCGAACGCGGCAACCAGGCAGCGATCGATCAGGCCGGCCCGCGGGGGCGGATCAGCGAGTGCAGCGACGATGACGAGCTGGTCAGCGTTGGCCACGATGATGCGCTCGATCGGGTCATCGTCGTCAGCCGATCGGCGCAGCACCGTGCGGCGGGGGAGTACTTCGACTATCCGGGCAAGGGATCCCTCGTCACCGCTGGTGTCGCCGACGACTCGTGCCTCGTCGCCGACGACAACACCCTTGCGGCCGAGGTTGCGCGACTTCATCGCTGTGATGGTGCGGTCGTCGAGAGTCACGGTGTAGCGGCCGCGGTCGATCGTCACGACTCGGGCAATCGCTGCGTCGTCGTAGTTGGGGCGATCCTTCGTACGAGGCTTCGTCCGGCGCTTCGGCCGGTCGAACTTGTCGTGCTCGTCGTCCCGTTCCCTGGGACTCACGAGGTGATCAGCCGTTCCCAGACGGGGGCGAAGTTGGGGTAGGTCTTGACGGTCGTCACGACGTTCTCGACCATCAGGCCCTCGACGCGGAGTCCGAGCACCACGGCCGCGTGGGCCATCCGATGGTCGTCGTACGTCTTGAATGTCTCAGCGTGAAGTAGCCGAGGACGGATCGCGATGCCGTCCTCAAGCTCCACTGCATCTCCGCCCAGCCGGTTGATCTCGGTGACGAGTGCCGCCAGGCGATCAGTCTCGTGTCCGCGCAGGTGGGCGACACCAGTGAGTCGCGAGGGTTCTTCGGCCAGCGCAGCCATCGCGGCGACCACGGGAGTCAGCTCGCCGACATCGTGCAGATCGAGCTCGACGCCCTTGAGCACAGGACCCGCGGTGAACACAAGATCGGCCCCGTCGCGCAGGGCCGTCGCGCCGAAAGCCTTGACGATCGTGCGCCAGGCGTCACCGGCCTGATCGGTCTGCTCGGGCCAATTGCGTATGCGGATGCTGCCGCCGGTGACCAGAGCTGCAGCAATGAAGACGCCGGCATTGGAGAGGTCCGGTTCAATCTCGTCGTCGAGAGCAGCGATTGGTCCAGGTGCGACCACCCAGCGATCGGGCTGGCTGTCGTCTACCTCAACTCCGCGCTTGCGCAGCTCGTTGACCGTCATCTCGATGTGCGGCATGGATGGGAGGGGGGCACCTACGTGCTGCAGCTCCAGACCTTTGTCGAATCGCGCACCGGCAAGCAGCAGTGCCGAGACGAACTGGCTCGACGCCGACGCATCGATCTCGAGCGGTCCACCTGCGACGCTTCCCGAGCCGTGCACGACGAACGGCAGCGAGCCGCGGCCTTCGTCATCAATCGCAACACCCAGACCGCGAAGGGCCGAGATCGTCGTGGCCATCGGGCGTACGCGGGCGTGCTCATCGCCGTCGAACGTGACATCGGCGCTCGTCAGCGCAGCGACGGCGGGCACGAACCGCATCACGGTGCCGGCCAATCCGCAGTCGACGGTGGCGACCGCAGTGTGGTCGAGTGCCGCGGGAGTGATGGTCCAGACCATGCCTTCGCGCTCAATCGTGGCGCCGAGTGCAACCAGGGCGTCTGCCATCAGCGTGGTGTCACGGGAGCGCAGAGGGCGGGTCAGCACCGAGGGACCGTCGCCGAGCGCGGCGAGGATCAGCGCTCTGTTGGTCTGCGACTTCGACCCGGGTACGAGCACCTCGCCGATTATGGGCGCGTCGCGGTAGGGAGCGAGCCATGGCAAGGGTGCGTTCATCACCCCCAGCCTATCGGCGGGACTAGCTGCGAATGTGGTCTATGTGCCCCGCCACGGAAGACGCGGTCTCGACGACCTTGTCCTTCGCACGGCGGCCGATGAACTTCTTGTGCGGATCAGGATCGAGCGTGGCCATCAGCAGCCCGCCGATCATCGAGATGTTCTTGAAGAAGTGGACGCGCTGGTTGGCTCTGACGACGGGATCCGTCTCGTTCCAATAGGGGTGTCCGACGTATGTTGTTGGCGGCATCGTGGCAGCAAGGACGAATGCTGAGAGCCGCGGAAGCCGGCCGGTCGCCAGGGCGGTGCCGGCCACCAGCTGCACGCCGCCGTTGAAGCGGGTCAGGTTGGACCCATTGACCGGAAGGTCGGGAGCAACCCGCTTGATCGCATCAGCGACTGGCTGCGCCTTCTTGGCTCGCGGACCGGGATCCTTGAGCGCCATTGCGCCACCGAAGATGAACATCGACGCCAGCATGGGGCGGGCTGCAATTCGCAGGAGGGTCATGCTTCATTCATACCCGACGGGTGCATAACCGCACCTCGGCGTGCTCAGAGCGGAAGCCAGAGCGGTGCCAGGAATGCCCGTGAGTCGTTGGTGGGATTCGGGTCCTCGGGCGACGCCACGGAGATGACTCCGGACTGGCCCAGCCCGCGAGCCTTCGCGATGAACGTCGCGCCTTCGCCTGCGGGAAGCTTCTTGGTGCAGGTGAGAGTCGTGAGTCGTTGGTTGCGTACGGCGTCGCCGCAGGCCCAGCCTGGGCTGACCACGCCGCGGAAGATGGTGCTGCGACGGAACGCGATCCGGACCGTCACGTCGCGGGCGATCGACGGCCCGTCAGTCTTGGCAGAGATCCCGATCGTGTAGCGATGCTGCAGCAGCGCGTCGTCATTGGTGATCGCGACGGATGCGATTCCGTAGTCGGTCGGTTTCGGTGGCGGTGGCGGTGGCGGTGGCGGTGGCGGCGGCGGTGGCTCTGCTTCGGTGACGTCCGGCGACGGCAGGGGGCCGGGCTCGACGACAGCTGCAGGCTGTTCGACGATCGGCACTTCTGGCTCGGCGGTCGGGGTCTCGGTGGGTTCGGGCAGCGGCACGAGCTCGTCCTCGGGGTCCAGCCCTGGTGTCAGCTCGACGAGCTCCGGTGAGGTCTCAGTCTGGGTGGCCGCGTCAGGTGTGATCTGAGGAGCAGACGGCTGCGCCGAGTTTGAGCTCGTCAGCCCGCCGAAATCGGTGGCGACGGCGACGGTGCCTGCGGTTGCCAGCCCAGCCACGACCGTCGCTGCGACGATGCCCTGGGCTCCGGCGCCGGCGACTCCTGCCGCGCCGGCGGTGACGGCCTTGACCGGAAGCGCGGCGACGCGGGCGACCTGGGCCGCCGTGCCCGTGAGACCCAGCGCCGTACCGATGCCCACGGCCGCCGCGGCGCTCGTCGCTGCGATGTAGCCAGCGGCTGCCGAGCCGAGGATGGCCGGTCCGAGGATGCCGGAGAGGTTTGAGTTGACCTCGGCGAGCTCGAGGTACAAGCCGGTGCACCGACTGCAGCCGTCGAGGTGATCCTCTACCGCGTGGGAGTCGCGGGCCGACAGGCCCTTGCGTACGTATGCGCCGAGCTGGCCGGTCGTCTTGCGGCAACCTTCGTGCAGCTGCGGAGCGAGGTGGCTTTGGAGGTAGGCCTGGCGGAGTCCCTCGCGGGCGCGGTAGGCGAGTGCCGAGACGCTGTTGGCGCTCATACCGAGCATTGGAGCGATCTCGGCCGGCTTCTGCCCTTCTACGTCGAGGTGCCAGAGCACGAGCTGCCAGCGTTCGGGCAGCGACCCGAAGGCATCTGCGGCTGCGCTGCGTTCGAACCTCATGGTCGTGGGATCGACGAACTCGACCGCTCGGTCGAGTTCTGCTTCGTCGTCAGTGGTCTTGACCTTCTTGTTGCCGCGGATGCGGTCAAGGTGAAGGCGTCGGATCGAGCTGAGCAGATAGGCACGGAAGAACTCATCAGGGCCCTTGCCTGCCTGGAGTACGCCGAGGACGCGGATGAAGGACTCGGATACCAAGTCATCGGCGTCGGGGCCCGGAGCCAGATGTCCCGCAAGCCGACCGGCAGCTTGCCGGTGCCGTTCGAACAACAATCCGTACGCGTCAGTGTCACCGCCGCGGACCGCGGCAATGAGGTCAGCGTCGGTTGACTCCGCTGTGGTGCTGAGCATGTCTGTCACGACGAGTTGACCTCCGGGAAACACAACGACGAGGTCTCCCGAAAGTTCCGTTGAGAACCGCGTCATAGGCCGGGTGTTGGGTCGTCTCATATATGTCCGATCGAGCGAAGGAGGGAAACGATGTTCAACTCGGGTATGAGCTTCGTTCCTCTGGAGCACGCCGTCCGTGACGGTCGTTCAGACATTGCTGTTGTTGCACGCGAGGTGGGAGCGAGTGCAGCACAGATGGGCGTGCCGCTCCACGAGGTCCTGGACCACGTGGAGCGCGCGCACGCCGAAGAGGAGCCGCCGTTCGCGACGGTCCGTGCCGCAGCACTGGCATGGGTCGAGGAGGCTCTGTTGCACCAGGTGGATGCATCGTGCGAGCACCCGTTGACTTCGTTGTCGACGGTTCCGCATGTCCGCTCCCGGCTCGGCGACGTCTATCGGGGGGCCGAGCGGGACGGCAAGCGGGCTGCGGACACGCACGCCTTGGTGGTGGTTGAGCTGCCGCGTCTGGATCCTGGAAACGAGCTGGAGCAGGAACTGCGGTCACTTGAGGTCGCTGAGGCAATGCGCATGGTCTACGTGGGAGACGAGACCGTCGCGCAGCTGTCGCCGCGGCGATTCGCTGCGCTCGTTGGAGTCGAGCGCGCGGACGCCGTGACGGTGCGACTGTTGGCGATGATGCTCGAGCAGGTGCTGGGAGACGAGCCACAGGTACGCCTGTGGGTCGAGCACCTGCCGAGCACCTCCGATGGGATCGCCTCAACGCTCGCTGCTCTGACGCTCTAGTCGTCAGTGCCGCGTGGCACGCTTGGCGTATGTGCGGGCGTTACGCGACAACCCAGACCTCGGCATCGCTCAACCAGGCCTTCGAGGTCGACCTGGTCAACTCGTTTGTCGAGCTCGAGGCCGACTACAACATGGCACCGACCAAGCTCGCGCCGATTCTGATCGGGCGCGCACCCGAGGAGGCCAGCGCCGATCGTCCGCTGCGCGAGCTGCTGACGGCCAAGTGGGGCCTCATCCCGAGCTGGGCCAAGGACCAGTCCATCGGCAACAGGATGATCAACGCCCGGTCGGAGACGATTGCGGAGAAGCCGGCATTCAAGAAGGCCTTCGGCAAGCGGCGGGCACTCATACCCGCTGACGGCTACTACGAGTGGTACGCCAGAGAGCCCATCGACGGCAAGAAGACCCCCAAGCAGCCGTTCTACATCACGCCCAAGGACGGGTCGATCCTGGCGATCGCGGGTCTCTACGAGTTCTGGAAGAACCGCGAGGACGACGAGTGGGTGATCAGCTACACGATCATCACCACCACGGCCGAGGATGAGCTGGGACACCTGCACGACCGCATGCCACTCTTCGTGGAGCCGAAGGGCTATGACGCGTGGCTTGATCCTGCCCCTCACCCGACCCAAGAGCTGCTCGAGCTGCTGATTCCCGCTGCGCCAGGCCGTCTCGACGCCTTTCCGGTGTCGACAGAGGTCAACAACGTACGCAACAACGGGCCTGAGCTGATCGTCCCACTTCCGCCGGAATAGCAAGCACGCGCACATCGTTCTAGTAGGCATGCAGACATGTGCCGAACGCAGCGTGGCGACCATCACTCCACTGCGTAAGCGTCCGACCCCCGGAGTAGGCTGGGGTGCGATGACAGTCACCCCTGCAAGCCCCGCTGACGCCGATCCGCGCAGCACTGAGACCCCGGAGCAGCGTCAAGCGCGCTTCGAGGCCGATGCCCTGCCCTTCCTCGACCAGCTCTACTCCGCAGCGCTGCGCATGACCCGCAGCCCGCATGACGCCGAGGACCTGGTCCAAGAGACCTTCGCCAAGGCTTTCACCGCTTTTCATCAGTTCACGCCGGGCACCAACCTCAAGGCGTGGCTCTACCGCATCCTGACCAACACCTACATCAACTCCTACCGCAAGAAGCAGCG
>NZ_JAKFEL010000104.1:0-2603 GCF_036675695.1 Aeromicrobium sp.
CAAGGACGAGGACATTCAGCTCGTCCGCGAGCGCGCCCGCATCGACGAGGTCATCGAGCAATACGTCACCCTCCGCAACGCCGGTGGCAACCGCATCGGCCTGTGCCCGTTCCACGACGAGAAATCGCCGTCGTTCAACGTCCGACCAGTGCAGGGGTTCTACCGCTGCTTCGGCTGCGACGCGTCCGGTGACGTCTACAAGTTCCTGATGGAGATCGAGGGCCTCACGTTCGTCGAGGCGGTCGAACGACTGGCCTCCAAGTACGGCATCACGTTGCGCTACGAGGACGGCGACGCCGGGCCGCGTCGCGATCCCCAGCAGCGCAACCGTCTGCTCGAGGCACACCGTGAAGCCGGCGCGTTCTACGCCGCCGCCCTGCAGTCATCGACAGATGCCGAGGTCGGCCGCCAGTTCGTGAAGGATCGCGGTTTCGACCAGGCTGCCGCCGAGATCTTCGGTATGGGATTCGCGCCGCGCGGGGGAGAGGCGCTGGTCGCCCACCTCAAGGCCAAGGGGTTCACCGACGACGAGCTCACGATCGGCGGCCTCGCGGCCAAGGGCAATCGCGGCCTGTACGACCGGTTCCGAGGCAGGCTGCTCTGGCCGATCCGCGAGATGACCGGCGAGATCATCGGCTTCGGCGCGCGCCGCATGTTCGACGACGACCGCGTTGAGGCCAAGTACCTCAACACCTCCGAGACACCGATCTACAAGAAGAGCCAGGTCCTCTACGGGCTCGACATGGCCCGCAAGGCGATCTCGTCGTCGAGCCAGGCCGTCATCGTCGAGGGCTACACCGACGTCATGGCCTGCCATCAAGCCGGCGTGATGACCGCCGTCGCAACCTGCGGCACGGCGTTCGGCGAAGACCACGCGCGCGTGATGCGCCGCCTGATGCTCGATCACGATGCGTTCCACGGCGAGGTCATCTTCACGTTTGACGGTGACGAAGCCGGCCAGCGTGCGGCGCTCAAGACCTTCAGCGGCGACCAGCAGTTCGTCGCGCAGACCTACGTAGCCGTCGAGCCGCGCGGTATGGATCCGTGCGACCTCCGCCTCGCCGATGGCGACGCCGCCGTACGCGAGCTTGTTGCGTCGCGCATCCCGCTCTACCGCTTCGTGCTCGACAACATGCTCAGCAAGTACGACCTTGACCGTGGTGACCAGCGCGTCGACGCCGTACGTGAGGCGGTCTCGCTCGCATCAGCGATCCGTGACAAGTCCAAGGTCGACGAGCTCCTGCGCGAGATCTCCGGACGTGTGGGTGTCGATATCGAGCAGGTACGCGCTGAGCACCGCAAGCGCGCTGCTGCGCCCAAGCCTGCTGCGACGACAAGCACCCGTCCGACGACGACACCGCCGACGAGTGACCTTCCGCCAGTCGAGGTGTCGAGCTTCGGCGGCCCGCAGTTCTTCGACGAGCGCGAGGCACTCAAGGCGATCGTCCAGCACCCGCATCTCGCGAAGGAACTCGCCGAGGGGCTCGACGCGAACGACTTCACGCACCCGATCTCACAGGAGCTGTGGGGCTTCATCCAGGCCATGCCGTGGCCCGATGCCCCCGACTCCAACTGGCTGCCCAAGCTTTCTGACTCGGTGGCCAGCGACGAGCTCAAGCGCGTACTCGCGCAAGCCGCAGTCGAGCCGATGCGTGCGGGGGAGAGCAACACCAGCGCCGTCGTTGAGTCCGTCATCCTCCGGCTCCAGCTGCTCACGACGGCTCGCCGCATCAATGAAGTCAAGTCCAAGCTGCAGCGCACCAACCCGATTGATGAAGCCGAGCCCTACAACCGCATGTTCGGTGAGCTCATCGCGCTCGAGCAGCAGCACCGCACTCTGCGCGACCGCTCGATCGGCATCCCCACCCTCTAGCTCGCGAGGCCGCGTCCACAGCCCGTACGCGGGGCAACACAGCGGTGCTGTGCGCGGCGGAGTCTGGCGTCATGGACGCCTTCATCAAGACCCTGCTCGCCCAACCTCAGCTCGCAGCTGCGGACGAGCAGGCCCTCGCTCGCAGAGCGCGTTCTGGCGATCCCGCGGCTCGTGACGCGCTCATCACCGCAGGAATGCGAGCTGTGGCGCTTCGGGCGATGCTGCATGGATTCAGGGGAGACGAGATGCGCGATGCCGTGCAGTCCGGTGCTCTAGGGCTGATCCGAGCCGTCGACCGCTTCGATCCCGATTGCGGAACACGCCTGGCAACGTACGCCTGGCACTGGATCGGCTCGGCCATGAAGCAGGCGCGCCGCGACGAGCCTCTCAACGCCAGCGACGAACTGTTCGCGGACGCCGCTGCCAGTGACGGGCACGAGCTCCTCTTGGGACTTCCTGACGAGCTCGCCGAAGTCGTACGCCTGCGCTACGGATTGGGCACTCCGGATGCTGCTCCGATGACGCTCAGTGAGGTCGCGCACACCTGTGGCCTGACCGTCGCGCAAGTCAGGCACCGGGAGGCGAAGGCGATGCGGCATCTGCGCGTGGGACTTGCTAAGGTTGTGCACCGTGCTCCACACCGTGGGGCCGATCCCCTGTAGCTCAATTGGCAGAGCAGCCGACTGTTAATCGGCAGGTTATTGGTTCGAGTCCAATCGGGGGAGCAAGA
>NZ_JAKFEL010000161.1:0-17160 GCF_036675695.1 Aeromicrobium sp.
TGCTGGTTGCGTCGGCAACCGAGGAGCCGCCGTACTTCTGGACGACAATGCCCACGAGCCCGTTCCTGACTGGGTGGTGATGTACGGATGCGCGACGCTGCGCCCGCTCAGTCTACCGGTAGGGCCGCATCGGCAGCAGCCGCGATCCTGCCGCGAGACAGCGAATATCGGTCAGATGACTAGCGATACTCGGGATTGGGTGAGCCGGAGTCCTTCACGTACGAGTGGACACCCGCGTCCCACACGGTGCGCTGGTTCCCGTACGCCGGTATGCCGCCGGCATCCTTGAGCTGCTTCGCCGCGTGCATGAGGTTGTACGTCATGAACGTCGTGTTGCGGTTGGTGAAGTCGTTCTCGGGACCGCCGGATCCCTTGTCGAGATAGGACGGGCCGGGACCTGCCTCGCCGATCCAGCCGGCGTCGGCCTGCGGCGGGATCGTGAAGCCGACGTGTTGCAGGCTGTAGAGGACGTTCATGGCGCAGTGCTTGATGCCATCCTCGTTGCCCGTGATGACGCACCCTCCGACCCTGCCGTAGAAAGCGTATTGGCCGTCGTCGTTGAGGATGCTCGAAGCGGAGTAGAGCCGTTCGATGACCTGCTTCATGATGCTGGAGTTGTCGCCGAGCCAGATCGGTCCGGCCAGCACGAGGATCTCGGCCGCCATGATCTGGTCGAGGATGCCGGGCCACTCATCGACGACCCAGCCGTGCTCGGTCATGTCTGGATAGACGCCCGTGGCGATCTTGTGGTCGATCGCGCGGATCTTGGTGACGCTGACGCCGTGGCCGGTCATGATGTCAGCGCTCTTGTCGACCAGCGCCTCGGTGTTGCTGATCTCAGGCGACTTCTTGAGCGTCGCGTTGATGAAGACGGCGCTGAGGTCACTGAAGTCTGGCGGTGAAGTTGGCATGACTGAGTGTGATCCTGCTCCAGCCGGGCTGGCAAGCGTCAGCTGGCGGCAGCGTTGCCGATGGTGGTGCGGCCTTCGAACGCGCGACCGAGGGTGAGCTCGTCGGCGTACTCGAGGTCGCCGCCCACCGGCAGACCGCTGGCGAGCTTGCTCACGCGCAGTCCGTACGGCGACAGCATGCGGATCAGGTAGGTCGCCGTCGCCTCGCCCTCGAGGTTGGGGTCGGTGGCGATGATGACCTCGGTGACAGCGCCGTCCTGAAGGCGCTGGAGCAGCTCCTTGATGCGCAGCTGGTCGGGTCCGATGCCCGCGATCGGCGAAATAGCGCCGCCGAGCACGTGATAGCGGCCGCGGAACTCACGCGTACGTTCGATCGCGACGACGTCCTTGGACTCCTCGACGACGCACAGCACGCTGAGGTCGCGGCGCGGGTCAGCGCAGATGCGGCATTCGGTGTCCACCGTGACATTGCCGCAGATCGAGCAGAAGTGGACTTTGGCCTTGACCTCGGTCAGCGTCGCGGCGAAGCGGCGTACGTCTTCTGGGTCGGAGTCGAGCAGGAAGAAGGCGATGCGTTGCGCGCTCTTGGGACCGATGCCGGGGAGTCGCCCAAGCTCATCGATCAGATCCTGAATCACGCCGTCATACATAGGTGAACAGTCTAGGTGGCGAGGAAGGACTGGAGCATGTCGTGGCCGCGCGCCGTCAGGATGGATTCGGGGTGCATCTGAACACCCTCCACTGGATGCGTCCGGTGGCGGACTCCCATGAGGATGCCGGAAGCCGTATGTGCCGTCGCTTCGAGGTCATCCGGCAGCGTTTCGGGGTCGATGACGAGAGAGTGATAGCGCGCGCAAACCAGCGGCGTGGGCAGTCCTGCGTAGACGCCGAGACCGTCGTGGTGCACCAGCGACGGTTTGCCGTGCACGATCTCGGGAGCGCGGACGACCGTCGCACCGTAGACCTCGCCGATCGCCTGGTGACCGAGGCATACGCCGAGAGTCGGCGTTGTCGGGCCGAGCCGACGGATCGCCTCGATGCTGATGCCCGCGTCGGCGGGCGTGCCAGGTCCGGGCGAGACGATCAGGTGGGTGAACTCGCCTCGCTCACGCGCTGCGACGAGCTCGTCGACGGTGATCGCGTCATTGCGGACCACCTCGGCGGTCGCTCCGAGCTCGCCGACGTACTGCACGAGGTTGTAGACGAACGAGTCGTAGTTGTCGATGAAGAGGACCTTGGCCTCGCCGACGGTTGCCTGCAGTGGTGCAGATCCTGCCGCGCCGCGGCCTAGCCAGAAGGACCAGAGCTGATCGCGGAGCCATTCGGTCGTACGACCCACACTCCATTCGCCAATGCCTTCGACCGATCGGACGGGAACGACTCCGCGCAGCGAGTTGGCGACGAACACCTCTGTCGCGCGACTGAGGTCGTCGAGCGTCAGGCGCCGCTGGAAGACGGGGACGCCAGCGTCGCGAAGGATCTCAATGACGCGTGCACGAGCGGTGCCGGGGAGGATGCGGTCATCGACCGGCGGGGTGTGGACACCGTCGTCGTGAACGACGAAGACACTCGCTCGCGCCGTCTCAAGGACGGCACCGTCTTCGGCCACGAGCAGAAGGTCGCGGTCCGGTGCACTCCCATGCTCAAGTGCTCGGCGATCGCTCCATTTGTGCTGGCCGAATCCACCGGCGATCGTCCGCGGCTCCAGCGTCCAGGACGCTGCGTCATCGTCGATGGTGCGGCTGCTCATCGTGACGCGCACTTCGCCGTCATGCGGCACGGCATCGATACGCAGACGCTGACGACCACTCAGCCCTGAGGCACGGCGCAGCACGGCTTCGTCGAGACCGGCTCGGATCGTCGAACCATAGACCGACCGGACGCTGGCATCGAGCCGGGCGAGGTGGGCATCGATGTCGATCACGACGCCGTCCTCAACGAGCAACGTGTCGTAGATGCCCTGCGTCACGTCGACGGTCGGGTCGACCCGCTCGGCAACATCGACGGCCGAGCCCTCGTCCGACGGCATCTCGGCCGTCAGCTCGAGACTCCCGCCGATCGCCTCGATGAGTGGACGGGCCTTGACCAAGCACTCGGCGTACTCGCCTTCGGGCGTCGAATCGGCGACGATCCCTCCGCCCACACCGAGCCAAATACGGTCGCCAGCGATCTCGAACGTACGGATCGCGACGTTCATCTCGAGCCCGGCCGAAGCGCTGACGTGGCCGATCGAGCCGGTGTAGGCCTCACGGCCGGTCGCCTCGAGCTCGTTGATGATCTCCATCGCCCGAACCTTGGGGGCGCCTGTCACAGAGCCGGGCGGGAACGTCGCGCGCAACAGGTCGGAGTCGAGAACACCCCGGCTGACGTGACCGACGACGTCGGAGACCAGGTGCCAGACCGCGTGACGCTCGGCTCGGGTGATCGCGGGTACACGCACGGATCCGGGCACGCTCACGCGTCCGAGATCGTTGCGCATCAGATCGACGATCATGATGTTCTCGGCCCGGTTCTTGGAGGAGCTGACCAGCTCGGCCGGATCGGTGTCGAGGGATGCCGTGCCCTTGATGGGCGAGGTCAGGACTTCGTCGCCGGTACGTCGGAGGAACAGCTCGGGCGACATGCTCGCGAGTGCACCCTCGGGACTGGAGACGTAGGCCGCGTAGGCGGGCCGCAGGGCGTCGACGCCTGCGCAGAACACATCGAGCGGGTCGCCGCTGAACGGAGACTCGAGTCTGGTGCAGAGGTTGGCCTGGAAGATGTCACCCGCCGCGATGTGGTCGAGCACCGTACGCAACGCGTCCTGGTGCAGCGCAGGCGTCGGCGTCATCTCGAACGCGCCGACCTCGTACGGCTCTGCACCACTCGGCTCGCCGGCAAGGATCGCATCGATATTGCCGTCACGATCTCTGTCGGCGCTGAGCGACTCGTGCCACCACACGCCATCGGTGAGCCGGAGCACGTGGTCGTAGAACGCGATGCGGTGATCGGGCTGTGGGATGCGACGCGGCGGTATGTCAGGCAGCTCTTCGATCAGGCGGCCGAGCTGATAGCCCCACGCGCCGATCCAGCCGCCGAAGAATCCTTCACCCTCGCTGGGTGGCAGGTCGATGCCCCTGAACGGGTCGCCTGTGAGTACGTCCGTCGGATCGAACGCGATGAGTGCTTCACCGTGATGCCACGCGCCAATCAACGCGACCAGGCGTTCGCGATCGCGGAACCGGCGGAGAACGTCGAGCGGTTCGAGCGTGATGTCGAGCCGACGACGTATCGGCTCAGTCCCCGGTGGTCTCGCCAATGACTTCCGCCCCCAGCTCACGGCTCAACAACAGCTCAGGGTCGATGTCCTCGTTGTCGACGACAGGGTCATCGCGATCTGCGGATGCATCGGGGTTGCTGTCCTCGGCCGACGGCTGCTCGTTCATAGCTTCACGTGCGGCAGCCGACGCGCGAGGTGGTGTCGGGGCTTGAGGCTCGGCTGGCTCAGGCGCAAGCTCGGTCGTCGGGGGTGTGGAAGCGGCAGGGCGAGCGCTCGGATCGACGATCGCATCGATCGTCCAGGACACACCGAGCACCGAGTGCAGTGCCTGCTGGACGTATTCGTCCGACCGGCTGCTGACGAACGAGTCGCGAGCACCGGGGTTGACCAACGCGATCGTCAGCGTTGTGCCGTCGAGCGACATGACCTGGGCGTTCTGGCTCAACATCACCCAGGCGAAGCGGCGCAGCTCGCGAATCTTGTCGAGCACGTCAGGCCACAGGCGGCGTACGTCCGCGATCGTCATGGACCCAGCGGGGGCGGCAGGCACCGGCTCGGGCCCGAGCTCAGCAAGGGCTGCCTCGACCGCGACCTCAGGCTGCGGGCTCTCCATGGGTTCGACCGGCGCGACTCCCTCGGCCACCTCGACCGGCGGGGGCGGCTCGACAGGAGGTGCCGCCTCGACAGGAGCTGCCGGAGCGGGTGTCGGCGTGGACGCGGCTGGTGCGGGAGCTGCTCCGCCGTCGATCGAGAGGCGGCGCTCCAGGCGATCGAGGCGGGCCTGGAATCCCTGGGTCGAGTTGTCGGATCCGGGTACGAGGATGCGCGCGCACATCAGCTCGAGCAGCAGGCGCGGGGCGGTGGCTCCACGGAACTCCATCAGCGCCGCATTGACGATGTCAGCCGCGCGCGTGAGCTCAGACGGGCCGAATCCGCTGGCCTGGGACAACAGTCGTTCGGCGCGATCGCCCGGGACGTCGAGCAGACCGGTGGACAACGCATCCGGCACGGCGGCGACGATGACGAGATCGCGCAGCCGCTGCAGGAAGTCTTCGGCGAATCGGCGCGGATCCTGACCCGACTCGATGATCTTGTCGACGACGCCAAACACGGTCGCGCCATCGCTGGCCGCGAACGCATCAATCGCTTCGTCGAGCAGCGAGTCGGGCGTGTAGCCGAGCAGCTGGACGGCGATGTCGTAGGTGACGCCCTCGGGGCCGGCGCCGCCGAGCAGCTGGTCGAGCACGCTGAGGGTGTCTCGGACCGAGCCCTGACCAGCGCGTACGACGAGCGGAAGAGCGTTGGGCTCGAGCTTGACGTCCTCGGACTTGCAGAGCTCAAGGAGGTAGTCGCCGAGGATCTTGGGCGGCACCAGGCGGAACGGGTAGTGGTGCGTACGGGACTTGATCGTGCCGATGACCTTGTCGGGCTCAGTCGTCGCGAAGATGAACTTGAGGTGCGGCGGCGGCTCTTCGACCAGCTTGAGCAGTGCGTTGAAGCCCTGCGGCGAGACCATGTGGGCCTCGTCGATGATGTAGACCTTGTAGCGGCTGCTGACCGGGGCGAAGAAGGCGCGTTCGCGCAGGTCACGGGCATCGTCGACACCGCCATGGCTGGCCGCGTCGATCTCGATGACGTCGATGCTTCCGGGCCCACCGCGAGCCAGGTCGCGACAGCTCTGGCACTCGCCGCACGGTTCGGATACGGGCGCCTTCTCACAGTTGAGGGCGCGGGCAAGGATGCGCGCACTGGTCGTCTTGCCGCAGCCGCGTGGCCCGGAGAACAGGTAGGCGTGATTGACCTTGTTGGCGGCGAGCGCATGTCGCAAGGGCTCGGTGACGTGGTCCTGCCCGATCACCTCGGCAAACGTCTCCGGCCGGTAGCGGCGATAGAGAGCAAGGGGGGCATCCACGTCGTGAACTCTATAGACCTCGTACGACGCTGACGACCCCGATCATGAAGGGATCAGTGCGGAGGCGCGCAGCCAGGTGTCGACAGCCGCGTACGCCGCCTTGCGCGGCTTGTCCTTGGAGATGAAAACGTCGTGTCTGGCGTTCTCGATCGGCAGCGAGGTCAGCGCATTGCCGAGGCAGCCAGCCCATCGGGCGATCTGCTTCACGTCGAGCACCGCATCGGCTTCATCGACGGCCTCGGACCACGTACGAGCGAACCTGGTCTTGGACGATCGGAGCACCAGCGACGGCACTCCGACGTCGAGCCCCTTGTGCAGCTGAGCGTGGCCGCGGCGTATCGCCGTCAGCCAGCCGAACGTGACCGGGAATCCGTTGAGCGGCTTGAACGCGGTGTTGAACTCCCACTCACCGTGGGCACTCACGTGCAGGCTGGTGCCGTACGCATCGGTTTCCGGAAGGTTGATCGGAGTCGTTGGCTTGACCCTCGCAACGCCGGCGATCGCCTTGGTGCCCACCGACCGCATCCAGGCCTTGCCCTGAAGGTCGAACCACGGGCTGTTGAGGATGAGTCCGACGATGCCGGCGCCAGCCGATCCGCCCGGCTTCTTGTTGAGTCGATCGAGCCACAGCGCGAGGACCAGGCCTCCCGTCGAGTGGCCTGACAAGACGACAGGCTTGCCCCCGGTCTCTTCACGGACGATCGCGAGCGCCCGGTCGAGCTCCTTGTCGTACAGCGACAGGTCGGAGACGAAGTGGCCCGTATGCCCTTCGCGACGCGAGCGACCGCATTTGCGCAGGTCAAGCGCATAGAACGCGAAGCCGCGGTCGGCGAAGAAGTCGGCGAGCTCGGTCTGGAAGAAGTAGTCGCTGAATCCGTGCACGTAGATCACGGCGGCTTCGACCTACGCCGGCGGTGTTCGCCGAACGAGGGTGGCTTCGATCGTGCCTTCACCATCAGGGTCGGTGCCCAAAGGGATCGTCAGCTGCTCGTACCCCTCACCGAGGTCGTCAGCGATCCAGTCAGTCATGCCATCTCCTCCTGCCGTGCGTGCGGGTTGAACTTACTCTGGGTAGCAAACGAGGCGTACGATGCTGAGCCTACGATGAAGTTGCACTCACGGTGCAGAAAGTTACAGGAGCCGAGCATGAGACTTCAGCTGTCTGACGAGGACGTCGCATTCCGCGAGGAAATGCGCGAGTTCTTCACGACCAAGGTGTCCAAGGAGATCCGCGACACCGTCGCGGCTCGACATGAGCTCACCAAGGAGCAGATCGTCGAGGCGCAGCAGACACTCAACGCTGCTGGCATCGCCGTGCCCAATTGGCCGGTCGAGTGGGGCGGCAAGGACTGGACTCCCCTGCAGCGACACATCTGGCATGAGGAGATGCAGCTCGCCAACGTGCCGATCCCCCTGGCGTTCAACGCCGGAATGGTCGGGCCGGTCATCGCCGCCTTCGGCTCGCAGGAGCTCAAGGAACGCTTCCTGCCCAAGACGGCCAACCTCGACATCTGGTGGTCGCAGGGATTCTCCGAGCCGGATGCCGGTTCCGACCTCGCCTCGCTCCGCACCACCGCGGTCAAGGAAGGCGATGAGTACGTCGTCAACGGCCAGAAGACCTGGACGACGCTCGGCCAGTACGGCGACTGGATCTTCAACCTGGTCCGCACCGATCCTGAGGCCAAGAAGCAGGCCGGCATCTCGTTCCTTCTGATCGACATGACCACCCCCGGCGTCACGGTTCGCCCGATCGAGCTGATCGACGGTGGCTTCGAGGTCAACGAGGTGTTCTTCGACAACGTCCGCGTGCCCGCCGAGAACCTCGTGGGCGAGGAGAACAAGGGCTGGGACTACGCGAAGTTCCTCCTCGGCAACGAGCGAGTCGGCGTCGCGCCGGTCGGAGCAACCAAACGTTCGCTCGCGGCCGCCAAGGAATACGCCAAGACGGCGGGGCCCGGTGGCACCTCGCTGCTCGAAGATCCGCTGTACGCCTCGCAGATCGCAGATCTGGAGAACGAGCTGCTCGCACTGGAGCTGACGGCACTACGCGTAGTGGCACACTCCGCCGACGGCAAGCCGCACCCGGCGTCGTCAGTGCTCAAGCTGCGCGGCACTGAGCTGCAGCAGGCAGTCACCGAGCTGTACGTCGACATGGGCGGTCCGGCATCGCTGGCGTCCGGCGCCGGTCCTGAGTCCGATCTGGCCGACTGGAACAAGGTGTCGACTCCGTACTACCTCAACTTCCGCAAGGCCTCCATCTATGGCGGCTCCAACGAAGTGCAGCGCACGATCATCGCCGGCACAATCCTGGGACTGAGGGGCTGACATGGATTTCACACTCGATGCAGAACAGGTCGCGCTGCGCGACGCCGTACGCGGACTGCTGGGCAAGTCGTACGAGTCCTCTGAGACTCGTCGCGAGGCCACCAAGCTAGAACACGGCTGGGAGGAGAAGGTTTGGGCGCAGCTCGCCGAGATGGGCGCACTGGGTCTGCCGTTCGCCGAGGCCGATGGCGGTATGGGCGCAGGTCCGGTCGAGGTCTCGATCGTCGCCGAGGAGATCGGACGAGTCATCGCGCCCGAGCCGTACGTCGAAGCGGTCGTGCTCGCCGGTGGACTTGTGGCTGCAGCAGGCACAGGCGAGCAGCGTGCCGAGATCCTTGGCGCACTGTCCGAGGGTGCCCTCGTGCCCGCGTTCGCCCACAACGAGCCCGGCCAGCGTTACAGCGAGACGGCCACCGGCGTCACGGCGACCACGAGCGGCGACGCCTGGACGCTGACCGGCGTCAAGGAGCCCGTCATCGGTGGAGCACGTGCTGATCTGCTGATCGTCAGCGCCGCCATCGACGGCGGCACCGGCCTCTTCCTGGTCAAGCCCGACGCTGAAGGTCTGACCCGCGACGGCTACGCGACGTTCGAAGGCGGCCGCGCCGCACGCATCGGTCTCAAGGCGACACCGGCGACTCCGCTGGGTGAAGTCGGGGACCAGTCGGCAGTCATCGCCAAGGTCATCGCCGAAGCGCAGATCGCCTACGGGCACGAGTCGCTCGGCGCCATGCAGACCGCGTTGGAGCAGACGACGGAGTACCTCAAGACGCGCAAGCAGTTCGGCGTACCGCTGAGCACGTTCCAGGCGCTCACGTTCCGGGCGGCCGACATGTACGTCGAGCTCGAGCTCGCCCGCAGTGTCGTCACCTGGGCGACGCTGGTGCTGCTCGATGGAGGAGATGCCCTCGAAGCGGCGTCGCGCGCCAAGCTCCAGGTCAGCAAGGCTGGGCGCCACATCGGCAAGGAAGCGATCCAGCTGCACGGCGGCATCGGTATGACGGCGGAGTACAGCGTTGGCCACTTCACCAGCCGACTCACGGCGATCGACCACACACTCGGCGATGGTCGCCACCACCTGGCGGAGCTGGTCACGAGGCTCGACGACCACACGGTCATCGAGCCACTGCCCTAAGCGCAAAGGACCCCTCGCGCACCCGACAGAGCTCACTGACCCTTGCTGCCTTCCGGCCCTGGGGGAGTTGGGTGATGTGTCGCCGCGCGAGGGGCTGACTCCATCATACGGAGCCATTGGAGCACGGCCCAACTCGGTCGGACTCCGCTCTCGCGGTACCGATTCGTCCGGGGACCAGTCCGACCGGTAACCTCGTCCGCGGAGGATTCGCATAGTGGCCTAGTGCGCTCGCTTGGAAAGCGGGTTGAGTGAAAGCTCTCAGGGGTTCGAATCCCCTATCCTCCGCCGATGTTGAAGCCCGTCTCATTGAGGCGGGCTTCTGTCGTCCTAGCCGAGCTCGCGGGTACGGCCGTACGCCTCGGGTTCGTCGCGCATGATCACGGCTCGTACCTGCACCCGGTAGCGCCAGATCTGCACGAGCCCGATCCCCCAGAGCACGTACTGGAACGACATCGCCCAGCGGAATGCCGAGGGCGTGTACGCCGTGCTGCCGCCGGGCGTTCGCCAGTCGAGGATGATGCCGATAGCGATGACCAGCACGAGGCTGGCGAAGAACCCGCCCTGGTTGATGATGCCGATTGCCGCACCCATGCGGTGCTCGGGATTGAACGAGCGTCCGAAGTCGAAGCCGATCATCGAGGCCGGACCGCCGACGCCCACCGCGACCATCAGGAGCACGAGCAGCCAGAACGGTGCGTCGCCTCGCCAGGTCAGCACGATCGTCCACATGACGACGATCGCCGAGACGATCCCGAGCACGAGAGTCGATCGATGCCACGGGTGTCGCGTGATGAACCACGCCAGCACCGGCCCTGCCGCCATGACCGCGACCACCAGGATCGTGAGCAGGGCTCCGGCCTGTCCGGACGTCAGGTTCTCGCCACGTACGAAGAACGGATAGCCCCACAGCAGACCGAGCGTCGTGGCGCTGAACTGCGTCGTGAAGTGCGTCCATAGTCCGAGGCGAGTGCCGGGGTGCTCCCACGACTCACCCAGGCTGCGTCGGATTGTGGTGAGCGACATCGCCGGACCGCTCGCGGATCGCTCCGCCGGTGAGTCTCGGATGAACACCAGGAGTGCGACCAGCAGGACGAGGCCGATCGCAGCGGCAAGGAGGTACGCCTTGGTCCAGCCGAGCTCGCGCAGCGCCAACGTCATCGGCACGGCCGCGATGATGGCTCCGAGCTGGCCGAGCACCCCGGTCATCTGCGTGAACAACGGGATGCGCCGGGGTACGAACCAGGTGTTCACCAGGCGGAGAAGACATACGAAGATCATGGCGTCGCCGACGCCAACGATGACTCGTGCGATGAGGGCGACCGCGTACGTGTCGGCGATCGCGAACAACGTCTGCGCCGCCGTCAGCGTCACCAAGCCGGTGAGCATGACGCGGCGTGAGCCGAAGCGATCGAGAATCAGTCCGACCGGGATCTGCATGGCCGTGTAGACCAGAAGCTGCAGCATCGTGAACGTCGACAGCTGGGCGGCTGAGATGTCGAACCGCTCGGTTGCGGCCAGACCCGCGACCGCAAGCGACGAGCGATGGAACACCGCGAGCAGGTAGACCAGCAGCCCGACGAACCATACGACCAGCGCGCCTCGCTGTTGTGGGCTGGCGTCGGTCACCAACCAAGACTAGAGCGCAGCGACCTGAGCAGCTGACGCGCAGATCAGTGCGGAGCGCGTGCGGGCGTCGGAGCCTGCAGCCGATCGATCAGCGCCAAGCCGATCGCCGAGAAGATGAACGCCATGTGGATCAGCACCTGCCACATGATCATCTCGCCAGGATCGGAGACGTGCGATCCGTCGCGGTAGTACGAGTGAGTCTCGATGAACGTCTTGAGCAGGTGGATCGAGGAGATGCCGATGATCGACATCGCGAGCTTGACCTTGAGCACGTTGGGGTTGACGTGTGACAACCACTCGGGCTGGTCAGGGTGCCCCTGCATCTTGATGCGCGACACGAACGTCTCGTAGCCGCCGATGATGACCATGATCAGCAGGTTCGCGATCATCACCACGTCGACCAGGCCGAGGACGATCAGCATGATGTCTTCCTCGCCCAGTGACGTGAAGTCCTGGATGAGGTGGATCAGGTCTTTCCAGAACAGCACGACGTACACGCCCTGAGCCACGATGAGCCCGAGGTAGAGCGGTGCCTGCAGCCAGCGGCTGAGAAAGATCGTTGATCCGACAAGGTTGGCGAGGTGGCGCTCTTTTGGATCGTTCTGCAAGTTCGACATAGGTCGCCGATACTAATAGGTCAGCGCAACTGGTCGCCATTAAGTTGGGCAGATGTCGGACGATGTTGAACCATCAGTTATTGCGCGGGCCATGGAAGCCCTGAACGCAGGCGATCTCGAGACCGCCACGATCTTGAATCGTGAGCTGGTTCGCCTTCACGATCGCATGGGGATCACGATCGTTGGGATCACCGAGGACTCGGCTGAGACGACAATGGAACTGAATGCGGACACGGCAGGATCGCGTCTTGGAACTGTGCACGGCGGCATGCTCGCTACATTCGCCGACGTGACTGCCGCCTTGGCACTGACCCGGTCGCTGGACGGCACAGGGCACATCCAGGTCACCACCGACATGCACATCCGCTACTTCCGTCAACCGAAAAGTGGCCCACTGACGGCCCGCGCCACAGTTGTGCATCGCGGGCGCCTGATCCTGAGTGCCGAGTGCGTGATCTGCGACGCTGAAGGCCGGGACCTCGCGCGCGCGACAGCGACCTACATGCTCGCTCAGCTCCCGTCCTGATCCAAGGTGTCTGAATGGGACCCGGCAAGCCCGCTTGTGTTTCCCTATTGGCGTAGATGGCCTGGTTGGTTGCGGGGTAGCAAGGGTGGTGGGTCGCTGCGGTAGGTGTGGCCGGTTGGCGTTTGCCAGATCGTCGTCCTGCCTTCGGTCGTGACCTTCCAACCGGGCAGGGACTTGATGGTGTGGGATCGCTTGCAGAGTCCTTGACCGTTTTGGTGGGTGGTGACACCGCCGCGCGAATGGTCGTGAATGTGGTCGTCATCGCGGATCTTGGCGTCGCAACCAGGCATACGGCACAGGCGGTCGCGGGCGCGGATGTGGCTGCGGGTGAGTGAGTCGAAACGGCGGCGACGCGGTTCACGGACAAGAAGGGTCCCGTCGACCGGATCGGTCAGCAGCCGGCGGATCGACGGGTTGGGTGCGTGGGCGATGAGGTCATCCGCGATGTCAGGGCTGATCGGCCCGTAGCCGACGAGATCGACCGGTTCGCCGTCTTGTCCGAGCATGGTGGGTGCGTCCATGACGAGCTGGATCTCAACATCGATCGCATCAGCATGGGCAAGCCCGGTGACCCGTTCGACCAGTGTCTGGGCCATGATCTGGCCGATCGTGCGTTCGTCACCGGCAGAGCGGAGTCCGCGGGCCCACGAGTCGAGGGAGTTGTGAGCGGCAAGCATCTGTTCGGCTGGTCCACGCACCTGCAGGATCGCGACACCATCCGTATCGGGAAACATCGTCACCCGCTGGTCGGCACGGTTGCGTTCGGCACGCTCACGAGCGGCTTCGACATCGATCCGCACCACCTCACGCCGGGCCGCCTTGGCCGCCTTCTTGGCGGTCAAACCTGGCAACTGTGGAGAGATCTCACCGTCGAACACGACCGAGTCATCGACGGCGAGGCAGACAGACTCGTTGACGACAGCCTGAGCAACAGCCTGCGGAATGGTGCCGTCAGCGAACAGCTTCGCAACCAACGGCAGACGCTTGAGCCCGAGTGCGAGACCGACCTGGGTGCCAGCAGCTGACGGGCCAATGTTGCGGGCCATCGCGACCTCGCCGATCACCGACAACGTGGGGTCACCACGACCGATGCCCATGTCCTCAGCCCTGTCATCGTGGAGGGCTGCGATCTGGGCGGCCTGCTCAGCTTGCGCTGCTCGTACCAACCGCTCGAGAGCCACGATCGCGTCAATGCGCGCAGCACCGAAATGGTGCTCTGGCTCGTCCCCGAAATCGTGCGCGCGGACGACCCTCAGGACGTCCTCGGTGGCGACTTCGGTGAACATACTTCCAACCTAGAACGCACCACCGACAACAGTTTGAGCAGATGAAACCCCTGTGGATGCAGGGGAAATCCACACCTAGTAGGTCAACGCAACTGCCGGATCGCGCAGGATCGCAGCGACATCCGCAAGGAAGTGCGAGCCCTGCTCGCCGTCGACCAGACGGTGATCGAAGCTCAGTGCCAACGTCGTGACCCAGCGGGCGACGATCTCATCGTTGTCTCCCACCCAGGGGCGCTTGTTGATGGCACCGACGGCGAGGATGCCGGCTTCGCCCGGGTTGAGGATCGGTGTGCCGGCGTCGATGCCGAACACTCCGATGTTGGTGATCGTGAACGATCCGCCAGTCATCTGAGCAGGCTGCGTCTTGCCGTCGCGGGCCGTGGTGATCAGCTCACCGAACGCCTGTCCCAGCTCGACCATCGTCATCGAGTCAGCGCCGACGACATTGGGTACGACCAGTCCGCGCGGGGTTGCCGCAGCGATGCCGAGGTTGACCGAGCCCTTGAGCACGATCTCCTGAGCGGCTTCGTCCCACGTCGAGTTGATCTCCGGTGTGTGCTTCATGGCGAGCAGCACTGCCTTCGCGACGATCAAAAGTGGCGAGACCCGTACGTCCTTGAACGCGGGGTCCTTCTTGAGTTGCTTGACCAGATCCATCGTCCGGGTGACATCGAGCGTGACCCACTCGGTGACGTGCGGCGCGGTGAAGGCCGACGACACCATGGCGGCGGCAGTCATCTTGCGGACGCCCTTGATCGGCACGCGTACGTCGCCTGCTGACGACGGTCGGGCCGCGGGAGCATTCGGTGTCTCAGTGAGTCCGGCGAACGCCTCGACATCCGCGCGGGTGATGATCTCGCCGGCGCTCGGGACGGAGCCGAGGTCGATGCCGAGGTCCTTGGCGAGCTTGCGTACGGGCGGCTTGGCCAGCGCTCGCAACGGCTTGTGCTGAGCGACCTTCTCGGTGTCGACCGATGCCACTGCACCCTTGCGAGCGCGACGCTTGAGGGACGATGAGCGCGGTCCGTAGCCGACGAGCACCTTCTGGCGCTCCTCCGGCTGGGCGGACGGCTCTGCGGCCTGGGCGGACCCCTCGACGGCGGGTGCGCCGATGAACTCGGGGGTCGAGAAGTCGCTGGCCGTCGGTGCGGTCACTGCGGGCGCAGCTACAGCAGGCGCTGCGGCTTCATCCGCGGACAGGATCCGGATGATCGGTGTGCCGACCGCGACCGTCTCTCCTTCGGCGACGAGCAGCGCATCGATGGTGCCTTCGTACGGGCTGGGCAGCTCAACGATCGACTTGGCCGTCTCGATGTCGACGATGATGTCGTTGACCTTGATGACGTCGCCGACCTTGACCTTCCAGAGAACGATCTCTGCCTCGGTCAGGCCTTCACCGACGTCGGGAAGCTTGAACTCACTCATCAGTACTCCAGCGAACGGTCGACGGCGTCGAGCACGCGGTCGAGTCCCGGCAGGAACTCTTCCTCGACCCGGCTCGGCGGATAGGGCAAGTCGTAGCCCGTGACGCGGAGGACCGGCGCCTCGAGGCTGTAGAAGCAGCGCTCGGTGATGCGTGCGGAGATCTCGGCGCCGAGTCCCAAGGTCTGGGCGGCCTCGTGCACGACAACGGCATGACCCGTCTTGCGTACGGAGTCATAGACCGGGTCGAGGTCGAGCGGCGACAACGTGCGCAGGTCTATGACCTCGAGGTTGACTCCGTCTTCGGCGGCAGCGTCCGCGGACTCCAGGCAGGTCTTGACCATCGGCCCGTACGCGATCAGCGTCGCGTCGGTTCCTTCACGAACGATGCGGGACTTGTGCAGCGGGAACGGATCGTGCTCGAGGTCGACTTCACCTTGGTCCCAGTAGCGGCGCTTGGGCTCCATGAACACGATCGGGTCGTCGCTGGCGATGGCCTGCTGGATCATCCAGTAGGCGTCGTTGGCGTTGGAGCATGAAACGACCTTGAGTCCGGCGGTCAGCGCGAACTGCCCTTCTGGGCTCTCGGAGTGGTGCTCGACCGCGCCAATGCCACCGCCGAACGGGATGCGGATGACGATCGGCATCTTGACCTTGCCGCCGCTGCGGAAGTGGAACTTGGCAACCTGGCTGACGATCTGGTCGTACGCGGGGTAGACGAAGCCGTCGAACTGGATCTCGAGCACGGGCCGGTAGCCGCGCATCGCCATACCGACCGCGGTGCCGAGGATGCCCTGCTCCGACAGCGGAGAGTCAATGACACGGCTCTCGCCGAAGTCCTTCTGCAGCCCGTCGGTGATCCGGAAGACGCCGCCGAGTCGGCCAACGTCTTCGCCCATGATCAGGACCTTCTCGTCGGCCTCCATGGCCGCACGCAGTCCAGAGTTCAAACCTTTGGAGAGGGGCATCTTCGTCATGCGGGTGTCCCTTCGGTTTCGAGGCCGTCTCTGAAGGCGATGTAGGCGGCCTTCTGCTCAAGCAGCTCGGGGGTCGCGCCGTCGACGTAGATCTTGTCGAACAGCGATTCAAGATCGGGCTCCGGCAGCGCCTTGCACGCCTCGCGGAGGTTCTTGCCGAGCTCCTCGGCCTCGACCTCAAGAGCGTCGAAGAACTCCTGAGGCGTGCCGTGCACCTGCAGGTAGCGCTTGACGCGCTCGATCGGGTCCTTGAGCTTCCAGGTCTCGACCTCGGAAGTCTCGCGGTAGCGGGTCGGGTCATCGGAGGTGGTGTGCGCACCCATGCGATAGGTGTAGGCCTCGATCAGAGTCGGACCCTCGCCGTCACGTGCCTTCTGCAGCGCCGCCTTCGTCACGGCGTGGCACGCCAGGACGTCATTGCCGTCGACGCGCAGTCCACGGAACCCGAAGCCTCCCGCCCGCTGAGCGATCGGTCCCCGGGTCTGCCGATCAGTTGAAGCGGAGATCGCGTACTGGTTGTTCTGGCAGAAGAACACGACCGGCGCGTTGAAGACCGCGGCCCAGTCGAAGGCCTCGCTGACACTGCCCTCGCTGGTCGCGCCATCGCCGAAGTAGGCAACGACGGCGGCGTCGCGCTCAGGGTCGTTGTGTCCGACTGCTCCATCGAGAGTCAGGCCCATCGCATAGCCGGTCGCGTGCAGGGTCTGCGCGCCAATCACGATGCTGTAGAGCGCGATGCCATGCTCGTTGGGGTCCCAGCCGCCAAGCTCCGAGCCTCGGAAAAGTCCGACCAGCTGCCCCGGTTCGACTCCGCGGCAGAGTGCGACGCCGTGCTCGCGATAGGTGGGGAACGCGAAGTCCTGCTTGCGAAGTGCGCGGCCCGAGCCGATCTGGGCGGCTTCCTGACCCTGAGCCGGCGGCCACAGACCGATCTCGCCGTGACGCTGAAGCGCGTGAGCCTCGAAGTCGACACGGCGCATGAGGACGAGGTCGCGGTAGAGGCCGCGGATGCTCTCGTCGTCGCCTTCGTATGCGAACTCGGGGTGGCTGACGCGCTCACCCTCGGGCGTCAGGAGCTGAACGATCGGGAAGTCTCCCGCTGGATCGTCAGCCATGTAGGTGTCTGGCGTGGTCAAGCTCATGCGTCTCCCTCAATCACGCGGC
>NZ_JAKFEL010000168.1:0-17136 GCF_036675695.1 Aeromicrobium sp.
GCTTCATTGGCGACGTCGACGCCTTCGAGGCTCGGACCGCCCTTGATTGCGCCGCACATCAGGCGACACCCGGCTCGTCGCCGAGGGCGACTGGCACGGCACGCAGAGCGCCGTATTCGGTCCACGATCCGTCGTAGTTCTTGACGTTCTCGTGACCCAGGATCTCCTTGAGCACGAACCACGTGTGCGAGCTGCGCTCACCAATGCGGCAGTACGCGATCGTGTCCTTCGCGTCGTCGAGACCAGCCTCGGCGTAGAGAGCCTTCAGCTCCTCGTCGCTGCGGAAGGTCCCATCGTCGTTGGCAGCCTTGCTCCAAGGCACGTTGCCGGCGGTCGGGATGTGACCACCGATCTGGGCCTGCTCCTGTGGGAGGTGCGCCGGAGCGAGGAGGCGCCCGGCGTACTCGTCAGGGCTGCGGACGTCGATGAGGTTCTTGGTGCCGATGGCAGCGATGACCTCATCGCGGAACGCGCGGATGTCAGCATTGGGCGCCTTGGCGACGTACGTCGTCGTCGGACGCTCGGTGACCTCAGTCGTGAGCTCACGGCTGTCGAGCTCCCACTTCTTGCGACCGCCGTCGAGCAGACGAAGGTTCTCGTGGCCGTAGTACTTGAGGTACCAGTAGGCGTATGCGGCGAACCAGTTGTTGTTGCCGCCGTAGAAGACGATGGTGTCGTCATTGCTGACGCCCTTTGACGACAGCAGAGCGCCGAGGCGGTCGCCGTCGATGAAGTCATGGCGGACGCCGTCCTGCAGGTCCTTGCGCCAGTCGATCTTGACGGCTCCGGCGATGTGGCCCTTGTCGTAGGCGTCAGCGTCTTCATCGACCTCGATGAGAACGACGTTGGAGTCGGAGAGGTGCTCTTCGACCCAGTCAGCGTTGACGAGCGCGGATTCGCGGCTCATACGGTTCCTCCATTGGTGTGTGATGCGTGAGTGGTACGGGACGTTATTGAGAAGCGGTTCAGGCACTGACCGGCGTGAACCGGCGCAGCAGAAGGTAGAGCTCGCAGCCCAGGCAGAGGCCGAAGACTGAGTTGAGCAGTGCTGCGATGAGCGCGAACGCCGTCGCCACGAGCCCGACCGTCGTGGCACCGGCCAAGAAGGCAACCAGCGCTACAGCGGTGAACGCGAAACCGACGAGCTGCGCGAAGCGCGGCGGACGGGAGTCCTCGAGCTCGGCGGGAGCGCCGATCCGGGGACGAACGACCTTCTGGAAGAAGATCGAGTAGGGCGAGCTGCCGAGTCCGATGAACGCCGCAGTCGCGAACACAGCAACCTGGACGGCGAGCAAGACCTCGCGTGCCGGCGATGGCACTACGAGAACCACGGCGACGACGACGGCGGTGATGCCAGCGGCGACGCGCAGTCCACGCGGGTCGACGCGAGTCGACGCGGACTGTCGTGTTGCGACGGTGTCTTGGGAAGACATGTAACTGCTCCTGGGCATTCGGATGTCACGGCCGGTGGTCCGGGGTGGTGACGGGGCTGACGGGAAGAAGGGTCAGCGCATACGACACAGCGACGAGCACATGCAGCAGTTGTCCACTGCCCTGCGTCGCGTGAGATGTGTCGTCTGGAACATGTGATCCAGAGTAGGGAGGATTTGGCCGCAATCCTCGTTTCGTCCCGACATGTGGACACTCGTCCCATATTGCGAGATCGTCACGTGGGGAGTGTGGCTCAGACCACAGCGTGATTGAGCGCTGCAAGCACCTGTTCACGTCGCGGAAGACCCGATGCGCGACGGGTCACCCGCCCTTTGGCATCGAGAACCAGCACCGTCGGCGTGCGCAGAATGTTGAGCTTTCGAGTCAGCTCAAGCTGCTCCTCGGCGTCGATTTCGATCGTGACAACGCCAGGGGTCTTGGCTGCAATGTCCGCCAGGAGTACCCGCGTTGCCCTGCACGGAGCGCAGAAAGCGCTCGAGAACTGAACGAGGGTTGCCCGCTCGCCGAGCTGGGAGCCGAGCTCATCGATGCCTAGTCGCTCGGAGTCACCCTGCGGGCTGAACCGGCCATTCTTGATCGAGAACGCCAACCCCAACACACCCGTCAGCACGACGGCGATCACGAGGACGAGGAATCCGTTCACATTTCAACCATACGACGCAGCACCCGACCAAAGCTCCGGCCTCAGAAGCCGGGGGCGCCAATCAACTGGCCAGCGATGTAGACGATCGGCGCAGAGAGCGCGACCGACAGCGCGCCCGGAAGGCCCCACCCGGCAGCCGGGTGGGGATGACCGTCCGCCCACTGGCGACCGAGCACCTGCCCAAGGATTGCGAACACGGCAGCGGTAGCTCCAAGAGTCATGCCCAGCACCCAGGTCATGGGGGTATCGACGTTGAGCACGACAGCCGCACCGGCTGCCGCACCGGCCACCATCGCGATCGAACCACATACCCAGCGGTCTATCGGCAGGAGCCAGACCAAAAGGCCGGCGCCCAGGCCAGCGGCACCGACGGCAACAACCTCCGCGTCCCCAAACGACTTCACTGCACCGATCCACGCGACGGCCAGAGCCGCACAAACGCTGAGAGCCACTGAGTACGACGCAGTGGAGACCAGCTTCGAGCGCCCGTCGGTGCGAAGCATCTGGGTGGCCAGTGTGAGGAAGACTCCAACCACGATCGCCGGCATGATCGACGCGATCATGCCGTTGTCGGCGTGGCCGAACACCTTTGCGGAGGTGCCATCGGCTCCCTCGAGCGCACCCGGCCACATCGTCAGAGCAGTGGCAACCAGACCCGTGCCGGCAATGGATGCGAACCGCGGCACCTCGACGTCACTGACAGGTCCGGGCGCCAGCGCGAGGAGCAACTGGATGACCACTACGACAGCCGCGACGAGCCATGGGTCCGTGAAGGCTGCGAGCGTCAACAGTCCCGCGAGGGAAAGAGACAGCAGCGTTGCGGCAACGTTCGGCACCCCCGAATGATGGCAGGTCGCCATGTGACGTCGTTCTCATGTCGTGGAAATTGTTCCGTCACATGCCGTATAGTTGAGAATGCAATGAGGCCACGGTGATTCACCATGGCCTTTTCTTGTAGGCAAATCCAGCACACCTGGAGGTAGCGGATGGCGCACCTGCTCCTGCTGACACGCAGCAAGCAGTCCTCGGTCGAGGTCCTGCCTGCGCTCGCGCTGCTCCCCCACCACGTCAAGATCCTGCCCGCTGAGGCGAGTGCCCTGCTTGATGCACCCCCGTGCGACGCAGTGATCGTCGACGGTCGCCAAGACCTCGCGCAAGTTCGCAGCCTGACACGCGTGATTCGTACGACCGGCATCGAATGCCCGCTGATCCTGATCCTGACCGAGGGCGGACTTGCCGTTGCGGCAGCTGACTGGGGAATGGACGACGTCATCCTCACCACCGCCGGGCCCGCCGAGCTCGAGGCGCGCCTGCGCCTCGGCATCGGCCGCGCCGCTGCCGGACGTGACGGTGACACCGAGAACCACGTGATCTCCTCGAGTGGCCTGGTCGTCGATGACGCCAGCTATACCGCCAAGCTCGAGAACCGCAGCCTTGATCTCACGTTCAAGGAGTTCGAGCTGCTCAAGTTCCTCGCTCAGCATCCGGGCCGGGTGTTCACCCGTCAGCAGCTGTTGCAGGAAGTCTGGGGCTACGACTACTTCGGTGGCACACGCACGGTCGACGTCCACGTACGTCGCTTGCGTGCCAAGCTCGGCGTCGAGCACGAGACGCTCATCGGGACCGTCCGAAACGTCGGCTACCGCTTCGTGGCAACCAAGGCCGAACCCGCGCGCGACAACGAAGACGCCGAGTCGACCACCGTCTAGTCTTGGAGGCCTGATGGCCCACCTGACTGCGCACGGCCTGCTCGAGCTCGTACTCGATGAAGGCTCCTTCGAATCGTGGGATTCCCCCATCGATCACTCAGGCCTTGATCCGCAATACCGCCAGGAGCTGATGGCAGCTGCCGAGCGTTCAGGGACGGACGAGTCCGTGCTGACCGGCCGTGGCTTGATGCGCGGTCGTCCGGTCGCCGTGCTCGTCAACGAGTTCCGCTTCCTCGCCGGCTCAATCGGGCGCGAAGCCGCACAACGGATCGTGTCGGCCGTACGACGGGCAACCGCCGAAGGCATCCCAGTCCTCGCGACGACTGCGTCCGGCGGCACGCGTATGCAGGAGGGCACACCCGCGTTCGTGCACATGATCGACATCTCGCGGGCGATCATGGACCACCGCGCCGCCGGACTGCCCTACCTGATCTACCTCCGTCACCCCACGACCGGCGGGGTCTTCGCCTCGTGGGGCTCGCTGGCGCACATCACGATCGCCGAGCCCGGCGCCCTGATCGGGTTCCTCGGGCCGAAGGTCTACGAGCTGCTCGAAGGCAAGCCCTTCCCACCCAACATCCAGACCGCCGAGAACCTCGCCGATCGCGGCATCATCGACGCCGTCGTGCTGCCCGAAGAGCTGCCGCTGCTGATCGACCGCACGCTTGGCCTGCTGGTCGATCCGCCGACACCGCAGACGCGCGAGCGACGTGGTGGTGAGGTGCATCGCATACGGAGCGCCTGGGATGCCATTCAGATCACTCGAGCACCCAAGCGCGCCGGCGTGCGGGAGGTGCTGCGCTACGGCAGCGATGCGACCGTACGACTTCAGGGCACGGAGAAGGGCGAACGCGACAGCGCGATGATCGTGGCCTTCGCCCGGCTCGACGGTCAGCCGTGTGTCGTGATCGGGCAAGACCGTACGACGCAGACTCGCTTCAAGCCGATGGGGCCGGCGGCTCTCCGCGAAGCCCGTCGCGGAATGCGGTTGGCCAATGAGCTCAAGCTGCCGCTGGTGTCGTTCATCGACACCCCCGGAGCCGAGCTGTCACCCGAGGCCGAGCAGGGCGCCATCGCCGGTGAGATCGCGCGGTGCATCAGCTGGATGTCCACCATGCGTGTTCCGACGGTGTCAGTGCTGCTCGGGCAGGGCTGCGGCGGCGGGGCGCTGGCGCTGCTGCCGGCCGATGTCGTCATCGCCGCCGAGAATGCCTGGTTGTCACCGCTGCCTCCCGAGGGTGCGAGCGCGATCGTGCACGGCGACCTCGATCATGCAGCCGAAATGGCCGAGGTGCAGCGTATCGGCGCGATCGACCTGCTCGAGGCCGGCACGGTGCACCACATCGTGCCCGAGCCTCCCGGGGACACAGCCGAAGCATTTGCCAAGGCGATCGCCGCCGAGTGCGCCGCACAGCTCCGCGACCTCCGGATTCGATGAGTCTCACCGATCTCGCCGAGAGCGCATCGGCTGTCGACGGAGTAGCACCGTTCAACGAGGCGACGCTGATCGCGCTTCGCAATCGCGATTCGGCACGTGTGCTCGTGTTGCGAACCACCCCCGACGGTGCACTGATCGGCGCCGCCTACGCCTCTGGTGACGCGCCGGTTGAGGTCGTCGTCGACCCAGCTCATCGCCGTATCGGCATCGGCCGAAGCATCGTCGACGAGTTGCTCGCCGACGGGGAGTCGGAGTTCTGGGCGCATGGCGATCTGCCTGCGGCTCAAGCGCTGGCTGCCTCGGCAGGACTGGAGGTCGGACGTACGTTGCTCGCTCTCCGGCTCGACCTGGTCGACCCGCCCACCGAGATCGTTCCCGATGGAATCAGCCTGCGCACGTACCGAGCCGACGACTTGGACGCGATCATCGCGGTCAATGCTCGCGCTTTCGCCTCACATCCCGAGCAGGGTTCGATGGATCGCGCGGACTTCGAGCGACGTACGAGCAGCGACTGGTTCGATCCGGCGGGACTGTTCGTTGCCGAGCAAGCCGGACGAGTCGTCGGATTCCACTGGACCAAGATTGAGACTCTGCCCGATCAGGGGGCGATCGGAGAGGTCTACGTCGTCGGTATCGACCCGGATGCCCAGGGCGGCGGGCTCGGCAAGGCGCTGACGGCTCGCGGCCTACGCCACCTGTACGAGTCGGGTGTGCGCGTCGTCGACCTGTACGTAGAAGGCGACAACAGCCCGGCCCTCGCGGTCTACGAGGGTCTTGGCTTCAGACCGCATGCGAAGGACGTCATGTACGTCCGTCCGCACGTTGCGGACGCCCACTCGCACGAATAGCTAGCTGAGTCCCCGCTGCAGGGCGGTCGCCATGCGGCGAACGGCTTTGGGGGCCGACGAACCGAACGCGACCATGTTGGCGAAGCCGTGGATCAGCCCTTCCTCGCAGACGTACTCGACCCGCACTCCGGCCGCGGCCATCTTGTCGGCATACGCCTTGCCTTCGTCGAGCAGTGGATCGAACCCCGCCGTCACGACGTACGCAGGTGCGACGCCGCTCGGGTCGTGGTGGACTGGTGACAGGCGCTTGTCAGCCTTGTCCTCGTTACCGACGAGGTAGTTCTCCTCGGCAAGGTCCATGAACCCCTTCGTGAGGAAGAAGCCCTCGCCGTACGTCGTGCGACTTTCGCTCTTCTCCAGGAAGTCGGTGGCGGGATAGATCAACAGCTGGAACGCCGGCTTCACTCCGTCGCCGGCCGCAGCATGCTGGGCGATGATCGCGGCGAGGTTGCCTCCCGCGCTGTCACCTCCCACTGCAATCCGCGAAGGGTCAATGCCCAAGCCTTGAGCGTTGGCGGTGATCCATTCCCACGCCGCCCAGGTGTCGTCGAATCCGGCTGGGAACGGCGCTTCGGGCGCAAGTCGATAGTCGACGGCCACGACTCTGACCTGCGCTTCCTCGGCGAGGAACCGGCACAACGCGTCATGGCTTTCGAGGTTGCCGTAGATCCAACCTCCGCCATGGAGGTAGACCAGCGCCGGCGCGCGGCCCGAAAGTCCGCGAGGCGTGTAGAAGCGCAACGACAGAGGGCCGCCTGGGCCGTCGATCGTCCGGTCTGTGACAGCGCCGATCGGCTGGTTGCCGCCGACAAGCTTGGAACTGGAGACGATCTGACGCCGAGCCCTGCTGATGGCAATCGACTCCACAGCGGGGCCTTCGAGGCGCTGCAGCTTCAGCAACAGCTGCATCTCGGGATCGAGAGTCCGTCCGTTGATGACGACCGGGTCGCCCGCAAGCCTGCGGATGACGGTTCGAGGAAGCTTCATCACAGCGCGGACAGTCGTGCCCTTCGCGCCGTCGATCACCTGATGTGCGAGGGACATGGCCGACAAGTTAGCGCATCAACGTGTTCAGTTTGTGTTCACCTTGGTCTGCAACGATGAACTGTGGAATCACACGACATTGCGATCGCCGACGTCGAGTCTCCGGCGTCCCCGGACGAGTTCGACGTCGACCCTCCCTACGAGGCGGCGGACGCCGGCCTGCCCGAAGACCGGTTCCTCGATCGCGAGCTCTCCTGGATCGCCTTCAACGCACGAGTGCTCGAGCTCGCCCGCGACGAGGCAATCCCACTGCTGGAGCGCGTACGGTTCCTGGCGATCTTTGCGAGCAACCTCGACGAGTTCTTCATGGTGCGCATCGCTGGCCTCAAGCGGCGCATCGCAGCCGGTGTCGCCGTGCCATCTGCCAGTGGTCTCAGCCCGCGCGACGTATTGAGCCACAGCCTCGCCGCGAGCCAGGAGCTCATGGTCGAACATGCCGAGGCGTTCCACGCTGAAGTCCTCCCGGCACTCGCCGACGAAGGCATCCACTTGCTGCACTGGAGCGCGCTGAGCTCATCGGAGCGGGATGCGATCAGCGAGCAGTACCGCGAGCGCATCTTCCCGGTCCTCACCCCGCTGGCAGTCGACCCCGCCCATCCGTTCCCGTACATCTCGGGCCTCTCGCTCAACCTCGCGCTGCTGATGCGCAACCCCGACACCGGCAAGGACCACTTCGCGAGGGTCAAGGTCCCACCGATCATCAACCGCTGGATGGAGGCCGAGCCGGGCCGGTTCGTCCCCATCGAGGAAGTCATCGCGGCCCACCTCGACCTGCTGTTCCCCGGTATGGAGGTCATCGCCAAGCACGTCTTCCGGGTGACCCGAAACGAGGACCTCGAGGTCGAAGAGGACGACGCCGAGAACCTCCTCAAGGCCCTTGAGCAGGAGTTGTTGCGTCGCAAGTTCGGACCTCCCGTACGCCTTGAGGTCGAGGAGTCGATCGATCCCGGCGTGCTCGAGCTGCTGGTGTCTGAGCTCGGCATCAAGGAGGCAGAGATCGTGCGCCTCCGCGGCCCACTCGACCTGCGCAGCCTCAACGAGATCGCCGACCTCGACCGACCCAAGCTGCAGTTCGACCCGTTCGTACCCGGCACCCACACCCACCTGGCCGAGGTCGAGACATCCAGCCCGGCCGACATGTTCAGCGCCCTGCGCAAGCGCGACGTTCTGGTGCATCACCCCTACGACTCGTTCGCGACCAGCGTGCAGCGCTTCATCGAGCAAGCCGCCGCCGATCCCCACGTCCTGGCGATCAAGCAAACGCTCTATCGCACCTCGGGAGACTCACCGATCATCGACTCGCTCGTCGATGCCGCCCGCGCCGGCAAGCAGGTCCTCGTCATCGTCGAGATCAAGGCACGCTTCGACGAGCAGGCCAACATCCGCTGGGCCCGCAAGCTCGAACGTGCAGGCTGTCACGTCGTCTACGGCCTCGTCGGCCTCAAGACACACTGCAAGCTGTCACTCGTCGTACGTGACGAGCCCGACGGTCTGCGCCGCTACGCCCACCTCGGCACCGGCAACTACAACCCCAAGACAGCCCGGCTCTACGAAGACTTCGGCCTGCTGACCGCGGATCCCGACATCGCGAATGACCTCAGTGACCTGTTCAACAACCTCTCGGGATTCGCGAAGCGCTTCTCATACCGCAAGCTGATGGTTGCCCCGCAGGGTCTCCGCGACGGCCTCATTGAGCGGATCGACCGCGAGATCGCCAACCATCAGGCAGGACTTCCGTCCGGGATCCGGATCAAGTCCAACTCGATCGTCGACGAGAAGGTCATCGACAAGCTCTATGAAGCGTCGCGCGCTGGCGTCAACGTCGACCTCGTCGTGCGTGGCATCTGCACTCTCCGCCCGGGCGTGGCCGGGCTGAGCGAGAACATCCGAGTCCGCAGCATCCTCGGACGATTCCTCGAGCACAGCCGCGTCTACTGGTTCGCCGGCGGAGGTCAGCCCGAGGCATGGATCGGCTCGGCCGACCTGATGCACCGCAACCTCGATCGGCGCGTCGAGGTGCTCGTACGCATCCCGTCCGCCGAGCACATCGCACAGCTGGGTGACCTGCTCGAGACC
Source organism: Aeromicrobium sp. (assembly GCF_036675695.1). Classification (GTDB taxonomy): domain Bacteria; phylum Actinomycetota; class Actinomycetes; order Propionibacteriales; family Nocardioidaceae; genus Aeromicrobium. The sequence goes on from NZ_JAKFEL010000168.1 coordinate 9,211, forward strand.
AGCGCGTCAGACGACACGAAGTCCTGGCACCTGAGTGCCGACGGCATCTGGAACCTGCACGACGGGATCGATCTGCAGACGACCCTGACCGAACAGGCTCGGTCCAGACGCTCCCGTTCCTAGGTCGGACAACTGGCGCGTTCCTAGGTCGGACAACTGGCGAAAACTATGGGCCCAAGTCCGCCCATGTAGGTCGCACTCACAGGGTCGTGGTCGAAACGCAAGACTGCGGTCGAACCCTCGACTCGCGTACCGGTCAGCTGGAGCGAGTCCTCGACGCGGCCGCTGCCACCGATGAACGCCCCCCTGGCCAACGCCTTTCGGGTCGTGAGCTGCGCAGCAGCCTGCGACGGAGAGTCGAATCCCATGGCGAATTTCAGCTGCTGCTTGTGTGTAGAAATGTCGGTGAGGCCGCGACCCGCGAAGGTGAAATCAGCCAGATTGCCGGCGCGCGCAATCGCCGCCGTTGCCTGAGCCTGTACGTCAGCCGACTGCCGTTCGAGCGTGGCTCCGGAGCATGCGAACGGGCCGCTCTGGATCAGAGCCGCATCGGAGCCGGCGAGCGCTTCGGCCACCTCCGAGGCCGCGCTGACGCTCAGCAGCGACGGTGCGTCGCGGTCGATGGTCCGCAGGACGGTCATGACGTACGACCGTCGGTCTGCCGCGACGACGAGCCGCTTGCCCGGGACGATGGCGATCGACGCGAGGGCCGAGGACAGATCACCGGTCGTCGGCGTCGACTTCGATGAGCTCCAGACCCGGCCGTCCGCTATGTAGCCCAGTTTGCGCAGCGCACCACGTACGTCAGCCAGCGAAACCGACGAATCAAAGCGCCCGACCATCGCAGCACCATCGGCCGCCTGCCCGAACACCTCCCAATCCAGATTGGCGACAGACCAACCGAACGACGTGTGCATCTCTTCAACAAACCGCCCGATCACCGATCGGGTCGAGAGATCGCGGAGGGCTGCGTCGTCATTGAGCGTCGCTCGACCAGAGGCCGTGGATGCGTCACCGACATCGAGACGTTCACGGATATTAGCCCAGTCGGTGAAGCCCGCGACCAGGGTGTCCGCGGGCACGGAGTCCAATGCTGAGGTCAGGGATGAGCGAGTATCGCCAACGCGACCCGAGACCCAGTAGCCTCCCGCCAAGGCCACACCAATCACCAGCAGAGGAGCAAGGACCCATGAGAGGACGAATCGCAGACGCATCGGGGCCACACCTCCTTCACCGGTCGGTCACTTCCTCAGGGGACAATACGGCCCATGGCGAATGAACAGGTGACAAAGGCTGCTGGCGGCGTCGTATGGCGCAAACGAACGCCCTCCGGCCGGGTCGAGCCACGGGTCGACCTTCTGCTCATTCACCGTCCGTCATACGACGACTGGAGCTTCCCCAAGGGCAAGATCGACGCCGGTGAATCCTTGCAGGCAGCCGCCGTGCGAGAGATTGCCGAGGAGACCGGCGCCCGCGTACGACTGGGCCATCCACTTGGCGAGCTCAACTTCCGGGTGTCTGGCGGGCTGAAGTCCGTCACGTATTGGACCGCCCGTGCCGTGGGCGAAGCTGAGCCGTTCGCACCCAACAAGGAAGTCGACGAAGTCCGATGGGTCGGGGTCCGCGAAGCCCGCAAGCTGCTCACCTACGATCACGACCGCGAGCTGCTCGAGTCGTTCGTCGACCTGCTCGACCGCAAGGCGCACCGCACCCGCACCCTCGTCGTGCAGCGCCACGGCAAGGCCGCAGCGCGATCGGAAGCCGTCGAGGACCTCGAGCGGCCCCTGACCACAGTGGGGGCATCGCAGGCGAAGGCGCTGACTCCTGTTCTCGCGGCTTACGGCGTTGGGCGGGTCATCAGCAGTCCAGCACTGCGCTGCGCACAGACCGTCGAGCCCTACGCGCACTCGATCAGCACGTTCATCGAGATCGACGACCGCATCTCTGAGGGCACAACCTTCGGCCAGGTGCAGCGCTCGATGGCCGCCATGCTTGATCGCAAACGGCCCGTCGTCCTCTGCACCCACCGGCCAACGCTTCCGTGGATCTTCGAGGCGATCGGTACGGAATCGTACGACCTGGCGCCGGGGGAGGGCATCGTCGTGCACCACCGAAAGGGCACCGTCTTCGCCGTCGAAACACTCGCCTGACTCGCCTCGCAGCGACAACCGGACAGCGGGTGTTCACCTCGTGTTCGCTTTGGGCGGGCCACCGATTAACCCGCCTTCCCTAACGTCGCCGGTGACAAGAAATCAGGGTCGCGCTTCAATGACCCTCCTTTGAGAGGTAAACCCCCGTGAATCGACGAATCTCAAGTTTGGCCGCAGTATCAGCGGCAATGGTGCTGTCCCTCGGCCTCGCGGCTTGCGGTGGCAGCGATGAACCCGGCGGCGACGGCGACACCTCCGTCAGCGGCGAAATCGTAGTCGACGGATCTTCGACCGTTGAGCCGCTCACGTCAGCCGCAGGCGAGCTGTTCGGAGAAGAGAACAGCAAGGTGAACGTCTCGGTCGCAACGTCTGGAACGGGCGGCGGCTTCGAGAAGTTCTGTGCTGGCGAGACCGACATCTCCGACGCATCTCGTCCGATCAAGGATGAAGAAGCAGCGATCTGTGAGACCGCTGGCATCGAGTACACCGAGCTCCGTGTCGCAACTGACGCGCTGACGGTGGTTGTGTCCAAGGACAACGACTTCATCACGTGCCTCACGCTCGACGAGCTCAAGAAGGTGTGGGAGCCCGCCGCTGAGGGCAAGGTCACCACTTGGGACCAGGTCAACTCGGCCTTCCCCAAGGAAAAGATCGATCTCTACGGACCTGGCACCGACTCAGGCACGTTCGACTACTTCACCGACGAGGTCAATGGTGAAGAAGGTGCAAGCCGCTCGGACTACAACGCTTCTGAAGATGACAACGTCATCGTCAAGGGTGTCGGCGGTTCTGCCAACGCGCTGGGCTACTTCGGCTACACGTACTTCGAAGAGAACGCCAGCACGCTGAAGGCCGTTGAGGTCGACAGTGGAGACGGATGCGTCGCACCGAGTGCGGAAACCTCCGCCGACGGCACGTACACCCCGCTTGCTCGTCCGTTGTTCATCTACGTCAAGAACGCGTCGTACGCGGACAAGCCAGAGGTTGCAGCCTTCGTCGACTTCTTCGTGGCATCGGACGCCGAGATCGCCGAAGTGGCGCAGTTCATCCCACTCAATGACGAGCAGCGCACTGAGCTCGAAACTGCGCTCGCCACGCTGAAGGGCTGACCCCTCCTCACAGGATCGGTTCCTCGGAACTGATCACCCAGAGAAACGGAATCCAACACTGTGAGTATCACCGAGAACCGCGGAGGCTCGTCCGACAGGACGGGCCTCCGCGCCGGCGGCTCCAAGACGTCGCTGCGCAGCTCCAGCAAACGGTATGGCGAGAAGCTCGCGATGGGAGTGTTGATCGGCGCTGCAGGCCTTTCTGTACTCGTCACGGTCGGCATCTTCTTTGCGCTGCTCATACCGTCGATCTCATTCTTCCGCGAAGTTCCCGTGCTCGACTTCCTCACGGGAACGCGCTGGGCACCAACATTCAACAATCCCGACTTCGGCGTTCTGCCACTGATCGTCGGCACCGCTTGGACGACGCTGATCGGTCTCGTCATCGCAGTCCCAGTAGGGCTGGGTGCGGCGATCTACCTGTCGGAATACGCACCAAACCGCGTGCGAAACGTACTCAAGCCTATCCTTGAGATCCTGGCAGGCATTCCGTCAGTCGTATACGGATACTTCGCACTCTTCTATGTGGCACCGGTTGTCCTCAAGGGATGGTTCGGTTTGGAAATCGGAACTTTCAGCGTCCTGTCGGCTGGTTTGGTTCTCGGCATCATGATCATCCCCACCGTCGCCTCGCTCTCCGAAGACTCCATGAGCGCCGTCCCTCAGTCCCTACGCCAGGGATCGTTCGCTCTCGGAGCCAACAAGATGCGAACCACGATGCGCGTTGTCTTTCCGGCAGCCATTTCCGGAATCACGGCTTCCATCGTCCTTGCGTTGTCCCGCGCCGTCGGCGAAACCATGATCGTCGCCTTGGCGGCCGGCACGCGCGCGCAGGTCACTACGGACCCCCGCGAAGCGGCTCAGACCATGACCGGATTCATCGCCCAGACAGCGACAGGCGAAAGCGTGCCCGGGTCCCTCGGCTACAACACCCTCTTTGCTGTCGGTCTGCTCCTCTTCCTCATCACGCTGGCCTTCAACATCATCGCTGGCATCATTGTTCGCCGCTATCGAGAGGTCTACTGATGGCATCCATCGGCGCCGTTGTCGCCAAGCCGCTGCGCGCGGCCAAGCATGGCGATCGGACGTTCACGTCCATCGCGTTCCTCAGCATGCTCTGGCTCGCCCTTGCATTTGCGATCCTGTGTCTGGGGGTGTTGCTCGTGGACTCGTTCCTAGACGGTCGCACCCGTCTCGACTCGAACTTGCTCACCAGATACACCAGTCGAGTGTTGCCAGACCGAGCGGGAGCTCGCGCGGCGATCCTCGGTTCGGCTTGGGTGATCGCCACGACCGCAGTACTCGCCATCCCACTCGGGATTGCAGCTGGCGTCTACCTTGAAGAGTTTGCCGACCCTCGGCGTTGGTACAACAAGGTGATTGAGGTCAACCTCTCCAACCTCGCGGCAGTTCCTGCCATCGTTTACGGCATGCTCACCGCAGGATTCGCCCTGGCCATCGGCATGGAACGTCGAATCGTGCTTGCTGGCGGCATCGCGCTGGCGCTGCTGGTCCTTCCGGTCATCATCATCTCGACGCGCGAAGCGGTGAGATCAGTGCCGCAGGAGATCCGTCATGGCTCGCTTGCGCTCGGCGCGACTCCGCTCCAGACCATCTGGCGCCAGACTTTGCCCGCTGCTATTCCGGGCATCGCCACAGGCGCGATCCTCGCGCTTTCACGTGCGTTCGGCGAGGCAGCACCGTTGCTGCTTCTAGGCGGACTGGTGTTCGTGACCTACGACCCGACCGGGCTCAACTCCGGATTCACCACACTTCCGATCCAGATCTTCAACTGGGCATCCCAGCCACAGTTGGCCTTCCAACAGGTCGCGTCTGCGGCCATCATCCTCATGCTCGTCATGTTGCTACTCATGAACGCAATCGCAATCTTCATCCGCAATCGATACCAGAACAAGTGGTGATCTAGATGGCTACCTACGCAACCGACCCCAAGACCTCAGAAACGACGTCCAGCACGATCGTTCCACCGAACCCATTGATCGCACCATCTCCGGGCACTGACCGAGTCTTGCCACCCAGTCCCAGCCCGATCATGGAGTGCGAAGACGTCAACGTCTACTACGGCGACTTCCGGGCGGTGACCGACGTCAACCTGGTGTTCGGCCGGCACGAGGTGACGGCCCTCATTGGCCCCTCTGGCTGCGGAAAGTCCACCCTCCTGCGCTCGCTGAACCGGATGAACGACCTGGTGGTCGGAGCAAGGGTCGAAGGACGAGTGTCATTTCATGACGAGTCGATCTACGCCAAGGACGTCGACCCGATCGAAGTCCGCCGCAGGATCGGCATGGTCTTCCAGAAGCCGAACCCGTTCCCCAAGTCGATCTACGACAACATCGCGTACGGCCCGCGGGTCATCGGGATGAAGGTCGACAGCATGGACGACCTCGTCGAGGATGCGTTGCGACGAGCCGCACTGTGGACCGAGGTGAAGGACAAGCTCAAGCAGTCTGCTTACGGCCTTTCGGGCGGACAGCAGCAGCGCCTGTGCATCGCTCGCACGATCGCGGTGAACCCCGAAGTCATCCTCATGGACGAGCCCTGCTCGGCACTCGACCCGATCGCGACGTCTCGCATCGAGGACCTCATGGTCGAGCTCCGCGACGACTACTCGATCATCATCGTCACTCACAACATGCAGCAGGCGGCGCGCATCGCGGACCGCACGGCCTTCTTCACGGCTCTCGCTGATGAAGGTACGGGCGACCGCACCGGCGTGCTGGTCGAGTATGACCTCACCTCGACGATCTTCGGCACGCCGTCGGACCCGAGGACAGAGGCCTACATCTCCGGCCGGTTTGGCTGAGCCGAAGGCGCTCCGCGACTGAGCGCGAAGCCAGGTTGAGCGTTCCGCGGCGTAGCCGCCAGGAAGGTCGAAACCAGGTGACCCGGTAGTCCCAGCGCAAGCATTCGGACGTACGCGGATTCGATACGGGCTCGTTCCTCGCCCTACTCAACCACCGAGTGGCGTCTAGTTGCCGGGGATGACGAACTGCAGAAGGAAGTAGCAGACCCCGCCGACGGCCGCTGCGGCGGGAATCGTGATGACCCAGGCAAGGATGATGCCCCGGGCCACACCCCACCGAACGGCACTGAACCGCTTGGTCGCCCCTGCGCCCATGATCGCTGAAGTGATCGTGTGCGTCGTGGAGACGGGAGCATGAAGACCAATCGCCATGCCGTAGAGCACGATCGACGCAGTCGTCTCGGCTGCGAAACCTCGTGGCGGGTCGAGCGCGATGATTCGCCGGCCCATCGTGCGCATGATTCTCGCGCCACCGCTCAGCGTGCCGAGCGAGATGGCTCCGGCGGCCGCGAAGATGACCCACAGCGGGATGTCGTCGCCCGTATGCTCACCGCCCGCGATCAGAGCAAGGACGATGACGCCCATGGTCTTCTGCGCATCCTGCAGACCATGACCCAGTGACATGGCAGCCGCTGAGACGGTCTGCGCATGACGGAACCCACGGTTGACGGAGTGCGGATTGGCTCGCCTGAAGATCCACATGATCGCCAGCATCAGCAGGAACGCGCCGATGAAGCCCATCGCGGGACTCATCAACATGGGGATTGCGACCTTGTCGATGACCTTGTCCCAGTCAACCGAAACCCCAGCGGCCAGGCCAACCCCGATCAGGCCGCCGATCAACGCGTGCGAGGACGACGATGGGATACCGAAATACCAGGTGATGAGGTTCCAGACGATCGCGCCGACGAGTGCACTCAGCACCACGGTCAGGGCGTGATTGGCCGTCAGGCCATCAAATCCTTTGAGGATGTCCTTGATCGTCTTGGCGACCTCAACGCCGAGCAGCGCGCCGACGAAGTTCAGAACAGCCGCCATCGCGAGAGCAACACGCGGGGTCAATGCCCGGGTGGACACCGAGGTCGCGATCGCGTTTGCTGCGTCGTGAAAGCCGTTCGTGAAGTCGAAGATGAGCGCTATGGCGACAGTCGTGATCACCAATGCCAGGGTGAGTTCCACGACTCAGGACTCCTTGACGGCGATCTGCTCCACCGTGTTGGCGACGGACTCGAGCGCGTCGATGGCGTGTTCAAGGGAGTCGACAACGTCCTTCAGCTTCATCACTTCGAGCGACTTGTAGGTGCCGCTGAACAGCTTCGCGACGGCCCGTCGGTATGACCTGTCGCCCTGGTTCTCGAGGCGGTTGATCTCGATCCAGTATTCGTCGAGGTCCTTCATGGTCCGCAGCCGTGGCATGGCCTCGGCCGTCAGCTGGGTGGCGCGCTGCAGCACCTCGACCTGGGGCGCGAAGTCTGCGGGGAGCTCGCCGAGCTCGTACAAGCCAATCAGGTCGACGGTCTCCTCCATGAAGTCCATGACGTCATCGAGGCTGCTGGCGAGGCGGTAGATGTCCTCGCGGTCGAACGGGGTGATGAACGTGCTGTTGGCGCGCTTGACGATCCTGTGGGTCGTCTCGTCGGCCTGATGCTCGGCCTCACGCATCTGCTCGCCGATCGACTCTTTGTCGGTGTCCGTTTCGAGCATCTGTGCCAGGAGATTGGCTCCGGTCACGAGATGGGCTGCCATCTCGGAGAACAGATCGTAGAACGATGTCTCAGTTGGTCGAATGCGAAAACGCACGACAAACTCCCGTCAGTGCTGGATAGGGCACGCCCATGCTAGA
>NZ_JAKFEL010000005.1:0-2554 GCF_036675695.1 Aeromicrobium sp.
CAAGCTGCGCGCCGTCCATGCGACGGCGTCCGCGAGTGTGTCGCGGTCGATGCGGAACTTCACGTGGTGGGGCCTTTCCGAAGACGGGAGCCGTGGGGATGAATCCTGCCACGCGACGTGGGCGTGGAGGTAGCCAGGGGAAGGACTGATTTGGTCATCCACACATGGGGGGCACAGTGACTTCCACGGGTGTTGTCGAGATATAGAAGAGTAGTCGTCGTAGTAGCGTCTGTGGATTCGGTGGAAAACCGGTCTACGCGCAGGTCAGACGGTATGTTGACCGGTGGAAAACCTGTGGTGTTGGAATGGGTGAACCTACGAGTGGTTGTGAACATCCGTCCTGCGTTCACATGGTGTTCACACTGGGACATCAGATGTCCACGTGACGTGAGGGTTTTCCCACAGACTCTTCCCCAGATGTGAATGGTCCCGATAGGCCATTCACCTGTCATGACTGGCGGGCCTGTTGCTTGATGCGGGCGGTGAGCTCGGTGACCTGGTTGTAGACGGCGTGCTTTTCGGCCATCAGCTTGCGAATCTTGCGATCCGCGTGCATCACCGTGGTGTGGTCACGATTGCCGAACTCCTGGCCGATCTTCGGCAGGGACATTTCGGTCAGCTCACGGCAGAGATACATCGCAATCTGTCGGGCCAACACCAGGTTGCGGCTGCGGTTGGCGCTGCACAGGTCGTCGATCGAGAACTCTGAGTAGGCGGCCGTCTGCGCCATGATCATGCCGACCGAGATGTCGGGTTCTTCGCCTTCGGCGATCAGATCCTTGAGCACGATCTGGGCAAGCTGGAGGTCGACGGTGGTGCCGTTGAGGTTGGCGAATGCCGTGGCACGGATGAGTGCACCTTCGAGCTCACGGATGTTGGTCTGCACCTTGCTCGCGATGAACTCAAGGACGTCGGCCGGTGCGGTCAACTTTTCGTTGGCGGCCTTCTTGCGAAGAATCGCAATGCGGGTCTCGAGATCCGGGGGGAGAGTCTCGGTGGTGAGGCCCCACTCGAAGCGGTTGCGCAGACGATCGTCGAGTGTCGTCAGGTTCTTGGGTGGCCTGTCCGACGTCATGACAATCTGCTTGTTCTCGTTATGCAGCGCGTTGAACGTGTGGAAGAACTCGGTCTGCGTGGCTTCCTTGCGCTCGATGAACTGGATGTCATCTACCAGGAGGACGTCAATCTCGCGGTACTTGCGGCGCAGTGCGGACGTGCGGTTCTCACCGATTGCGTTGATGACGTCGTTGACGAACTCTTCACTGCTGACGTAGCGCACGCGTGACGATGGGTAGAGATTGAGCACGTAGTGACCGATGGCGTGAAGCAGGTGGGTCTTGCCGAGTCCGGACTCTCCGTGGATGACCAACGGGTTGTATGCCTTGCCGGGTGCTTCGGCGACTGCGACGGCGGCAGCGTGGGCGAAGCGGTTGGACGAACCGATGACGAAGTTCTCGAACAGGTAGCGCGGGTTGAGCCTGGCCTCGGCGACACTGCCAATGCGCGGCGGAGCGGTCTTGCGCTCGGCCCAGCTCGGAACGAACTCATGCTGATCGTCTTCGTCGAGGTCTTCGTCGAGGTCCTCGACAACCGCCACACCATTCTGCGAGTTTGTCGACATATCGTCTTGTTGACTAAGCCGATCCAAGGTTGACGGCTCGATCGTGACGATCAGACGGGTCTCCTGCTGGAGCGCCATGCTGATGGCGTGCTCGAGGGCTGGGCGCACTCGGGACTCGAGCTGCGCACGGGTCAGGTCGTCCTGGACCGCGACGATCATGATGTTGTCGTGCAGGCTCAGTGGCTTGGCGGAATAGACCCACACCTTGGCGCCGGGGGAGAGCGTGTCGACAGCCTGCTGCCACACCGTGTCGAGGTATTCCTCGGGAGTGGGCTCCGGGCCGTCGTTCATCCAATGCCTCCCGACACCTGTTCCACATGGTTTTCCACAGGTTGTGAATGCAAATAGGCCCATGGTGGGCCTTGTGGAAAAGTCGATACCGCGGTGACGCTAGCAGCCTTGCTGAGCGCATACAAGCGGTTTTCCCCAGGTTGTCCCACCTTCTCGGCGTGTCGCGTGGACGTTGTGACTCAGGTGGCGTATGGGTATCAGTTTGACCGCCCATGAACGCACCGCGTACCGTGGACTAGTCGTGCTAAGCGACGACTGCCGTGTGCCCACGAAATGCGACTCGTGTCGTGGGCGAGCGGTGGCCGTTGAAACGGCCCAATCCCCCGTGAGGAACTCATGAGCAAGCGTACTTTCCAGCCGAACAATCGTCGTCGCTCCAAGAAGCACGGCTTCCGTCTTCGCATGCGCACCCGCGCCGGCCGCGCGATCCTCGCTGATCGCCGCCGCAAGGGCCGCGCCAAGTTGTCTGCCTGAGTCGTTGCTCGCGCGCGCTCAACGCATGCGCACCGGGGAGGACTTCCGGCACACGATCCGTCGTGGGGCCAAAGGCGTACAACCCACCCTTGTCACACATGTCGTTCCAGGAACCGGCGGACCCACGTCCGTCGGTTTCGTCGTGAGCAAAGCCGTCGGATCTGCTGT
>NZ_JAKFEL010000012.1:0-17008 GCF_036675695.1 Aeromicrobium sp.
CGAGGCGCTCGACGCGTCAGCGGCGGAGGACAAGGACTCGCTCAACGTCACCGCGGACTTCGCAGCCAAGAACAACCTCAAGACGATCGCTGATCTCAAGGGAGTCAAGGATCTCAAGCTCGGCGCCAACCCCGAGTTCAAGACCCGCGCCTATGGCATCCCGGGACTGGAGAAGGTCTATGGCATCACCGGCATCAAGTTCACCGCAATCAGCGATGGTGGCGGACCGGCCACTTTGAAGGCGCTGCTCGACGGCAAGATCGATGTCGCTGACATCTACTCGACGACCCCGTCGATTCTCGCCAACAAGCTGGTGACACTCGAGGATCCCGAGAACCTGATCGCGGCGCAGAACGTCCTGCCGCTGATCAACGAGAAGAAGGCAAGTGACAAGGTCGAGGACGTGCTGGACAAGATCTCAGCCGCTCTCACGACAGAGGACCTGCTTGACCTCAACAGCAAGAACCAGGGTGCTGACAAGACAGCGCCGGCGACTCTGGCCAAGGAATGGTTGACGGACAAGGGCCTCATCTAGGCTCGCGAACAAAGGAACGGCCCGACCCGGTGAGGGTCGGGCCGTTCGTCGTTCGGCTACACGAGCGCTGGCCTGCGCTCCGGCCGCACCTTGCGTGCAGGCTCGTCCGCCAGCTTGGCGAGCGGACCCTTGAACAGGAGCAGGAGAGCCGGTAGCAGCACGAGTCGTACGAGCGTCGCATCGAGCAGGATCGCGACCGACAGGCCGACACCCATCTGCTTCATCTCGAGCATGCTCAGCGTCGCGAACACCGCGAACACCGAGACCATGACGGCTGCGGCACTCGTGACGACGCTGGCCGTCTCGCGAATGCCGAACTCGACAGCACGCTCATAGTCGAGTCCCTGACGCAGACCTTCGCGTACGCGGCTGAGGACAAATACGTGATAGTCCATGGACAGGCCGACCAGGATCACGAAGCAGAACAGCGGGATCCAATCGACGATGAACCCAGACGACTCGTAGCCGAGCAGACCGTTGAACCAGTCGTGCTGGAACACCAGCGCCAGGACTCCGAACGACGCACCAACCGACAACAGGTTGAGACCCGTCGTGAGCAGCGCGATCGTCACGCTTCGGAACGTCCAGCCCATCATGATCAGCGTCAGGATCAGGACGAACCCGATGACCAGTGGCAACTTCGACGGACGGTTCTCGTAGTCGTAGCCCTCGGCTACGCCGCCGCCGACAGCGGTGGTGACACCGTCGACCGAGTCGGCAGCACGCGGCACGATCGTGTCGCGGAGCTGCTCGATCGACGCATCGTTGCGCGGGTCGCCCTCGCTGTGGGGAGCCGACAAGGTGAGCACAGACGTACGACCGTCCGCCGAGACGGCGATCGAGTCATCGGCCGCCGACGCAAGGTCAGCGCTGACGGCGTCAGCCTGGACCTTCGCCAACGCAGCTCTGGCGGCATCCGAATCGCTCGACTGCAGCACCACGCGGATGCTCGGTCGCTCTGTTGGGAAGCTCTCCTGCATGCGCTGGTACGCCGCGACCGCGGGGATGTCCTGCGGCAACGTGTCGATCGTGCCCTGGTGCATCTTCATGCCGAGGGCAGGCGCAGCGAGTCCGAGGAGCACGCCACCGGCAAGAACCGCCGAGAGGACAGGCCTGCGGACCACGGGGCGTACGAGTCGGCCGCTGATGCCGCCTGCGCCGATGCGACGGTTGACGCGCCAGAGAACCGGGATGCGGGGTCGGTCGACCCAACGACCGAGCTTGGCCAGCAGCGCCGGGAGGACCGTTAGCGACCCGATGACCGCAACCGCGACGACGGCGATGGAGCCCACTGCGAGGGCGTTGAAGACATCGTCGCCGGACAGGAACAAGCCGGCCATCGACACCATGACCGCGAAGCCAGAAACCACGACGGCGCGGCCGGAGGTGGCAGCGGCGATCTCGATCGCGTCGATCGTCGACCGCCCACGCTGACGTTCCTCGCGCTCGCGCTTGAGGTAGAACAGCGAGTAGTCGACGCCCACCGCCATGCCGATCAGCAGCACGACATTCGCGACGGTGCCCGAGTCGGGCGCGAGGTAGGACAGCGGCGCGTACAGGCCAAGTGCCGTGCCCACCGACGTGATGGCCAGCAGCACGGGGATTCCTGCTGCGATGAACGCGCCGAACGCGACCAGAAGGATCACGAATGTGATCGGCAGGCTCAACGCCTCCGCAGATGCGAGGTCGGAGCCGACCTTGTCGTCGATGCCGGCGTCGATGGATGCCTCTCCGGCCTGCTCGACCTTGAGACCGGGGTTTGTCCTCTCGACCGAAGCGGTGGCCTCGAGAAGTCCTTCGACGTGGTCGCCAGCATCGTCGATGTTTCCGCTCATCGTGATGGGAACGAGCAACGCGTCGCGCGACTCCGACCAGATCGGCGGACCGACATCGGCGACTCCCTTGACGTCAGTCGCCGTCTGGGTGAGCTGCGTTGCCGCAGCCTCAGCCTTGGCGGTGTCGAGTGACCCTTGGGTCGAGGAGATGAGTACGGACTCGGTGGGGCTGGCGCTCAGCCCTGCCTTGTCGATCATGGCTTCAGCTCGGCCGGACTCGCCGATGCGGCCGTCCTCCTCGCTGACCTGTTGGGTTGGCACGCTCATCATGAGCGCCATGGCGGCCGCGACGAGAGCGATCCAGAGTCCGATCGCACGCCACGGGTGAGTTGCACTCCAACGTGCGACTCTGACGGTGGGGGAGCTAGAAGACACGGTCATGTCCTTCCTACGGTGGGGGTCCCCCTGCACGAAGTGCTTGGGGGAATGGTGTCTCCAGCCTTCAGCCCTCCGGCCCGACGGAACATGGTGTTGAGCCCCCACTTGGGAGTGGGTCTGGACCCACTGTCTGGCAGCGCTCGATGCGTCACGATGGATGCATGACCAGCTCAGCATTCAAGGACGAGACCTTCGCCGAAGGCCTCCGTCGCCGCCTCGCCCTCAACGGGCTGGCGCTTGTGTACGTGTTCCTCGCCGTTCCGGCACTCATCCTCCTCGTCCTGGTGACGACGTCGTTGGGCGTCGCCGCGGTCGGTGTCGGCCTGGTCATGCTGCTGGTGCTCGTACCGCTCAACGAGCAGTTCGCCAACGTGCACCGACGTCTGTCGGGTCGCATCCTCGGCGTCGAGATCGAGAACCCGTACACGAAGGTCAAGACGGGCTCGCCGTGGCGGCTGCTGAAGTCGTGGGCCAAGGATCCGGCGCGGTGGCGTGACTGGGGCTGGACCTGGATGTCGGTGACGCTCGGCTGGGCGCTCTCGTGGATCGCCTTTGGTCTCGGGCTACTCGTGGTCTGGTACGCAATCTTCCCGTTCCTCTACTGGGTCACGCCACCCCATGTGTTCGACATGAACTACGGCGTCATCAACCTCGACACCCAGGCCGAATCCTTCCTCGAATGGGTCTGGCTGCTGGTCGCATTCGCCGCCTGGTGGAAGCTCGAGCCGGTGTTCATGCGCTGGCGGGCCGAGCTCGACCGCTCACTGCTGGCGCCGTCTCGCGAGACGTTGGAGCGCCGAGTCGCTGAGGTGTCTGCGTCCCGCACCGAGTCGATCGACCACTCGGCCGCCGAGCTGCGCCGCATCGAGCGCGATCTGCACGATGGCGCCCAGGCGCGGCTCGTTGCCCTCGGCATGAACCTCGGTCTCGCCGAGGAGATGCTGGCCAGCGACCCCGAAGGTGCCGCCGTGTTGCTGGCCGAGGCTCGCGGAGTCACGACGTCTGCCCTGGGTGATCTGCGTTCAGTCGTACGCGGCATACACCCGCCGGTGCTCGCCGATCGTGGCCTCGCCGGTGCGGTTCAGGCGTTGGCTCTCGACATGCCGTTCCCGACTTCCGTGATGATCTCGCTGCCCGGTCGGCCGCCTGCGCCGATCGAGTCAGCGGCGTACTTCGCCACCAGCGAGCGGCTCGCCAACATCGGCAAGCACGCCGGCGCAACCCGCGCGACGGTCGAGGTCACTCACGACGCCGGCCTGCTCAAGGTGCGCATCGAGGACGATGGTCGTGGTGGCGCAGATATAGCTGCCGGATCCGGACTCGCGGGGGTGGCGCGACGTTTGTCAGCCTTTGACGGCACGATGGATGTGTCCAGCCCGTCCAAAGGCCCCACTGTCATCACCCTGGAGGTCCCGTGCGAGTTGTCATCGCCGAAGACCTCGCCCTCCTCCGGGACGGCCTGACGCGACTGCTCGAGGCCTACGAGTTCGAGGTCGTCGCGGCAGTCGACGATGCCGAGAAGCTTCTCAAAGCCGTGCGCACGCACGGGCCCGACATCGCCGTGGTCGACGTACGCATGCCACCAACGTTCACCGACGAGGGCTTGCGGGCAGCGATCGCGGCTCGAGCCGAACGACCAGGATTGCCGGTGCTGGTGCTGTCGCAGTATGTCGAGCAGCTCTATGCCCGCGAGCTGCTCAGCAGCGGCGATGGTGCGGTCGGCTATCTCCTCAAGGATCGCGTCGCCGATGTCACGACGTTCGTCGAGGCCGTTCGCAATGTTGCCGCTGGGGGCACGGTGCTCGACCCCGAGGTCGTCGCCACCCTCATGGCGCGTGCCCAGCCCGACAGCCCGATCGCCCGGCTCACCGCTCGTGAGCGCGAAGTGCTCGAGCTGATGGCTCAGGGTCGCTCCAACACCGCGATCGCAGCTGCCCTGTTCGTCACTGAGAAGGCGATCAGCAAGCACACCAGCAACATCTTCATGAAGCTCGACCTGCCGCCGGACGACGACGACAACCGGCGAGTGTTGGCTGTCGTCGCCTACCTCCAGGGCTAGACCTTCACCTTCTCGAGCTCCTCGGGATCGCCCTCGCTGAGCCCGATGCGGTCGTGCAGCTTGCGCAGCGGCTTGGGTGCCCACCAGTTTCGCTTGCCGAGCAGCGCCATCAGCGACGGGACGAGCATCGCGCGGACGATTGTCGCATCGATCAGGACTGCAACGGCGGTGCCGATGCCGAGCTGCTTGATGAAGATGATCTCCGACGTTGCGAACGAGCCCAGCGCGATCGCGAACAGCAGTGCTGCTGCCGTCACGATGCGACCCGTACGTTGCAGGCCGAGAGCGATGGCTTCGCGGTCGCCGGCCCCGGCGTCTCGGGCTTCCTTGATGCGCGTCAGCAGGAAGACCGCATAGTCGGTCGAGAGGCCGAACACGACCGCGAAGAGGAACACCGGTTGTGTCGACTCCAAGGCCCCTTGGCTCGTGTAGTCGAGCGGACCCTGGAATCGACCGTCCTGGAAGATCAGCACCAGGATGCCGAACGTCGCGCCGATCGTGAGGACGTTCATCACCAGCGCCTTGATCGGCAGGATGACCGAGCCGGTCATCAGGAACAAGGTGATCAGGGTGATGATCACCAGGATCAACAGGGCGAGAGGGGCCCCCGCGACGATCGCGCTGAACTGGTCGTTCTGGTCTGCAGCCTGTCCGCCGACCAGGACGGGGTTGGGCGAGTCGAGCTCGCGGATCTCGGTCGCCAGGTCGCGCGACTTCTCGTCCATGGTCGGGTACTTGGAGATCACGTCGACCTGCCAGGTGTTGTCACCCTTGTACAACGGTTCGGCGACGGCCTGCACGGCGCTGAGGTCGCGAAGCTGGTCGGTGTAGTCGGACACCTCGGTGACATCCGACTCGGCCGCATCGATCGCGATGATGATGGGGCCGGACTCGGCGCCGGTGAACTCTGTGCGCAGCGCGGTATCGACCTGGCGAGCAGATGCGTCATCCGGCAGGACGGTCGCATCAACGCCGGTGAACTTTACGCCGAGGAACGGTGCTCCGAACGCGAGCAGGATTGCCGTACCTGTCAGCGCGATCGCTACCGGGAAGCGCATGACGAACTGCGACAGGCGGTACCAGAAGCCGTGCTTCTCGGCGGCGAGCTCAGCCGCCTGGGCGCGCTGCCAACGTTTGGGGGAGCCAGCGTTGACCCGGTGCTGCAGAACCGCGAACAGGGCCGGCAACACGATCAGTGACACCGCCGCAGCCATCAGCGACACGACGAAGACGCCGATGCCCATGGAGTAGAGGAAGCGCAACGGGAAGACCAACAGCGCGAGACCCGCACCGGCAACAGTGACGGCGGAGAAGGCGACCGTACGACCGGCAGTCGCGACCGTACGCCTGATCGCCTCCGGACCCGGTCCAGAACGGGTGAGCTCTTCTCGATAACGCTGGACGAGGAACAACGAGTAGTCGATTGCGAGACCGAGCCCGAGACCGGTGATCAGGTTGAGCGCGAAGATCGAGATGTCGACGACCTCGTTGAGGCCGCGGACCACCGTCAGTGATCCCACGATTGTCAGACCGCCGACGAGTAGGGGCAAGAGCGCAGCAACTGCAGAGCGGAACACCCACAGCGAGACGAAGAACAAGATCGGGAACGCGATCAGCTCCGCCTTGATGATGTCGCCCTCGACCTGCTCATTGACCTGTTGGAATGCCGGGCCAATTCCACCCACCTGGACACCGTCTACGTCCTTGAGCTCCTCGCGGAGGTGCTCGGTCGTGCCATCAGGGTCTCCGTGTGACTTGTAGATCGCGACGACGTACGTCTTGGAGCCGTCCTTCGACTCGAACGCGGGACCGGCCTCGGGCCCGCCGGCAACCTTTGAGACGTTCTCCTCAGACTCGAGGATGCCGAAGGTCTCCTCGAGGGCCTTGCCGTCATTGCTCGGCAGAATTGCAATGAGGTCGGGCACGGCTGACTCGCCTGATGCCTTCTCGATGCGATCGAGCGCCTTGGTGCTCTCCGAGCTGGTGTCGGAGAAGGAGTCGTTGTCGCTGTTGAGCAGTCCAGCAACCGGGCCACCGACGGCGCCACCGATCACGAAGAAGAAGACCGTCAGGACGAGCACCCGGCGCGGGTGTGTGTTGGCGAGTCGGGCGAGTGCAGCAAACATCAGTACTCCTTTGCCACGGCGAGGGGGTCGCCGAACAGGTCTGTCAGGTCGAGGGAGGCAAGGACGGTGAGCAACATTCCGTGCCCCATGAAGTCGCGGATCTCATCTGCGGTGGCACCGCTCAGCTCGGCGATGTCTTCCCAGATCTCGCGGTAGGTGCGCTGGGCGACGTCCTTGATGGCGGGGTCGGACGCTGCGGCCCAGGTGTGAAGCTGGCAGCGCAGGGAGTTGACGTCCTCGTTCATGAAGCCGATGTAGGCCAAAGCCATCGCCTCGAGCGGGGAAGTTTCGGCGTCGCGCTGTTCGACCGCGTTTCGGAACGCTTGGCGCAGCTTCGCCGTGTGGTACTCAATCACGGCGGCCATCAGATCGTTCTTGGTCCCGAAGAGCCGGAAGATGTACGGCTGGGAGACTCCGGCCCGGTCGGCGATCACCTCGACGGAGGTGGCATGCATGCCCCCGCGCCCGTACTCCTCTTGAGCTGCCTCGAGGATGAGGATGCGGCGGTCTGCTGCTTTCATACGCTTTCCGGTGGCCATGAAATTAAGTTAGTGACCACTTACAAACATGTCAAGAGTGCTCGATATATGGGAATTCACCGGCGTCGGAGGCGCGTACGCGCCTACGATTCAGGCACTCCCACCACTGCAAGGAACTCCATGCGTACTGCGAATCGGTCGCTTGTCCTCGTGCTCGCGTTTCTGGTCTCGGTGATTGCCGCTCCCGCGTACGCCGCCGATGACTCGCCAGGTCTCCTCGACACCGTCGAGAAGACGGTCGACTCGCTGACTGCGCCGCCCAAGTCGCCAGCCGCAGCTCCGACATCCGCTGGTCCAGTGACACAGCTGACGACGATCGTCGACTCTGCGCTCGGCAGCCAGACTTCGCTGAGTGACCTTTCGTTGGTCACAACTGTCGACGGCGTACTCACCGGCAGCGCGGCCTCACCGACCGCACCGGCACCCGAGACCGAAGGCTCTGCCGACGGCGAGGACAGCTCGCTCCTTGGTCCCGCGGCATCGGTCACGGGCGACGATCAGGTGGTTGCGTCCCGACCCCTGGCGGCTGTTCTCCAACTTGATTCGTTCTCGGCTTCGGTGCCGTCCACGGGTACCAAGGCTGCCGAGGGAGCGCGCATACAGGGAACGTCGACCCTTCCTGACGGGGGGAGTCCGCTGACCCTGGCATGGCTGGTGCTCTGGTTTGGAGTCGCCGGCGCCGGTGCAGTCATCCTGCGGCGATCTCGGCCCTAGACCTATCTCACACGGGGTTGGCTTGGGGGCAGCGCACAGATTCTACTAAGGTTAGGCACACCTGACGCTTAGGAGAGATGTACGTGAGGCTCAAAGCCCTTGCCATTGGCGTAATAGCAGCGCTGACCGTCCCCATGCTCACCGCATGTGGTGGTGACGACGCGCCGTCGATCACGGTCTACAACGCCCAGCACGAAGAGCTGCTCCAGGAGCTTGCGCCGGCATTCACCAAGAAGACCGGCGTCAAGGTCAAGCTCCGCAACGGAAGTGACTTCGAGCTCGCCAACCAGCTGGTTCAGGAGGGCAGCTCGTCGCCCGCGGACGTGTTCCTCACCGAGAACTCCCCGGCCATGTCGCTGGTCGAGAGCAAGGGCCTGTTCGCGAAGCTCGATGCTTCGACGTTGGAGTTGGTACCTGCGCAGTACGAGGCCAAGAGCGGTCAGTGGATGGGATTCACAGCGCGTTCGACCGTGCTGGTCTACAACAAGGCCAAGATCGCAGAAGCTGACCTCCCGAAATCCCTGCTCGATCTCGCCGACCCGAAGTGGAAGGGCAAGGTCTCGTTCTCCCCGACCGGCGCAGACTTCCAGGCGATCGTCAGCGCAGTCCTCCAGCTCAAGGGTGAGGAAGCAACCAAGAAGTGGATCGCAGGTCTGAAGGCGAATGGCACGGTCTATCAGGGCAACAATGTCGTCCTGAAGGAAGTCAACGCCGGCACGATCGACACCGGCGTGATCTACCACTACTACTGGTACCGCGACCAGGAGGAATCGGGCGAGAACAGCAATGACTCAGCTCTCCACTTCTTCGGTGACCAGGACCCCGGCGCATTCCTCAGCGTCTCCGGGGCCGGGGTTCTCAAGGCGAGCAAGCACTCGGCGAATGCCCAGAAGTTCGTTGAGTTCCTCGCCAGCGAGGAAGGGCAGAAGGCTCTTGCTGCCAGCTACGCGCTGGAATACCCGCTCAACCCTGCAGTTGACCTCGGACGTGACGTCAAGCCACTGTCCGAGCTGGACCCTCCGGTTGTCGACCTCTCTACGCTGAACGGGCCCGACGTCATCGCGATGCTCCAGGACGCTGGATTCCTCTGATCGACACGCACGTGATACCTCGACGGCAGGGAAGGCGGAGTAGCGCTCCTCCTTCCCTTGTCGTCATTTCCGCTGTCGTGGCGGCCTTTGCACTTATCCCGCTCGGCTACGTCATCGTCTATGCGGCCTCTCTCGGTGGTCAGGAAATGTGGGATCTGCTGGTACGTCCACGCATGGGTGAGCTGCTCTGGAACACCTCCCGACTCGTCATCGGGGGATGCCTGCTGAGCCTGGTGCTCGGCGTCGGCTGCGCGTGGATCGTCGAGCGTACGGACGTGCCCGCCCGCAATCTGTGGCACGTACTCGCGGCAGCACCTCTCGCAATCCCGGCCTTCGTCAACAGCTATGGCTGGTCGTCGCTGACGCCTGATGTTGAGGGCTACACCGGAGCGCTGGTGATTGTGACTCTTTCGTACTTCCCGCTCGTCTACTTGCCGACTGCCGCGATGCTTCGTGGACTCGACCCGGCGATGGAGGAGGTCGCGCGGTCGCTCGGCTTCGGTCCTGGCTGGACGTTCGTCAGGGTCGTGCTCCCGCAGCTGCGACCCGCCATGATCGGCGGTGCGCTCCTGGTCGGGCTGCACATGCTGTCGGAGTTCGGTGCGCTGCAGATGTTGCGCTTCCCGACGTTCACGACCGCGATCTACGACCAGTACAAATCGTCGTTCAACAGCGCGGGCGCCAACGTCATCGCGGCCGTGCTGGTGTTGTGCTGTCTGCTGCTGCTGATGGCGGACCTGCGCCTGCGAGCCAATCGCCGGCTCGCTCGTGTTGGCAGCGGCGCGAAGCGCGATGTCGTACCGGTACGTCTGGGCGCGCGCCGGATCCCGGTGCTCCTGCTGCTTGTCGGCCTATCAGCGGCGTCGTTGGGTGTGCCGATCTACAGCCTGGTTCACTGGCTCGTCGTCGGCTCGTCAACGGCCTTCCCGGTCGGTGAGATCCTCGCCGCCGCAGGCACATCCATCGGGCTCGGTCTGGCTGCAGCGGTGATCACGGTGTTGATCGCGCTTCCGGTCGCGTGGCTCTCGGTGCGGCACCGTACGCGGATCTCCACGTCAATTGAGCGGAGCGCCTACACGGCCAATGCGCTGCCCGGCATCGTTGTCGCGCTCGCGCTGGTCACGGTGTCGATCCGCTACGTCCCTGGCATCTATCAGACCTATCTGCTGCTGATCGCGGCGTACGCGATCATGTTCCTTCCGCGGGCGCTGGTCAGCGTGCGGTCGGCGGCTGAGCAGTCACCGCCGGTGTACGAGGACGTGGCACACGGACTCGGTGTCGGCCGGATCGCGACCGCTCGCCGGGTCACCCTCCCGCTCATCGCGCCGGGCATCGGTGCTGGCTGCGCTCTCGTCTTCCTTGCTGTGACGACCGAGCTCACCGCGACGCTGCTGCTGTCACCGATCGGCACGACCACGCTGGCGACCGAGTTCTGGACCAGCTCCTCGTCAGTCGCGTACGGAGCCGCGGCGCCGTACGCATTGCTGATGGTGCTGATCTCCCTGCCGGCGACGTACCTGCTGGCTCGCCGCCCGGCCTTGGGGGCGGGCGCATGAGTGGACTCAAGATCACTGGCGTCTCGAAGTCGTTCGGAGATCAGCTCGTACTCGATCAGGTCGACCTCGAGATCCCGAATGGATCGATCGTCGCCGCACTCGGCCCGTCGGGCGGTGGCAAGACGACGCTGCTCCGCATCATTGCTGGGTTCCTCGACGCCGACGCCGGATCGATCAGCCTCGGTGGCACGTCCCTGATCTCCGGCGGTCGAGGCATTCCGCCGCAGCACCGCGGTATCGGCTACGTACCGCAGGAGGGTGCGCTGTTCCCCCATCTCGACGTCGCAGCCAACATCGCCTTCGGTGTCAGGGGCCGCCGATTCGATGTCGACGAGATGCTTGAGCTGGTCGACCTCGACGCATCGCTGAAGCGTCGCTTCCCGCACGAGCTGTCGGGTGGCCAGCAGCAGCGCGTTGCCTTGGCTCGCGCGCTCGCTCCACGCCCCTCCATGGTGCTGATGGACGAACCCTTCTCGTCTCTCGATGCGGGCTTGCGCGTTGAGACCGGCAAGGCCGTCATACGAGCACTCCGGGCGGCCGACGCGACGGCGATCTTGGTGACGCACGATCAGGACGAGGCCTTGGCCCTGGCCGACCAGGTCGCTGTGATGCGGGACGGTCGGATTGCCCAGCTGGCCAGCCCGGAGGAGCTCTACCGCGCGCCCGTCGACGCTGCGGTCGCTGGCTTCGTCGGAAGTGTCGTGATCCTGCCCGCAGTGATCTCCGGACAAACCGCCAGCACGTCGCTGGGCGACATCCGCATCCCGGCAGGTAAGCCGGACGGCACGGCGCAGGTGCTCGTACGCCCTGAGCAGCTCGTACTCGGTGCAGCTGATGCAGGCGTACGCGCAGTCGTCGACGACGTCAGCTTCTTCGGCCACGACGCCACGATCCGGCTGACTCTCGTCGACAGCGGACTGAAGGTGGAAGCCCGAGTACCCGGCACCGACGTCCCAGCGGTTGGCGATGCCGTCGGCATCACGATCCGCGGCGCGGGGTCAGTGTTGGGAGCGGCGCCTCAATGATCACCACCAGCAACGCCTTCGGCACGCTCCGCGCGAACGGAGACCGACCTGCGCTGATCACACCGAGCAGCACGGTGACGTTCGCGGAGCTCAGCGATCGCATCGACGCCGTCGGTGACGTCCTCGCTGGCGAGAAGCGACTCGTCGTTGTCGGTGGTGCGAATACGCCGGAAGCCCTGACCGCATACCTCGCAGCCATGTCGCAGGGTCACGCCGTGCTCCTCGTGCCTGGTGACAGTCCGGTCAACCTCGACTCGATCATCGGCGCATACGACCCGGATGTCGTGTTCGATCCTGAGCACGGCGGCTTTGTCGAGCGTCGTGAAGGCTCGCGACATGAGCTGCACCCGGATCTCGCGTTGCTGATGTCGACGTCGGGCACGACTGGCTCACCCAAGCTCGTGCGACTGTCGCTCGAGAACGTCGTCAGCAACGCCCGCAGCATCGCGGAGTACCTCGACATCCGTGAGGGTGATCGCGCGCTCACGACATTGCCCATGCACTACTGCTACGGACTTTCGGTGGTCAACAGCCACGTGCTCAGTGGCGCCGGCCTCGTAGTCACCGACTTGTCGGTGGTCGATGAGTGCCTCTGGTCGCTCGCCGCCGAGGAGCGCGCCACGTCCTTCGCCGGCGTGCCCTACACATTCGACCTGCTCGACTCGACGGACTTCGCCGAGCGCGACCTCCCGTCGCTGCGCCACGTGACGCAGGCCGGTGGGCGCCTCGCACCTCAGCGCATCACCGCGTACGCCGAGCTCGGCCGCGAACGTGGCTGGGACTTCTACGCGATGTACGGGCAGACCGAGGCGACCGCCCGGATGGCCTACTTGCCGCCCGATCTCGCCCTCGAGAGCCCCGAGGCTCTGGGCCTTCCGGTGCCCGGCGGCTCATTCCGACTGGCGCAGGTTCCAGAGTCCACCGACGACGCCATCGGCGAGCTCGTCTACAGCGGTCCCAACGTGATGATGGGCTATGCGACCTCCCAGGCCGACCTCGCGAACGGGCCGGAGTTGAGCGAACTGCGTACCGGCGACCTTGCCCGCCAGCACGCTGACGGTACGTACGAATGGGTCGGTCGCCGCAGCCGCATCTCCAAGGTGTTCGGACTTCGCATTGATCTCGACGAAGTCGAACGCGTGCTGCTCGGCGAAGGGCTAGCTGCGCGCTGTGTGTCGGTGGGCGACCGCGTACACGCCTTTGTCGATTGGCATGCCGATGTGGCGCACGCGCGCACTGTTGTTGCGCAGCGTTGTGGCCTGCCTGGGCATGTCGTCTCGGTCGGGCGACTCAGGGACATGCCGCGCACGTCGAACGGCAAGACCGACTACGCCGCCCTCGAGCGTCAGGCTCGGCTGCTCGACTCCGCCGCCGCACCAGCCCGTGCAGCTGACACCGACAGGAGTCGCCTCGAGATCGTGCGCGACATGTATGCCGAGCTGCTCGCCCGCCCCGACGCAACGCCAGCTGACAGCTTCACCAGCCTGCGTGGCGACTCACTGTCGTATGTCGAGCTCTCCACGAGGCTGGCTGGGGAGGGCATCGACATCGCCGCGGACTGGCACCGGCGAACAATTGCCGACCTGGTCGAGGCGCCGACGCGTCGATCTCGACGCGGCATACGCGTGGAGATGTCCATCGTGCTGCGCGCTCTGGCGATCCTGCTGATCGTCGGCACACACGGCAATCTGTGGACGATCCCGGGAGGTGCGCATCTCTTGCTCGCCGTCGTGGGATACAACTTTGCGCGCTTCCAGCTCGACCGAGGTGGAGTCGACAGACTTCGCTCAGGTGGGGGGTCGTTGGTGCGGCTGGCATTGCCGTGCATGGTCTGGATCGGTGCTGTGGCGCTGGTCATCGGAACGTACGAACCGGGCACGGTCTTCTTCCTCAACGGTCTGGTTGGCAGCGATCAGTGGACCGTCCAATGGCAGTTCTGGTTCCTCGAGGCGATCATCTGGACCCAGCTCATCGCGCTCGTAGCGCTGGCGATCCCATGGCTACACCGGACCGAGCGCCGCTCACCCTTCGTGTTTGCGATGACGTTCCTGATGGGCTCGTTGGCAGTCCGGTACGCCGTGACAGGCGTCGAAGCGGGAGCGACTGAGCGCTATACGCCGTTGATCGTTCTGTGGTGTTTCATGCTGGGCTGGGCCGTTGCGGTCGGCCGAACCCACCTGCAGCGAGTCGTTGTCTCGGTCGTCGCTGCCGTCGCCACGATCGGCTTCTTCGATGACCTCCTGCGCGAAGGAGTCATCATCGCGGGCATCATGCTGCTCGCCTGGGTGCCAGCGCTCCGAATGCCTCGCTGGACCTCTCGCGCCATCGGCGTCCTTGCCGCGGCATCGCTCTACATCTACCTGACGCATTGGCAGATCTACCCGTACCTCGAGGACCGCGTTCCGGTGCTGGCGGTGCTGGCCTCGATCGCGCTGGGTCTCGCGTACCAGGCCGTGTGGATGGGCCTCGTGTCCCGTGTGCGAAGCGTTCGCCAGAACACCAAAGGTGCCCAGCAATTAATTCGCTTGGAGGAATTGACGGTCAACCCCTACCGTTGATCCCAGAGGGCAAGCCCGCCCGAATTTGAGAGGTCTCACCGATGAGTACGTATCGCAGCTTTGAGTGCGCGACCGGCTTGACCGCCGATCGTGAACTTCTTGCTGCCTTCGTGCAGCGCGTCGGGATTGAGCCCTCGCCGGTGAACGGCAGCCACAAGCGGCTGTCCCTCGTTCAGGAGCTCCGTATGTAGGTGCATATTCGCACCCGACATACGGGCCGTTCCAGCGAGGAGACCACCTCATGGGACGGCCCTTTTGCATGTCCAGACACATACGAACAACTTCATTGAGACAGGACTTCATGGGCACCGGACCCGCAAACCAGCCGAGAGGCTGACGAGCACTGTGGCACCGGGCTCACCGTCACAAGGCCGTGAAGAACACCATCCAACCCAGACCCGTCAGGGAGTGGGAGCGAACTCAAGAGTGAACAGCATCAGGCAGGCGCCGGACCCGAGAGGGAGCGGCGACCCGTCAGCCGCGGCGACCCGCTTGGAGACAAATGGGAAGCCAGCGCCGCGGCACATGCGTCGGTTGGGCAATTGGTAGCCCGCTTGGCCGTAACCCAGGTCCCTTCGGGGTATGCAGGTTCGAGCCCTGCCCGGCGCACCACGCCTCGCAAGCATTGCGGTGATGCTCCGGACTCTTAATCCGGAGAGCAAGGTTCGATTCCTTGGTGAGGCACGCACGTGGAGGTGGTCCGGCTGGACGAGGACACCGTTTTGAAAACGGCTGGCGGTTGATCCCGCGAGGGGTGGGGGCACCCCCTGCACGAGCCGCGGCACGTACAGGTTGGGTGAGATGCCTTCCGAACTGCCGCGGCGAAGTGCTTGGGGGATCGAGTCCCTCCGCCTCCGCTGTGGAAGACGATGCACCGGTGGCGGTGCGTCCGGTTGCTAGCCGGGAAGCACCTCGCGGTGTGTGGTTCGACTCCACCGTCTTCTGCCAAGCTCTGTCGGTCCAGTGGAGTGGACGCTTGCTTGTCAAGCAAGAGATCACCGGTTCGAGTCCGGTACGGAGCGCTGTGCCGTGGTGGCTGATGGTGGCCAATCCGGACTTTCATTCCGGGCCGCGCGAGTTCGATTCTCGTCCACGGTGCCAAGTCTCATTCGTCTAGTGGCAGGACACCTGGTTCTCAATCAGGAAAGACGGGTTCGAATCCCGTATGAGGTACGCACGACGGGGCGGGGACTGGGTCCATGACTTCCTTGCACGAAGACTCCGCAGGTGGGGGCACCTCCCAGCACGAGCCGTCTGCGGCGAGTGCGAGGGGGATCGAGTCCCTGTCGCTCCACGCAGATATAGCTCAGCTGGTTAGAGCGCGACCTTGCCATGGTCGAGGCCCCGAGTTCGAGTCTCGGTATCTGCTCCATGCTCGCCTAGCCCAACTGGCAGAGGCGCCGGTTTCAGAAACCGGAGGATCGGGGTTCGAATCCCCGGGCGAGTACTCACCGGGTGTCGGCCAGCGGCTAGGCCACCTGTTTTGGGAACAGGGGATCGGGGGTTCGAGTCCCTCCACCCGGACTTGCCTGTCGACCAACGGTCAGGTCACCTCGCTGATATCGAGGAAACGCCAGTTCGACTCTGGCCAGGCAGACGGCTGGTAGCTCAGTGGCAGAGCAGCTCTCTTACAAGGAGTGGAGCGGGGGTTCGAGTCCCTCTCAGCCGACCAAGGGACCGAGGCGTTGTCGGCGGCGCGGCCGGTTGAATCCCGGCAGGGCGGGGTTCGATCCCTCGCGGTCCCACTGGCCTTCGGGCCGATGCTCGGTAGCTCAGATGGCAGAGCGTCCGGTTGTTACCCGGTTGCGCCCAGGTTCGAGTCCTGGTCGAGCAGCGTCGATGCGGATTGGTCCAGCGGCATGGACGTCCGGCTCTGATCCGGAAGACCGAGGTTCGAGCCCTCGATCCGCAGCTCAGTGCGGGTGTCGGGAGACGCCATGGGTCTCATAAGCCCGTCGGTCCACGTTCAACTCGTGGCCCCGCAACCATTCGCCTCGCGAGCACGACTGGCTGTGCAGCGGACTTTTACTCCGTGGGCTCCGGGTTCAAATCCCGGGCGGGGCACTGTGCCACCAACGACACCGGAAGGAGGTGACGGCACATGAAGAAGGAACGGAAGGAGGAGCAGTTCGCGCTGATCCTCAACACGACCGCGGTGAACGGAGCGTACGAGAACCCGACACCGAACGTGGAGTGGGCATGTGCCGGCATCGATCCGGACATGTTCTTCCCGGCTGACGATGAAGCCCTGGCAGCAGCGACCGCGATCTGCGATGGCTGCACCGTGCGGACCCTGTGCCGCACGATCGCCATGGCTCGGGCCGAGACCGGTGTCTGGGGTGGTGTTCTCCTGGCGGAGGGCATTCCCCAGTCCGGTGTGAAGCGTCGGGGACGGCCATCCAAGATGGCCGTTGCCTGACCGTGCTGGCTGCGCGCGAAAGGGACTTGGTCCCAGCAGCCACCTACGCTCGTGGTCCAGAGGACACGACGCCGGCCTACGAAGTCGGAGACGGAGGTTCGATTCCTCCCGAGCGTGCTGTGTCCGTGGTGTAGCGGCAGCACACCTCCTTGTGACGGAGGAAGAGCCGGTTC
>NZ_JAKFEL010000042.1:0-16952 GCF_036675695.1 Aeromicrobium sp.
GGATCACGGCGCAATCTCCTTCTGATAGAACGCGAAATCTTGCTCCAGCCCGGCTTCGGTGAGTCCGAAGTCCTCGGCTGTGTATGTGTGGGAGCCGTGGCGCTGCTCCTCGTTGCGGGCCATATAGGCCTTGAGTGCTTCGCGGTCGGCCGGAATGCCGAGCTCGCCCAGGACCCGCGTCGCCGTGTCGACGGGGTTCTTCACGACCTCGAGGAAGTCGACGTCGATGAACCGCTCGGGACGCTTGGCGCGCACCTCGGAGAACTGCGTGAGCGCCGAGACGAAGCGATCGCGCCAGTAGGGACCGACATCCTTCGGATCGACACTGTCGCTGTACTGGGCCGAAATCGCGCAGACCATCGACGCGTACGACGGCACGGCCTTCGTCGGCGAGCGGTGGGTCATGATGATCTTGCAGTCGGGGAACGTGTCGAGGACGGTGTCGACCGCGGTCAGGTGGTGCGGAGACTTGAGCATCCACGGCTGGCCGTGACGCTCGGGGCTCTGCCACTGCAGAACCTGCAGCCACTGCTTCAGATCCTGGTAGGCCGGAGCCTGATCGAACTCGCGCAGCCACAGCCCGTACGTCGGGATCCAGTAGAACGAGTCGAAGCTCATCGACGTGAACGTGCGGTCCATGAGGATGACGTCCTCTTCGGGACCGTCCCACTCGATCGTGTGGATGTCGCCGAAGTCGGGCGCCATCTCAAGGAACATCTCGTAGCGGTCTTGTGCGCGCTTCTTGCGGATCTCGGCGTCGGGGCTCTCGCCGGGGAATGGCAACGGGTACGACGTCTCCCACGAGAGAGTCGACGTCAGCTCCGGAGACGAGGCGAGCAGACGGTGCAACAACGTCGAGCCGGTACGGGGCAGCCCACAGATCTCGGCGGCGACCTTCACGTCTTCTTCGAGGATCTCGGGGTGCTCAACCTGCAGCTGCTTGAGGCGAAGTCGGTCAGCCAGCGATGCGATGAAGCGACTCTTCGTGAGGGCGAGGCCCATCTCGGACAGCTTGGCCTCGTCGGCCAGCGCCTTGGTCAGCACCGTCAGCGGCTCGACGAACCACTCGTCGCCGTAATCGCTGAGTCCGGTCTTGTCGCGCGCGGCGTCAAGCAGCCCTTGAACGTCCAGAGCTGTCTGCGTCTCTGCGGCGGTAGTCATGAAGCCTCCAGGTCGATGACGGTGCATTTGGGAAGCGGGTGCTCACTGGCTCCGAGCCAGCGCAGCAGCGCCGTGCCGGTCTCGTGGCCGCAGGTGTCGATCCAGTTGCCGTAGCCAGGGTCGCGTTCCGCGACGACGATCGTGAGCGTGCCGTCGTCGTTGAGCTTGGCGCTGTGCTTGTTGATGGTGATCTTGCGCTCCCAGTCGAGCGATTCCATCCACCAGTTGTCGAGCTGGAAGTTCCAGTAGGGGCACTCGGGGACTTCGGTCTCGATGACCCACGCCTGGCCGGGCTTGAGCGTCCAGTAGCCGTGCGCGTAGAAGATCTCGGGATCGCCGCCGGCCTTCTGGAAGAACTCCTGGCCGAAGTCGGGCATCTCGTTGGGCCGCTCCATGAACATCTCGGTCCAGCCCGCGAACATCGCCGCCGTGCCGTGCAGCGAGAAAGCCGCCGTCTGGAGTGCCTTGACGAAGTGGTCCGGGTTGAGCTCCTTGCGCTCGACCGGATCGCCGACGCGCTCGATCTTCCACTGGCCGGGCACCTCGGTCTCCCGGTCCATGTACGTCTGGCGGACCACGAGGCCGGTCGAATCCGGTGCCAGGGGCAGCCAGTTCTTGTCGTGCGGCTCAGCGCTGACGATGATCTCGACCGTGCCGTCGGGCTCGATCACCAGATCCTTGTCGCCCAGCTCACCGGTCGACGCCATGGTGCCGTCAATCGCATAGCGGTTGGCCTTCGAGCCGATGCTGAAGTAGTAGATGCTGCCGCGGGTGCCCGTGATCTTGTAGGTACGGTCGCCGCGGATGTTGGCCGACAGGTAGACGTTGTCCGGGTTGTCGGCTCCGAGCTTGACCCGGTCGAGCTCATGGAGACGCGGGAAGTCGGGATCAGCGTTCTCGATCGTCGTGTACATCATCTGCCGCAGTAGGCGCGTCAGATAGCGGTATCCCTCTGCCCGATCGAGCGGCGTGGATGGTGCTTTGTCGCGCAGGATGACCTCGCCAGCCTGCTCCAAAGCACGGCAGAAATCGGTCCAAGCCTTGCCGGAGACCACCTCTGCGGCACCGTCGCTCATGACACCTCCAAAGGTGAAATCTAGAACACGTTCTACCAGTTCCCCGTGTGAAGGACAACCACTCGGTAGAGTTCGGGACCTCATGACGACTGAACTTTCGGAAGACTTCGCAGACGCAACCGGTGCAGCCCTCGTGGTTGGCGGGAGTGGTGGTCTCGGTGCCGCGATCGCCGAGATGCTGGCGGCCCGTGGCAGCAATGTCGCCGTGACCTACCGGAACAACAAAGATGCGGGCGATGCCGTTGCGGCTGCCGCAGCCGAGCACGGCGTACGTACGTCCGCCCACACACTTGACGTGACGTCGGCCGAGGCTTGCAGCTCAGTTCTTGCTGAGGTCTCAGAGGTTTATGGCGGACTGCACACGCTCGTCCACGCCTCCGGCCCGCACGTCCCGATGGTCCACTTGTCGAAGGTGTCACCTACAGACTTCGCCGAACAGCTCACACAGGACGCGGTTGGCTTCTTCAACGTCGTCCACCCCGCGCTGGCTTTGCTGCGGGAGACCAAGGGCTCGATCGTCGCCGTGACCACGGCGGCCACGGCGCGATTCCCGGTACGCGATGGGCTGTCCTCAGCGCCAAAGGGTGCCGTCGAGCAACTCGTACGCGGAATTGCTGCCGAAGAGGGCCGATTCGGCATACGTATCAACGCCGTCGGTCCCGGGATGCTGACGGACGGGATGGCCGCACGACTCATCGAGTCCGGCGAGCTCGACGACAACGCACTCGAGATCACCCGCAACAACATTCCGCTTCGACGGTTCGGCAACGCCGCCGACATCGCCGAGGCCGTGTGCTTCCTTGCATCCGACCGCGCCGGCTTCATCACGGGGCAGAAGCTCGACATCGATGGCGGCTACACGGTCTAGGAGCCAGGGTTGGAGTAGTCGTCGGCCACTTCTAGGTCTCCGCGCAGGATGCAGAACTCGTTGCCCTCGGGATCGGTGAGTGTCATCCACCCGCGACCATCAGGCAGTCGATGAT
Organism: Aeromicrobium sp.; assembly: GCF_036675695.1. Lineage (GTDB taxonomy): Bacteria > Actinomycetota > Actinomycetes > Propionibacteriales > Nocardioidaceae > Aeromicrobium. The sequence continues at coordinate 3,221 of NZ_JAKFEL010000042.1, forward strand.
CCTCGAACTCTGTCGCGCCCAGCGCCAGAACTCGCTCGATCTCCTCGTCCCGGGTGATGTCTGTCGGACGGAGATCGAAGTGCACACGGTTCTTGATCTCCTTGCCATCGGGCACCTCGATGAACAGCACACGCTGGCGGCCGTCGGGCGTGAAGATCATGCATTCCTCGTGGCCCGGGAGGTTGGGATCGGCCGGGTCCTCGCTCATGTCGAGCACCTTGGCCCACCACACCGACTGCTCGTATGCGTTCCGCGAGTCGACGGTCGTATGAGAGATACGCGATGTCATGGCTCCAACGTATGACGCGCGCTAGGTCGACGGAATGACTGCCAGCTGAACAGAGACCCTCAAACCGCCGTCCTCCCGTGGGGTCAGGGTGAGGGTGCCGTCGTGCGCCTGGGTGATGCTCTTGACGATGGCCAGCCCGAGGCCGACGCCTGCGTGGTCGGTGCGGGTGCGTTCGGATCCTCGCTGGAACGGCTCGGTCAGCGTCGCCACGAGTGCCGGAGTGAGCTTGTCGCCGGTGTTCTCGACTGTCAGCTCGACGCGATCCGGCTGAACGCTGGTCGCGACCCACACAGTGCCCTGATCAGGCCGGTTGTGGACGATCGCGTTGTGCACGAGGTTCGTGGCGAGCTGGAGCAGGAGCACGTGCGAGCCGATCGTCGTTGCGACCTCCCCTGAGGTCTCGATCGTGGTGCGGCGACTCTCGGCGAGTGGGAGGAGCGTCTCGGTCGCCTCCTCGGCGATCAGCGACAAGTCGACGGGTTCGCGGGTGAAGGCCTTCTTGTCGGCGCGGCTCAACAGGAGCAAGGCCTCGGTCAGGTCGATCGCCCGGGCGTTGACAAAGTGGAGACGGTCAACGAGCTCTTTGGGGTCGCTGTCCGGGTCGCTGCGGGCCACCTCGAGAAGGGTCTGCATGATCGCCAGCGGCGTACGGAGCTCGTGCGAGGCATTGGCCGCGAAACGCTGCTGCTCGGCGTCATGGGCTTCCAGCCTGGCCAACATGCTGTCGAAGTCGTCCGCCAGCTCACGAAACTCGTCCTTGCGGCCCTCCATGTGGATGCGGTGGGCCAGCGATCCTTCCGTCGCCAGCCGGGTGGCGTGGGTGATCCGGTTGAGCGGCGCGAGCATCCGGCCGGCGAGGAGCCAACCGCCGAGAAGGCTGAACACCAACAGAAACGCCATGGCTTGGATGGCTCTTGGCGTGAACGCCTCCAGGAGGTCGGAGCGGGTCGGGCTGAACGCGCCCGGCTGGAAAGTCGTGTCGTCGGGGACGTAGCGCAACAGGAAGACCCACACCACCGCGAGCAGCAGTCCGCACGCGAGCATCAGGAAGCCGGCATAGCTGAGTGTCAGCTTGAGGCGAGCGCTCAAGCCGGGTGCCCTATCCATCCGCGACCCCATCGGAAGCGTCGATCCGATAGCCGACGCCCGCGACTGTGGCGATCAGCGACGGCTCGCCCAGGCGCTTGCGGAGTGCGGACACGGTGATGCGCACGGCGTTCGTGAACGGATCAGCGCTCTCGTCCCAGGCCCGTTCGAGTAGCTCTTCGGCACTGACGACGCCTCCCTCGGCAGCGACGAGAACCTCGAGCACCGCGAACTGCTTGCGGGTGAGCGCCACATACCGACCATCTCGGTAGACCTCGCGGCGGAACGGGTCCAGCCGCAGACCGGCAATCTCTCGGACGGGTGGGCGGTTGTGTGCGCGCCTGCGGTCGAGCGCCCGAAGTCGAAGCACCAGCTCTCTCAGCTCGAACGGCTTGGTGAGGTAGTCGTCGGCGCCGAGCTCGAAGCCGGAAGCCTTGTCGTCGAGCCGGTCCGCGGCAGTGAGCATCAGGATCGGCATTCCGCTGCCGGCATCGACGATGCGCTTGGCAATCTCGTCGCCTGAAGGCCCTGGGATGTCGCGATCGAGGACCGCGATGTCGTACGAGTTGATGCTCAGCAGCTCAAGCGCTGTGTCTCCGTCGCCAGCGATGTCCGCGGCAATCGCTTCCAGACGTAGTCCGTCGCGGATCGCCTCAGCCATGTAGGGCTCATCCTCGACGACCAACACACGCATCCTCCGATGCTAGTGAGTCGCTCATATCGCTGGCGTATCGAAAAGTGCATACGCTCTGGCAACGTCGCGCTGCCTTGACTGGGCGCATGAACCACAACGAATCTCGTCCCACGTCACGCGCCGCCGTCCTGGCCATCGGCGTCGTCCTCGCGGCAATGAGCGCCTTCTACGCCTACACATCGCTGACCCCCTCCTCGGCGACCCAGACCTCGCCGATGACAGGTATGGAAGGACCGCCTCGAGACGATGGCGGGCCGACCGACAACGGGCACATCCGAGGCAGCGTCACCGTCTTCGACGACAGCGTCTCGGCCATCGCGCACCTGGACCCTGATCTCCTGAAGGCACTGCGTTCTGCCGCGACGGATGCCGCCGCCGATGGCATCGAGTTCCAGGTCAACAGCGGCTGGCGCTCGGCCGACTACCAGAACCAGCTGCTGCGCGATGCGGTGTCGAAGTACGGCTCCGAGCGCGAGGCGGCCCGATGGGTCGCCACGCCCAAGACTTCACCTCACGTGTCCGGAGACGCGGTCGACATCGGCCGGAACGATGCGATCGCCTGGCTCGCTCAGCACGGAGCTGCGTACGGTCTGTGCCAGATCTATGGCAACGAGCCATGGCACTTCGAGCTTCGCCCAGACGCGAGCAAAGGCGGCTGCCTGCCGACGTACGCCGATCCGACGCACGATCCGCGCATGCGCTGACCCATGGGTGTCTGATCAGAAGCCAGTGAGGCCCGCGCAGCGGTAGCGTGATCCCCATGATCGCCCTGAAGAGTCCGTGGATCCTCGCCTTCGGCGTGATGACCGTGGTCCACCTCGTGCTCAACGGTGCCGAGGCCGAGCCGTGGGACAGCATCACCAAGTGCCTGCTCGCCCCGCTTCTGGTCGCCTGGGTCATCGAGCAGAAGGGTCCGCGACTGCTCGTTGCAGCTTTGGTGTTCTGCTTCTTCGGCGACTTGTTCCTCGAGTTCGAGGACCTGTTCATCGTCGGCATGGCGGCATTCGCTCTCGGCCACATCTGCTTCATCCGATTCTTCGTCTCACGCGGAGCGATCGGTCAGCTCAAGCGCAAGCCGTGGATCCTCGCGATCTACGTCGTCGCCGGAATCGCGATGATCGCGTACGGCTGGAGCGGCCTCGAGGACGGGCTCAAGCCTGTCGTTCCGATCTACGCTGCGCTCCTCGTCGGCACCGGCGCAACCTCGTTGGCCACCGACCTCCGCGCCGGAATCGGCGGGCTGATGTTCCTGATCTCTGATGGCGTCATCCTGCTCGGCGAAGCCGACCGCATCGACAAGGATGCCGTCGCAAGCGGACTCACGATTATGGCGCTGTACATCGCTGCGATCTTCTTCCTGACGACCGGAATCCTCAACCGCGAGAAGGTCACCATCGCGGCCGGACACGGCTTTGACCCGACGATCCGCACGGATTGCTGGCCGGTCTTCCCCGACGCCAAGGTCTGAGTGGACCGCACATATCGGGTCGTCAACCGCATCTTCGCGACGCTGTTCGCGGCCATGGGATACCGGTTCGACGTACGCGGCATCGAGCACATACCCGCGACGGGAGCCGGAGTTCTTGCCGGCAATCACATCGGCTTCCTCGACTTCACGTTCATCGGATACGCCGCCCGCGAGCGTGACCGCCTGGTGCGGTTCATGGCGAAGCGGTCAGTGTTCGAAGCCCGACTCGCTGGGTGGTTCATGCGCAAGATGCGCCACATACCGGTCGACCGTCGCCAGGGCTGGCGCGCATACCGGCAAGGGCTGCGCCTGATCGACGAAGGCGAGCTGGTCGGCGTGTTCCCCGAGGCCACGATCAGCAGGTCATGGCTGCTCAAGCCGTTCAAACGCGGTGCCGCCGGGCTGGCGGTCAGTCGGCAGGTGCCGTTGGTGCCCGTGGTCGTCTGGGGCGGCCATCGCATCTACACTGTCGACGGACACCGATCCCTGCGCCGACGCGTGCCGATCACGGTGAGCATCGGCGAGCCACTCATACCCGGCGAAGGCGAGTCGATCGATGAGCTGTCTGCTCGCCTTCACATCGCGATGGAAGGTCTGCTCGATGAAGCCATCGGCACCTACCCGGCCACTCCGCGCAACGACAGCGACAGATGGTGGATGCCGCACGACCGAGGCGGGACAGCGCCCGACCGCGAGACGGCCGCGATCCTGGATCGCGAGGCCGTTGCCCGCATCGGCGATACGTTTGAGTAATGACCTTCGATGAGACCACGCCGGTGACGGTCGGCGAGATGACGTTCGACGTACGGTTTGCCGGACCCGAGGATGGCACGCCTGTCGTGCTGCTGCACGGATTTCCCGAGACCTCACTCTCGTGGTCGGCTGTGACACCGCTCCTCACCGCCGCAGGGCTGAGGGTCATCGCTCCCGATCAGCGTGGCTACTCGCCTGGCGCACGTCCGCTCGACGTCGCCGACTACGCCACAGATGTGCTGGCAGATGACGTCGTCGCGATCGCCGACGCAATCGGACTCGGCTCGTTCCACCTCGTCGGTCACGACTGGGGAGCAGCCGTGGCCTGGGTCGCGGCTGCCAACCACGCCGATCGACTCAGCTCGCTGACTGCGGTGTCGGTGCCGCACCTTGCGCCCTACGGCGCAGCCGTTGCGGGCGATCCCGACCAGCAGCAGCGCGCCTCGTACATCGGTGTCTTCCGCAAGGAGGGCAAGGCAGAGGACCTTCTGCTCGAGAACGAGGGCAAGCGTCTTCTGGCGATGTACGGCGACGGCGTGCCCGCCGATCAGGCCGCCGCCTATCTTGCGCATCTCTCCGAGCCGGGCGCACTGACGGCGGCACTCAACTGGTACCGCGCCATGCACGCAGACCTCGCTTCGCTGCCGGCGGTGACGGTGCCGACGACGTATGTGTGGAGTGACCAGGACCTGGCGATCGGTCGTGTCCCGGCCGAGCGGTGCGGGGACTTCGTGAACGCTGACTACCGATTCGTCGAGCTCAACGGCGTCACGCACTGGATTCCAGAGCAGGCGCCCGACGCGCTCGCCGAGGCGATCATCAGTCGCGTGCTGTCCTGAGGACGGCTTGAGCGCGTTGCAGCTGTGAACGCGATCAATCTGTTGGCTTGCTAGTGAGAACCGACGCGAGAGGCCAGCCGTGGGGGTCGTCGAGGCTACGGCCGACGGTTCGAGCGTAGGAGTTCCAGTCCTCGACGCGATCGGCGTACCAGGACCGCTGACGCTGCATGAGCTCTTGGAGGCTGCTCGCCGCGACGTGAGGATGTCGGAAGCCGATCTCGTACGCGACGCCCCGCGCCGCTCGTGCGTCGGCGGCGGCATCGTGAGCGTTGTCGAGCGACACTGAGTAATAGGCCGCGACGTCCGTCAGCTTGCGTGAGCCGAGGGTGCCCCGCTGAATGCCCCAGTCGATGACGTAGGGATCGACGACGAGGAGGCGGTCCCAGTCGGGCTGCTTGACGCCCCATCGCGTCGCCTCCGCATGGAGCATCGACAAGTCGTATGCAGCGTTGAACACCACGAGGCCGATTCCGCGGTCGATCAGTGACTGCACCCACTCGGCGACGATTGCGATGCCGACAGCCGGTGCTGGCGCATCAGCGAGGAGCACATCGGTGATGCCGTGGACCTCCGCGGATGAGGCCGGGATCGGGATGCCGGGGTTGATCAGCCCGTTGATGTCGGGCCCGCGATCGGCGATCAGCGCATAGCTGAGGACGCGGTCGTTGAGCGGATCGATGCCGGTGGTCTCGAAGTCGAGCGAGGCGAGAGCGATCTGGTGCCAGCCGTCGTGGTCTCCACGAGGTGGGGGTTTGGGCTTGGCGTCCGCGATCAACTGCTTCACGACGACCAGCGCGGCAACGCCTGCGGCGATGCCGACTGCTGCGTACTTGTTGATCCGCACCTTGCCTCCTGGCCTCAACGGTACTGAGCCCGCCGGACATTCACCGGGAGGCTTCGTCGATGAGACTGGCTATTCGTCAGCTGGCTTCGAGACTGCTTTCCGGAGCTGATCGCGCTCGTTCTTGAGCCGCTTCACCTGGTTCTTGCGGCGCGCCAACCACAGGCTCATTGCCGTGAGGGCGAGCGCAGCCGCCGCTCCAATGATGGCGCCGGTCAGCGTGCCCGCACGGAAGTTGGGTGCGTCGACGTCCATGATGCGCTCGCCAGCGTGCGCAGCTTTGCTCGTGCCGAGCACGACCGAGAGAGTCAGCCAGTTGGGCGCGGCGAGGAGCAGCGCGATGAACGTGACGATGATCCTCCAGGTCCAGTTGAAGAACCGACGACGAATCTGGACCAGGAGCAGCAGCGGTATGAACGTGAACACAAATCCGTAGAACAGCCCCCACAACGTTCCGTCCGTGAAATCCCCCTTGACCTGGTCGGCGACCCGCTGCGCCCACCAGCGTGGGAAGAAGGCGGCGGAGACCCGAAATGCGATGTACGCGGCCGCGAGAGCGACCAGGACGAGCACGATTCGAAGGACCCAGTTGGGCCCATCGCTGTCCGGGGCATCGACCCGCTCAGCGGGCTCACCTCCGGCAGCCGGAGCCTCCTTGTCGGGCTCATCCTTGCTCGGCTCTGGCTTGGCGGCCTCGTCCTGGGTCATGGCCACATCATGGCATCACCGCACGGTGGTCGCCACGCATCACTGACTGGCCAGAATCTCCCATTCCACCTTGCCAGCGATGCCGGTCTGCTCACGACCGTGGTCGGCCTGCAGCTTCTTGACCGCAGCCTCGGTCACGGCACCGAAGTACCCGTTGCGGTCTGCGGTCCTCATTCCGAGAGCGCTTTGCAGGAACTTGGTCGACTTGCCGACAGATCCGATCTTCAACGTCGAGGCTGAGTAGTTGGCGAGCCCGTACGCGGCCGCCTGGGCGGCGGTGTATCCGGCCGTGACGTCACTGGTGGCCTGAGACGGGAAGAGCGAGGCCCAGGTCGGGACGTCGAGCGTTCCGGTGATCGGGAGGTCGTGTGCCAGCTGATAAGTCCGGACCGCAACACGCGTAGCCGCGTCGAACACCTTGGTCTGCTTGACCTTGAGCGCCGCCTGGGCCTTCACCACGGTCGAGGCTTTGGACCCGAGTTGTCTGAGCAAGTAGGGGTGCTTGCGAAGCAGGCTTGTGGTCGCGGGGCAAGGCTTGGTGTTTGGGGTGGACCGGATCACGGCGGTCTGTCCGGTGAACACCCTGCAGGGCCCGTAGTCCATCGGATGCAACGATCCGGTCCAGAACGAGGTGTTGCCGCGAGTGCCGTTCCAGCTGAAGGAGATGTGAATGTGATCGGTGTGGCCCGAGCTCTCTCGCCACCCGTCGCTCTCGCGATAGACGGCCCAGATCTTCTTGTTGTAGATCACGTACATGATGCCGAGTCGCTTGGCGTTGGCTCCGTGGTTGGCGGTGAGCCACGCGAGAAAGTCACCTGCAGCCCGCTTCTCCGAAGCGTCGTTGACGTTGACCATCCAGTCCCACGCGCGACCGTCGGCGTGCTCTGACGTGCCTTCGTTGCACTTGCGAGCGGTGTTGCCCGCACCCCCTTCGCCGTACGTGTTGAGCACGAGCGCTCGCAGCTTGGTGACTCCGGGCGGGGTGCTCGGCTGGCAGGAGATTTGCGGCACGTACTTGGGCGTGGCGTCGAGCGTCGCGGGCAGCGTGACAGGGGGCGTAAGGCCCTTGGGGCTGGAAGGGAAGGTGACCGGCGGGGTCGTTGCACCCTCTGCAGACACGAAGACGCTCAGGCACAGCACGGTGCTGACGGCAATCAGAAGTAGTCGGCGCATGGGTTCCCTCCTCCGCATCGACCTTCGATGATACGCACCAATAGTCACTTCTGTACCAGAATCAATCGGGCACAATGAGGGATGCGCGGAATCATCCTTGCCGGGGGAAGCGGGACCCGGCTGCACCCGATCACCCTGGGTGTCAGCAAGCAATTGGTTCCGATCTACGACAAGCCTTTGATCTACTATCCGCTGTCGACACTGCTCCTCGCGGGCATCCGCGACATCCTCGTCATCACGCCAGCGCACGACACCGTTCAGTTCAAGCGGCTGCTCGGCGATGGCTCGCAGTTCGGAATCAGCCTGAGCTTCGCGACAGAACCCGCGCCCAGCGGAGTCGCCCGAGCGTTCACGATTGGCGCCGACTTCATCGGCGACGGCCCGGTAGCCCTCGTACTCGGCGACAACATCTTCTACGGACCTGGCCTGGGTCGGACTCTGTCGAACTTCTCCGACCCCGACGGCGCAGTCATCTTCGCCTACTACGTGAAGAACCCCACCGAGTACGGCGTCATCGAGTTCGACGAGCAAGGCAACGGGCTGACTCTTGAGGAGAAGCCGCGGACGCCACGCAGCAACTACGCAGTTCCGGGCCTCTACTTCTACGACAACTCGGTCGTCGACATCGCGCGAGAGCTCAAGCCCTCCGAACGCGGCGAGTACGAGATCACTGACGTCAATCGCCGCTACCTCGACACCGGGCGCCTGCACGTTGAGGAGCTGGCCCGAGGCACGGCGTGGCTCGACGCAGGAACGTACGACGCGATGAGCGACGCCAGCAACTACGTGAGGGCCGTCGAACGGCGCCAAGGACTCAAGATCGGCTCACCCGAGGAGATCGCCTGGCGCCAGGGGTTCCTGACGGACGATGAGCTGCGTGAGCGCGCCTCTCACCTCATGAAGTCCGGATACGGCGGTTACCTGCTCGATCTGCTCGAGTCCCCCGGCACCCCGCTGTAGGTCGGAGGGCTGGGATAGGTTCGAGCTGTGCGAATCGCGACCTGGAACGTCAACTCCATCCGCAGCCGCATCGACCGTGTGGTCGCCTGGCTCGAAGCGAACGATGTCGATGTCCTGGCCATCCAGGAGACCAAGTGCCGCGAGGACCAGTTCCCCGGCCTTGAGCTGTCGGCCTTGGGCTACGAATACGTCCATTTCGGCCTCAGCCAGTGGAACGGTGTCGCGCTGATCTCACGTGTCGGCCTCGAGGACGTGGCCATGTCGTTCGCCGATGATCAACCGCACTTCGGAGACCCCCCGGCGCTTGAAGCGCGATCGATCGGTGCGACCTGTGGAGGTGTTCGCGTCTGGAGCTTCTACGTACCCAACGGCCGTACGCTCGACGACCCGCACTACACCTACAAGCTCGCCTGGCTCGATCGGTTGCACGCGGCCTCCAGCCAATGGCTCGCCGACGACCCGCAAGCGCAGATCGCCCTGGTCGGTGACTGGAACGTTGCGCCGACCGACGAGGACGTCTGGGACATGTCGGTCTTCGAGGGGCACACCCACGTCTCGGTTCCCGAGCGCGAGGCATTCCACGCGATCGTCGACGCGGGATACGCCGACGTCGTGCGGCCGCACACGCCCGGACCGGGCGTCTACACCTACTGGGACTACCAACAACTGGCGTTCCCCAAGAAGCGCGGACTCCGTATCGACTTCATCCTCGCTTCGCCCGCGCTGGCCTCACGGGTCGAGTCGGCCCACATCGACCGCGAAGAACGCAAGGGCAAAGGCCCCAGCGATCACGCCCCGGTCGTCATAGACATCAAGTAGAGCGACATCAGCTGAGCCAATCGGGGCGCAGCGGCCAGTCCGCGTTGCCCGTGTGATCGGTCTTGACCGCCAAGACGTGGTGCAACTCGACCTCGTTGCGCTCGAACGCCAGCCGCGATCCGGCCATGTAGATGCCCCACACCTTCGCGCGGCCGAGGCTGACCTCCTCAAGGGCCTCGTCCCAGTGCTCGACGAGGTTGTCGCACCAACCGTGCAGCGTCATCGCGTAGTGCTCGCGCAGGTTCTCGACGTGGCGCACCTCCAGACCGACGTCCTGAGCCGCCGTTGTGATCTTGCCGACGCCGGTCAGCTCGCCATCGGGGAACACGTACCGGTCGATGAACGCACCCGTCGACATCGTCTTGTTGTGCGGGCGGGTGATGCAGTGGTTGAGGATGCGGCCACCGGTCTTGACGTGATCGCGCATGAACGTGAAGTACGACGCGTAGTTCTTCACGCCGATGTGCTCAGTCAGCCCGATCGAGCTGATGGCGTCGAAGCCGGTCTCGGTGACGTCGCGGTAGTCGAGATGACGAACTTCGGCCAGGTCCTCGAGTCCCTGACGCTTGATTTCCTCCTGTGCCCAGGTCGCCTGCTCCTGCGACAGGGTCACGCCGATGACCTTGACGCCGTAGTGCTTGGCGGCGTGGCGGACCATGCCGCCCCAGCCGCAGCCAATGTCGAGCAGTCGCTGGCCCGGCTGGAGGTTGAGCTTGCGCGCGACGAGGTCGTACTTCTCGTACTGCGCCTCCTCTAGTGTCGACTCAAGCGTGGGGAAGACCGCGCAGGTGTACGTCATCGACGGGCCGAGCACCAGCTCGTAGAACCGGTTGGACACGTCGTAGTGGTGGTGGATCGCGTCGGCATCACGCTTCTTGTTGTGCCTCAGTCCCTCGAGCGCTCGCCGCCATTTCGGCAGGTGCTCCTCCTCCGGCGGCGGCGGGGGCTTGAGGTTGCCGAAACCGAGGCTACGGATGATCTGCACCATGTCGGCCGGCGCCGGCAGCTTGAACCGGAGCTGGCTCATCATCAGCACCATGGCGTCGTAGGGATTGCCGGGATGGACGCCTTCGAGCTCGAGGTCGCCGGAGACGTACGCGCGGGCGAAGCCGAGGTCGCCGGGTGACGTCATCAGGAAGGCCAGGCCGCGTTCGTTGAGGAGGCGAATCGTGATGGGCGCGTCCTCGGGTCCGCCGACGCTGCCATCGAACGCCTCGAAGCGGAACGGCAGACCGTCCTTCATCAACCTGCCGAGTGCGTCTGCGATCGAGAGTCGTATGCCCACATCTGTTGTCATGAGTTCCTCACCGCTTTCTCGTACAGAGTGCTGAGTCGCCCGTCGGGGTCATAGCGACTACGGGCAGCGGCGAGGGTCTCGCCGCCGTACATCTGCTCGAAGGTGTCCTGGTCATAGAACGCCTCGGAGTACAGAGACTTGTGACCGCCCATCCGCTGGACGGCTTCCTCGATCCGCCGGTTGACCGAGCCCGGCTCGGCGTCGGCCGGGACCTCCACGGTCCCCCAGAATCCTGCATTCACATAGGTTGCCCCAGGTTCGAGCGGATAGACAGGCCAGGCGCGGGTGGTTCGCAGCGGGCAAAGCCAGACGGGGCGCATGCCGACCTCGGCGTCGAACCATTCGAGGAACTCCGGAAGCCGGCCGACGGGCACTTCGACGTCCTGGATGACGCGCTCGCGCCCGGGCACCTTCTTGATGCGATCGATCAGTCGGCTGAGCCCGATCTTCTCGTCCAGGGCGACCAGGCGGTGGTAGACGTCGCTGCGGCGCCAGCGTCGCGGCCAGATGCGGCGCAGCCAGCGGTTCTGCGCGCCGAACGCACCCGAGCACCAGAACCAGTCGGTGTCCCAGCGCCAGATGTACTGCTCCATCGTCATCGCGTCGGTTTCGCGCCTCTGGATCGACTTGTAGTAGATCTGCTGACCTGTGTAGTCGCTGGGTCGGCGCTGCACATCGTTCGTGAAGTTGGCGAGAGTCAGGTAGATCTCGTCCGGGCTGAACGCCGTACCGTCGAGGCCGTCGACTCGCACGCCGTCCCACTCACCGCTGTCCGCGATGGCTTCAATCGTCTTGACCGCGGACGCGGCGTCGGCCATCCGGATGTGGCGCAGGGCGGCGCCCGCCGGCACCTTCTCCAACTTGATCTTCAGCCGAGTCGCATAGCCGAGGCTACCGTACGAATTGGGGAACGCGTCGAACAAGTCAGCGTGATCGTTGTCCGGAGTCGCCGTGATGATCTGCCCAGACCCCGTGAGGATGTCCATCTCAAGCACTGACTCGTGCGGCAGTCCACTACGGAACGACGTCGACTCGATGCCGAGGCCGGTCACGGCGCCACCGAGGGTGATCGTCTTGAGCTGAGGAACGACATACGGCATCAAGCCACGCGGCAGGGTCTCAGCGACCAGGTGCTCGTAGGTGCACATGCCCTGCACATCGGCCGTCAGGGCATTGATGTCGATCTCGATGACGCCGTCGAGCCCGCTGACATCCAGACCGCTGATCGAGGCATCGCGCGGGCGGAACAGATTGGAGGTCTTCTTGGCGAGGCGTACGCGATCGCCGGCCGGGATGCGTCCGAATGATTCCCCGAGCCGGTCAACAGCGATGTGATGCGCTTGCCAACCCCTCACAGGAGCAGATTACGACTGTTTGAGGAATCTCAAAGCGGCGGCATAGCCCTCGAGGCCCATGCCGACGACGACGGCGACTGCGATATCGCTGAGATAAGACTTGTGACGAAAGGCTTCGCGCGCGTAGACGTTGCTGAGATGTACCTCGACCAACGGGCCAGCGAGCTGACTCGCGGCGTCGCGTACAGCTACCGAGGTGTGGGTCCACGCGCCGGCGTTGAGGATCACGGACGCACCCGAGTCGGCGGCGTCATGGAGCCAGCCGATCATCTCGGACTCGGTGTCGGTCTGACGTACCTCGACCTCAAGTCCAGTCTCATCGGCGACCTCAGCGCAGCGCGCGACCAGGTCGCCGTACGTTGCGGTGCCGTAGATGTCAGGCTCGCGCACGCCGAGACGACCGAGGTTGGGTCCGTTGAGGACGAGGACGTTCATGAACTCCCCAGCTGCCAGATCAGTGCTTCGCCACCGTCGTCGGCAGCACTCAAATCGTACGCGGGTTCGTCCGTCAGACGCGCCTCATCGCCGCTGGTCAGCTTGGTGTCATCGAGCACGATCGAGCCTGCCGTGACGTGTACGAGGCTCTTCGGGCTGGCTGGAACGGTGATCGAGTCGCCGGGAGCGAGTCGAATGACGAACAGCTCTGCCGGTGCGTGCACGCCGATCACGGGCGTCAGGCCGTTCGGTTCGACCTCGGCGTCGACATACTCCGGTTCGGCGTCATACGACGACCGCAGCATCATTTGTACGAACACGAGCGGCTCGTCCGCCGAGGCGTTCTGTTCGGTGTGCTGAACGCCGGTGCCTGCGCTCAGTCGCTGTGCCGTTCCCGGGCGGATCACGCCGCGATGACCGGTCGAGTCGGCGTGCTGCAGAGCGCCCTCAAGAACCCAGGTCACGATCTCGACGTCGGCGTGGTGGTGCTGGTCGTATCCCTTGGCAGGATCGATCGTCTCGGTGTTGATCGCGATCAACGGCCCGAACCCGATGTTGTCGGGGTCGTAGTGCGCACCGTACGAGAAGCTGTGCCGCGTCATGACACCGTCACCTTCGGTGCGATAGCGCTCGTCGGCGCGGCGGATCTCACGCATAGCCGAGCTCGTGGAGTCGGTCGTCCTCGATACCGAAGTGGTGCGCGATCTCGTGGACCACGGTGATGCCGACTTCTTCGATCACGTCGGCCTCGTTGTCGCAGATCGCCAGCGTCGGATTGCGGTAGACGAAGATCCGGTCGGGCATCGCGCCACCGTAGGTGCTGTCGCGCTCCGTGAGCGGGATCCCGTCGTACAGGCCGAGCAGATCAGGCTCGTCGACTGGCGCGTCATCCTCGATGAACAGCACCACGTTGTCGAGCAGCGCCGCCAGCTCAGCCGGTACCGCAGCGAACGCGGCCTCGACGAGCTCGGCAAAGCGATCTTCGCTGATCTCGACCATGCCACCATCCTGCCCG
>NZ_JAKFEL010000114.1:0-2520 GCF_036675695.1 Aeromicrobium sp.
CCCTGTGCTTCCGCGGGCCGTCGGTTCGGCCCGCGGAAGCATCGTAGGCAGCAGAGGTCGTCTCGAAACCTCTACGGGTCACACGCCCGCTGTGACCTTGTCCGGCTCGGCGGCCGGCGGCGCTGCGTCGAGCGGGGCGTTCGCCTGGTCGAGCTTGCTCGGCCACCAGATCTTCCCGCCAAGATCGAGGTTGAGGGCTGTGACCAGCACCGAACGGACGATCATCGTGTCGAGGAGCACGCCGAGCGCAATCGTCGTGCCGAGTTGCAGAGTGAAGGTCAGCGGCATGGTCGCGAGCATCGCGAACGTCGCTGCCAGCACGATGCCGGCCGAGGTGATCACGCCGCCGGTCGACGACAGGGCGATCAGCGAACCCTTCCGGGTGCCGTGGTTGATCGTCTCCTCGCGAACCCGGGTCATCAGGAAGATGTTGTAGTCGATGCCCAGAGCGACCAGGAACACGAACGCCCACAGAGGGAATCCGGGATCGGTGTGTGCTCGTCCGTAGATGAAGTCGAACACGAGCCCCGACAGTCCGAGGGCGGCCGCGAACGACAGGATCACCGTGCCGATGAGCAGAACCGGTGACACCACCGACCTCAGCAGGCCGAACAGGATCAGGAGCACCGCGAGCAGGACGATCGGGATGATGACCTTGTTGTCGCGGTCGGACGCATCCATGATGTCGAGCGACACTGCACTCAGGCCCGTCGTGAGGGCATTGGCCCCGGCAACCCCATGCGCAGCATCCCGAACGTCCTCCACGGACCTGAACGCCGCCTCGGAATACGGGTCGCTCTTCAGGTCGGCGACGATGAGGGACGTGCCCCCCTCGGTGGCCACCACGAAGGGCTTCGCGATGCCGTCCACCGACGTGATCGCTGCGACGACCGCATCGGCCTTGTCTGCATTGGCGACGACCTGGATGGGCGTGCTCGCGTCGACCAGTTCGTGGTCGACGAGAATGCCCTGGCCGATGACAGAATCCTGATCGGTCGTGTACTGCTCGTCGCTGGGGATCCCGCCGGTGTCCAGGCGCAAGAACCCGAGGCAGAGCACCGCCAGTGCCGCGGCCGTACCGATCCAGACGATGCGTGGGCGGTGGGTGATCGCAGTGCCGACCTTGGCCCACAGGCCCGAGGCAGTGGGCTCCTCCGAGCCGAAGTGCGGGACGAAGGGCCAGAAGACCCAGCGGCCGAAGATCACCAGCAGCGCTGGCAGCAGGGTCACCATCACCAGCACGGTCACGACGATGGCGACAGCGTTGGCCGGGCCCATGCCGGCCGTGGAGTTGAGATCGGCGAACGTCAGGCACATCAAGCCGATCGCGACGGTCGCCGCGCTCGCCAGGATGGCTGGTGCCGCCCGGTGCAGGGCGAACGCCATCGCTTCGTGCCGGTTCTCGTGGCGGCGCAACTCCTCGCGGTAACGAGCGATGAGCAGCAGAGCGTAGTCAGTGCCAGCGCCGATCACCAGCACGGTCATGATGAACTGCGTCTGGCCGTTGACGGTCAGGCCGAAGTCCTTGGCGAGGAAGTACAGCAATCCCATCGACGCGCCGAGCGATACCAGCGCGGACAGGATCGGGAGCAGCCACAGCATCGGGCTGCGATAGCTGACCAGCAGGATCAGGATCACGACGCCGAGCGTGACGAGCAGGAGCTTGCCGTCGAAGGAGGTGAAGATCGTCGATGCGTCGGCGTTCTGACCGCCGGCGCCGGCGAGGTAGACCTCACCGCCCTCGCTCAGCGAGGTGATGTCGTCGATCTTCTCCTTGAGTCCGGGCAACTCCTCCCAGAGCTTGTCTCCGTAGTTGACCGTGAACTCGACCTTGGCGACTTGCCCGTCCGTCGAGACGAACTGGCCCGGTGCGCCGGCCGCCGCAGCGGTCGCCGGAGTCAGGACCCGCGAGATGCCGTCGAGCTTGGCGATCTCGGTCGCTTGCTTCTCGATGGCGGCGAGGTCGGCTTCGGTGAGTTTGGACGCGCGGTAGTAGACGACGGTCGTGCCGACGTCGTACTCGTCCTGGAAGGCGTCGAGCTTCTCGAAGGCTCGGGTCGACTCGGCGCTCTCGGGGAGCCAGGACTGGGTCTCGTTGTTCTGGACGTCCACGAGCTTGCCTGCGAAGGAGGCAAGGCTGCCCCCGATCAGGACGACCGCGACGAGGACGATCCACTTCGTGATGGGGCCGGTGAGCTTTCCGGCGATCTGACGGTGCATGGGCAGAACTCTTCCAGTGGGGACCGACAACGGCATCAGGATTTCTCCTTAGGTGACCCCGAGATCACCCCGGATTCATCGCCGGGCGGGAACTTTCTGCCGTCCGGCTGCCCACCAGACACCGAACGGCCCTCGAATGTGACATTCGAGGGCCGTTCGGGTGTCGTGGAACCTGCCGGTCAGGCCACCCACTCCTTGAGCTGCGCGATGGTCGCGGCGGGGTCGTCCGAAGCGGGGGAGACCGACAGGTTCGTCACGCCGGACTCCTTGAACGCGGCGATCCGCTCCTTGACGTACGAC
>NZ_JAKFEL010000071.1:0-16819 GCF_036675695.1 Aeromicrobium sp.
GTCGGTGAGTTCGCATAAAAAAATCCCTCGGCCGTGAGGCATTCGAGGGAGACGCGGGGCCGATCAGGCCATCGCGTCAGTCATCTACTACGAGAATTTCCACGTTCACGCTGATCAGTCTCGTACCGTGCGCCGGAATTATCAAGTGCTGAGACGGCACGTACCAGCATGTGGACGGCCCTCACCACGGCGATGGCACGTAGTCCTTGAGGAAGACGCCGAACAGGTCAGTGCCGGCCTCACCCTGGACGATCGGGTCGTAGACACGCGCGGCCCCGTCGACGAGGTCGAGGGGAGCCTTGAAACCCTCCTCGGCCAAGCGCACTTTGGTCGGGTGCGGGCGCTCGTCGGTGATCCAGCCAGTGTCGACGGCAGTCATGAGGATGCCGTCTTGGTCGAGCATCTCCCCCGCGCTGGTGCGAGTCAGCATGTTGAGCGCAGCCTTCGCCATGTTGGTGTGCGGGTGGCCGGGCCCCTTGTAGCGGCGACTGAACTGGCCCTCCATCGCCGAGACGTTCACGACGTACGTGCGCCGCGCATCTGCTGCGGCCATCGACGGGCGAAGTCGGCTGACGAGGATGAACGGGGCCGTCGTGTTGCAGAGCTGCACCTCGAGCAGCTCGAGGGCATCGACTTCGTGCACGCGCTGCGTCCAGCTGTTGATGTCGACCGTGTCGGGCACCAGTCCCCCGGCGTCGATCCGGTCGAGGTCGGCGGAGCCTGCCGTCAGCGCCATCGCTGTGAGCTCCTCAGCCGTATGGGCGTCACCGGCGAGTACCGGGTGTGAATCGACCGAGCCGACAAGAGCCGCCGGGTGGGCGTCACTGGTGTGGCCGAACGTCAGAAGCTCAGGAAGCGGACCTTCGGGCAGCGGCGCGTTCTCAGCCTCGGCCAGCGGTGCGTACGCGCCGGGTGTGCGTCGTACGGTCTGCGCTGCATTGTTGATCAGGATGTCGAGCGGGCCCAGCGAAGCCACCGAGTCGGCGAGCCCGACGACCTGGGCCGGATCACGCAGGTCGATGCCGACGATGCGCAAGCGATGCAGCCAGTCGGCGCTGTCCGGCATGGCAGTGAACCGGCGTACGGCGTCGTGCGGGAATCGTGTCGTGATGGTCGTGTGGGCGCCGTCTCGCAGAAGGCGCAGCGCGATGTACATACCGATCTTGGCGCGGCCGCCGGTGAGCAGCGCTCGTTTGCCCGTCAGGTCCGTACGCGCATCGCGCTTGGAGCGATTGAGTGCGGCACACTCCGGGCAGAGCTGGTGATAGAACGCGTCGACGACGGTGTACTTCTGCTTGCAGATGTAGCAAGGCCGAGCGACGAGGAGCGTGCCGGCCGTGGCACCAGGTGCGTTGGAGACGAGCGGTATGCCCTCGGTCTCGTCATCGATGCGCGTCGGAGATCCCGTCGCGGTCACCGCGACCACGGCACGATCGGCGGCAGCGACTTGGGCACGCTTGTCGAGGCGACGGTTCTTCTTGACGTTCTTGTAGAACTTCCCGCAGGCCCGTCGCAGTGCGACGTAGTCCGGGTCGTCCTCGATGAGTTGTTCGGCCGCTTTGAGCACCTTCAGTGCAACGGCCAGCTCGTCAGGATCTATGTCAGACATGCATCCCTAGCCACAGACGGCGCCGTCAGCTGCAGAGCTGACGAGCTTGCGGTACTTCGCGAGCACACCGGTCGTGTACTTCGGCGGCATGGGCTCCCAACCGACCTTGCGAGCATCGAGCTCGTCCGGGTCGACCTCAACCTCGAGCGTGCGGTTGGCCATGTCGAGAACGATCGGGTCGCCGTCCTTGACGAACGCGATGGGTCCGCCGTCAACGGCTTCGGGCGCCACGTGTCCGACACAGAGTCCGGTCGTTCCACCGGAGAATCGGCCGTCAGTGAGCAGCAGCACGTCCTTGCCAAGACCCGCGCCCTTGATGGCGCCGGTGATCGCGAGCATCTCGCGCATACCGGGTCCACCTTTGGGGCCTTCGTTGCGGATCACCACGACGTCGTTGGCGACGATGGTGCCGTCTTCGAGGGCGTCCATGGCGGCGCGCTCGCCGTCGAACACCCGAGCCGTACCCCGGAAGACGTCAGAATCGAAGCCCGCGCTCTTAACGACAGCACCTTCGGGGGCGAGCGATCCTCGCAGGATCGTGAGTCCACCGGTCTTGTGGATCGGCTTGTCGAGCGTACGGATGACGTCGCCGTCGAGCTTCTCGGTGATGTTGGACAGGTTCTCGGCCATCGTCTTGCCAGTGACGGTCATGCAATCGCCGTGCATCAGGCCCGCATCGAGCAGCGCCTTCATGATGACGGCGGTGCCGCCGGCCTTGTCGACGTCGTTCATGACATAGCGACCGAACGGCTTGAGGTCGCCCAGGTGCGGCACCTTGTCACCGATGCGGTTGAAGTCCTCAAGCGTCAGTGGCACCTCCGCCTCACGCGCGATCGCGAGCAGGTGGAGCACTGCGTTCGTCGAGCCGCCGAGTGCCATCGTGACGGTGATGGCGTTCTCGAACGCCTCCTTGGTCATGATCTGGCGTGCCGTGATGCCCTTGCGCAGCAGCTCGACGACTGCCTCGCCGGAGGCGATGGCGAACTCGTCGCGGCGGCTGTCGATCGCCGGCGGTGCGGCCGATCCGGGCAGGCTCATACCGAGTGCCTCGGCTGCGGTGGCCATGGTGTTGGCGGTGAACATGCCGCCACAGGCGCCTTCGCCGGGACAGATGGCTCGCTCGATCTTGTCGACTTCTTCGCGGGTGATGAGCCCCTTGATGCAGGCTCCGACTGCCTCGAACGCGTCAATGATCGTGACGTCTTTGCCGTCGACATTGCCCGGCATGATCGAACCGGCATAGAGGAAGACGCTGGCAAGGTCGAGGCGAGCAGCAGCCATCAACATGCCGGGGAGGCTCTTGTCACAGCCGGCGAGCAGGACGGATCCGTCGAGGCGCTCGGCCATCATGACGGTCTCGACCGAGTCGGCGATGATCTCGCGGCTCACCAACGAGAAGTGCATGCCTTCGTGGCCCATGGAGATGCCATCGGACACTGAGATCGTGCCGAACTCGAGTGGGTAGCCACCTCCGCTGTGCACGCCAGTCTTGACCGCCTTGGCCAGCCGGTCGAGCGACAGGTTGCACGGGGTGATCTCGTTCCAGCTCGATGCAACACCAATCTGGGGCTTCTCCCAGTCGTCGTCACCCATGCCTACGGCCCGCAACATGCCGCGTGATGCTGTGGCCTCAAGGCCGTCGGTGACGGTACGGCTGCGCGGTTTGATGTCGATGGGCTTGTCAGATGCCATGAGCCAAGCGTACGACCGCGCTCTCGGCGGTCAGATCGTGGCTAGGCCGGGGCCTAGAACAGTGGGACGAATGCCAGTGCGAGGCCCCAGCTCACGAAGCTCCCGACGAGGACGTACTCAGCGCGCAGGCCCTCGGGCTTGTCGCGTGAGATCTCGGGAAACCGCAGGATACCTTTGGCCGCAACGACGATCGCGATGGCGGCGAGGTTGCCGGTCACGGCACAGCCGAAGACGAACCACCGCTCCAGCGGACCGAGCACACGACCGCCCTGAAGATCGTCCTCCTGCTCAAGCACTCGCGGCCCGGTCAGGGTGAGAACCTCGCGTACGACGACATTTGCGGCGGTGGTGAGGAAAAGGATCACGCCGAGCCCGAGTGCGAAACGATCGAACGGGACGGTCGCGAGTGACGGTATGTCGAGATCGTCATACCAGCCTTGGATCGGCAGGTCATCGAACGAGAGCTGCTCGGACAAAGCGATGAGCACGACGGTGTAGACCGCGAGCAGGGAGATGCCGGCGAATGATTCGCTGCGTGCGCCAACGATCCACGCGAAGACGGCGATAGCGAGCAACGGAGCGAGCCACAGGGTGTTCCAACCCGC
This sequence comes from Aeromicrobium sp., assembly GCF_036675695.1. Lineage (GTDB taxonomy): Bacteria > Actinomycetota > Actinomycetes > Propionibacteriales > Nocardioidaceae > Aeromicrobium. The sequence goes on from NZ_JAKFEL010000071.1 coordinate 3,907, forward strand.
GCCGACCAGCAGCAGGCCGACGATCACGACGAGGAAGCCGGAGAAGATCCGCCGACCGATCAGGTCAGCCGCACCGATGGCCGCCAGCAGGACTGCCAAGACGCTCATCGAGGGATCTCCGCGATCGACTCGACCAACACGCTGACACCTGAGCGGTGGCGCTGTGACACCGCAGAAGTCGAGATGCCCTCTTCGTCGGCGATCTGGGCGAGCTTCTTGCCGTCAAGCACGCCCAGCGCAATGCGCCGTTGGCGTCCGTCGAAGTCGCTCACGAGCGAGTCGCGGCACAAGAGATAGGCGTTCACGACATCCCCCTGGTTAGATCCCTCGCGCACGATCCGGGTCCGAAGACCGGGAAGGTGGCGTCCCCTTGCCTTGGCGTCATCAATAGCCTCCCGAGCTGACCACCATGCCTGTCCGTCCTGTGTCAGACCGTACGCGGAGGTGCCGACGATCTCCACCTCTCCCTCGCCGATGCCGAAGCGGCAATCCATGCTTTCGGGCAGCGCAAGCCTCACCAGCACGGTTGCGTAGAGCGCGTCGTGCAGGTTGGCGTACACGCCCTGGAGCTCGTCACCGATCGTCGGCTCGAGCTTTTGGGCTGCTGGGAGCCGCGTGTTCACGGCATCGAGCGCCGCGAGCAGCTGCTGCTGGGCCTCTCCGCGCGACTTCTGTTGACGCGAACCGACCAGATCGCCGATCACGGCGTACTGGAGTCCATCTCCAAGTGAAGTGTTTTGCTTCATTTCTCCATAGTGAAGCCATCTGCTTGATTTTGCAACCTTGAAGCAGATCGCTTCATCCATAGGATGGGTGGGTGACCATCGCTTTTGCCTCCGCTGCCCCCTTCCGCGATCTCGACGACGACCTCCCCCTCCTGCTCAACGCGGCCACACAACGTGGCATCGACGCTGAGATCGCCAACTGGGACGACCCTGCGGTCGACTGGTCCGCGTACGACTCCGTGATCGTCCGCTCGTGCTGGGACTACATCAACCGTCGCGACGAGTTCCTCGCCTGGACCACGTCCGTGTCCAACCTTCACAACAGTCACGACGTGATCAGCTGGAACACCGACAAGATCTACCTCCGCCAGCTCGAAGCAGCAGGCGTACCGATCATCGAGACGCGCTGGGACATCGCACCCGGCGACGCCATCGGTCAGCACGACGAGTGGGTCGTGAAGCCGACCGTCTCCGCAGGCTCAAAGGACACCGCGCGGTGGACGTCTCGCGATGACGTCTATGCGCATTCTGCCGAGCTGGTGGCCGCCGGTCGTACGTCAATGACGCAGCCATACATCGCGTCCGTCGACGACGAGGGCGAGACCGCGATGCTGTTCTTCGGCGGCGCGTTCTCACACGCGATCCGCAAGGGCGCCATCCTGGCCAAGGGCGAAGGCGTACGCCAGGACCGTGACGGACGCGGGGAGAACCCGCTGGCACGCGAACCTTCTGACGCTCAGCACGCGGTCGCCGCGCAGGCTCTCGCTGCAACCGACGAGATCCTCGGGCGCAGCGCCGGGCTGATGTACGCCCGAGTCGATCTGGTGACTGCGGCCGACGGATCGCCGCTGGTCATCGAGCTTGAGCTGACCGAACCAAGCCTGTTCCTGCCCTGGTCCAACGGCGGCGCCGAGCGCCTCGTCGACGCGATTGCGAAGAACCTCTGACCACGACTCAGCCGGGTGCGACAATTCACGGCGTGACCACACCCACCGCGTTCGTGCGCTACTACGACGTCATGAGCACAGACGGGACACGGCTGCGGGCCTGGACCAACGACGCCGAAGGTCCGGTCGTGCTGCTGTCGAACGGCCTCGGCACGAATCCGCACGCGTGGCCCTCCTTGCTCAAGCCGGACTGCGGAGTACGCGTCATCTCGTGGAACCATCGTGGCACCGGCGGCTCGGCGCGACCTGCCGACAACCGGGTCGACCTCGATGCGTTCGTCGAGGACGCGGTGGCTGTCATGGACGACGCCGGTGTCACGACCGCCACCGTCGTCAGTTGGTCGGCAGGCGTCACCGTTGCGTTCGAGCTGGCTGGTCGCTTCCCCGAGCGGGTGAACGGAATCCTTGCGGTGGCTGGCGTGCCCGGCAACACCTTCGCCACGATGCTGGCACCGATCAAGGTGCCACCGTTTGTCGCCAAACGACTCATGATCGGTCTGGCACGTTCCGGCGGGTGGTCAGGTCCTGTGATCGCCCCGATCACCAAGCGCATTCCGTGGACCAATGCGACGGCCAACATGCTGCGCTGGTCACGCTTGATCAACCCGGCGGCCGATGTCGGCGAGCTGCGTACGCTGCTCCAGGAGTTCTGCACGACGCATCCATCCTGGTACGCCAAGCTCGCGATCGGGGTCTCCGAGCACCAGCGGGTTTCCCTGTCATCCATCGCCGTGCCCATCACGTTCCTCTCGGGCAAGTGGGACATGTTGACCGGCACACGGGACATGCTCTCGGCATCCATGCGAGTCGAAGGATCGCGCTATCGCGAGCTGGCGTCGACCCACTTCATCCCGGTCGAGTTCCCCGAAATCGTGATGGAAGAACTCAAAATGCTGCTCGACCGCATCGACGCCTAGGGCACCAACGCACGCTCGGCCGTGAGCACACGTGCGCGACCCTGACTCTTGGCCTTGTAGAGCAGCTGGTCAGCTGCGCTGACAGCGTCTTCGCCGCCTGCTGCAACACCCGCGCTGAACGTGATTCCGGACCCGCGAGCCGCCCACGACTCGGCGAACCGGTCCAGAATGTCGGCAGCTTCCGCCGTGGTCGTCCGCGCGAAGATCACGAGGAACTCCTCGCCTCCGTAGCGGAACACCAGGTCGATCCCGCGGGTGCCGGCTCGCAAGGCGTCGGCAAATTCCATCAGCGCCAGATCTCCGGCAATGTGGCCGTGCGCGTCGTTGAACGCCTTGAAATGATCGATGTCGATCACTGCAACCGCGCTGCTGTCATCCGCGATTTCAAGATGCGCTTCAAGTCGCGAACGGTTCAGCAAGCCCGTGAGCGCGTCGGTGGCGGCCAGCTGCTCAAGTGCGCGCTGCTTGTCGCGCAACTCGCCGAGCAGGCGCGCAGGCACCTCGCTGACGACGAGCCAAACCAGCATCGCAATCGGAAGTCGAACGGCTGCGTCCCGTCCGCTCAGCTCGGTGATGTGAAGGAAGAGCAGCGCCGCGGGAAGCATCAACCACAAGCCGCGACCGCTGGGCTGGGTGATCCCCACGAACTGGAAGGCAAGGACGATCAGACCCACGAGCAGTGCAGCAGAGAAGTCGGAGACGGAATGAAGAACACCCATCGTTGAGCAGGTCGCCACGGGCCAGAGAAGGAGGGTCCACCTTCGTGCGGAGATGCCCGAGCGAGTCAGCAAGGTGAACGCTGCCGTCGCCACCACAGCTGCGCCCACCATCACGCCAACGACCGCGTAGGACATCGCCCCAGTGACAGCTGACGCTGTCACCATGATCACGAGCGCGATGGAGAATCGCAGAGCCCCCCGACGGTGCCACGCCGCGATCTGTCCTGGCTCGTCGATGCCGACTGTCAGCACAGGTCTCCCTCCCTGAACATCACTGTCGAGGCTATCTGGAATCGCCGGAACCGGAGGCGAAATGCTCATATCCTCGAGGCCCGAGTTGCGCCTCCAGGACGCACAAACGCGACCGTGGTCACACAATGCACTCGTTGCACGATCAGGGCAGGTGCACCTGCATCTGGATCATGTTGTGGTCAGACGGGATCGTGCCGATGAATTTGCCAGCCTCGTCTAGCGACATCGCCTGTCGCCACGTCTCGACGCGAATGCCCCGCGACACGTACATGTAGTCGATGTGGGTGCCGACGTCGAACTTGGTGCGCGGCGGTGTGCGGTAGAAGTGATTCGCTGAGTTGTACTGCGCGTTGATCATCGTCTCGGCGATCGCGTTGTCACCCGCGGCCCACGAGGCCTTGGCATTGTCGATGGGGTCGATGTAGCCGGCGCCCACGAACACCGAGTACTGGCCGTTGTAGGGCTGTGCGGAGCGGCTGGAGTTCATGTCGCCCAGGATCACCGTGGGTCGACCGCCGGAGTACGCCTTCGCCAGGTCCCGCACCTGCCGCGCCTGCCGAATGCGCCGGTTGTTGTTGGTGCTGCTCGTCTGCGAGCCCGGCTCGAGGTGGGTCGTGATCGCGAAGAACGACTTGCCGCTCAGCCGATCCCTGAAGACCGCCCACACGGCGTAGCGTCGAGCGTCACCGTACTTGAGGAGCACCTTGACCCCCTTGCTGACGACGGAGAGTCGATCTCGGTTGTACACCAGCTGCGTGCCGCTCGAGGTCGATCCACTGGTGGCGAGGGCGTACGGGCTGCCGAGGAGGGCGAGCAGGTCGGCCCACTGCTTCTTGCCGTTCCCTGCCCACGTCTTGGGAGTCGCCTCGGACAGGCCGATGACGTCAGGCGCGATGCTCAGGATGTTGTCGGCGACGGGTTGACGACGTGCGCCCCAGTCGGCCGTCGAGTAGATCTTGCGGACGTTGTAGCTCGCAATCGACAGGCCCGGCACCGGTGGGTCATCGGTCTGAAGTTGGCTCGATGTGGCGACCTCGGCCTGCGCGGACGGGCCTGTCACGAGTGCAGCGCTCAAGACCAGCGCCGTCATCGTGACAAATGCTCCAGCGCGACGGCGCATTCGTACGACATATGCGTTGCTCATGACAACTGCTCCCTCACAGCAGGACCCTCATCCTGCTCTCCCTGACACCAGTATCGGCGAACTGAAAAGAAATTCCGGCGAATCTGGAAAACCCATCCAGAAGGACTAGTGAGTCAGGTCAACTTCTCGAGGATGAGCTCTCGTACGCGGCCGGCGTCGGCCTGACCGCGCATCTCCTTCATCACCGCTCCGATCAGCGCGCCGGCGACACCGAGGTTGCCGTCGCGGATCTTCTGCGCTGCGTCGGGGTCACCCTCAATGGCTCGATCGACTGCTGCACCGAGTGCACCGTCGTCGGAGACGACCTCGAGGCTGCGCCCGACGATCACCTCTTCAGGCGTGCCCTCGCCGGCGATCACACCGTCGAAGACTGAACGGGCGAGCTTGTCGTTGATCCGACCGGAGTCGATGAGCGCCTGGATCTCGGCAACCTGCGTCGGCGTGATCCCGAGCGCGTCAAGATCCGAGCCGGTCTCGTTGGCACGTCGAGCCATCTCGCCGAGCCACCACTTCTTGGCAGCCTGCGGGGTCGTTCCGGCTTCCACCGTGGCGACGATCAGGTCGAGAGCACCCGCGCCGATCGTGTCGCGCATGTCGAGGTCGGAGAAGCCCCAGTCGGCCTGCAGGCGAGCACGGCGTACGGCCGGCGGCTCGGGCAGAGTCTCGCGCAGCTCCTCAACCCACTCGCGCGACGGCGAGACGGGTGCGAGGTCAGGCTCCGGGAAGTAGCGGTAGTCGTCGGCATCGGACTTCTCGCGACCCGACGAGGTCGTGCCGGTGTCCTCGTGGAAGTGGCGAGTCTCCTGAACGACCTTTCCGCCCTCGTCCAGGATGCCCGCGTGACGCGAGACCTCGTACCGTACGGCGCGCTCGACCGACCGGAACGAGTTGACGTTCTTGGTCTCCGAACGGGTTCCGAGAGTGTCCGAGCCCTTGGGCTTGAGGGACAGGTTGACGTCGGCGCGCAGCGAGCCCTGGTCCATGCGGACGTCGGACACGCCGAGACCACCGATCAGGTCGCGAACGTACGAGACGTAAGCGCGGGCAACCGCGGGTGCCTTGTCGGCGGGCACCTCGATCGTGCGGGTGACGATCTCGATCAGCGGGATGCCGGCACGGTTGTAGTCGACCAGCGAGTAGTCGGCGCCGTGGATGCGACCTGTTGAGCCACCGACGTGCAGTGACTTGCCGGTGTCTTCTTCCATGTGGGCGCGCTCGATCTCGATCCGGTAGGTCTCACCGTCGACCTCGACCTCGACGAAGCCGTCGAACGCGATCGGTTCGTCGTACTGCGACGTCTGGAAGTTCTTGGGCATGTCGGGATAGAAGTAGTTCTTGCGCGCGAAGCGACACCACTCGGCGATCTCGCAGTTGAGCGCGAGACCCATACGGATCGCGGACTCAACGGCTTTGGCGTTCACGACCGGCAGCGCGCCCGGCAATGCGAGGCATACAGGGCACGTCTGTGTGTTGGGCTCAGCGCCGAACTCGGTCGGGCAACCGCAGAACATCTTGGTCGCGGTGTTGAGCTCGATGTGGATCTCGAGACCCATCACCGGGTCGTAGCGCTCGATGGCCTCGTCGAACGGGACAAGTGTCTCTGTCATCGGGCCGCCTCCAGCTCGGGAGCCTGGGCAAGCAACTGTCCGCCCCACTTCTCCTCGAGGAGTCGTTCGAGCGCTGCACCAGCGTTGTAGAGCCGGTCGTCGGCCTTCTGCGGGGCGAGGAACTGCAATCCAACCGGGAGGCCGTCCTCGTCGGCGAGGCCGATCGGGAGCGAGAGCCCGGGGATGCCCACCAGGTTGGCGGGGATCGTTGCAACGTCCTGCAGGTACATCGACAGCGGGTCGTCAAGCTTGGCGCCCAGCTCGAATGCGGTTGTCGGCGACGTCGGCGAGACCAGCACGTCGACCTTGGCGAACGCGGCGGCGAAGTCGGAGGCGATGAGCGTGCGTACCTTCTGTGCCGAGCCGTAGTAGGCGTCGTAATAGCCACTGGAGAGCGCATACGTACCCAGGATGATGCGGCGCTTGACCTCATCACCGAAGCCGGCGTCGCGGCTCGAGGCCATGACCTGCTCAGCGCTCGGATCGTCAGCACCAGCGGGAGGAACCCGTACGCCGTAACGCATCGCGTCGAAGCGGGCGAGGTTGCTGCTCGCCTCGCTCGGCATCACGAGGTAGTAGGCGGCGAGGGCGTGCTCGAGGCTTGGCAGCGAGACCTCGACGACCTCTGCACCGGCACCGGTCAGCAGCGCAACAGCCTCGTCGAAGCGGGCGCGTACGCCGGGCTGGAAGCCTTCGCCGCCGAGCTCGGTGATGATGCCGACCTTGAGGCCCTTGACGTCAGCCTTGCGTGCAGCGGCGACGACCGCAGGAACGGCCTCGTCGATGCTCGTCGAGTCGCACGGATCGTGTCCGCCGATGAGCTCGTGCAGCAGTGCTGCGTCGAGCACTGAGCGGGTGACCGGGCCGGCCTGGTCGAGACTGCTCGCCAGGGCGACGAGTCCGTAACGACTCACTCCGCCGTACGTCGGCTTCACGCCGACGGTGCCGGTGAGGGCGCCGGGCTGCCGGATCGAGCCGCCGGTGTCGGTGCCGATCGCCAGAGGCGCCTCGAAGGCGGCGACGGCGGCGGCGGAGCCACCACCCGAGCCACCGGGGCTGCGCGTGGTGTCCCAGGGGTTGAAGGTCGGACCGTATGCGGAGTGCTCGGTCGACGAGCCCATTGCGAACTCGTCCATGTTGGTCTTGCCGAGGATCGGCAGACCGGCGGCTTTGATGCGCTGCGTGATCGTGGCGTCGTACGGCGGGATCCAGCCGTCGAGGATCGCCGAGCCACATGTCGTGGGCAGACCGATGGTCGCGACGATGTCCTTGACCGCAATCGGTACGCCGGCGAGGGCGTGCAGCTTCTCGCCCTTGGCGCGACGGGCGTCGATGTCCGCGGCCGTGGCGAGGGCACCTTCGGCGTCGACGTGCAGGAACGCGTGAAGTGCGCCGTCAACAGCAGCAATGCGGTCAAGGTGGCTAGTTGTCAGCTCAGCTGAAGACAGCTCCCGCCCTGCGAGTGCCTGAGCCATTTCATTGGCTGAAAGACGCGTGCTCATTCTTCACCCAGAATCTTGGGAACGCCGAAGCGGCCCTGGTCCGACGCCGGCGCCATGGCAAGTGCCTCATCCTGCGTCAGGCTCGGTCGTACGACGTCCTCACGGAACACGTTGTTGACCGGAACCGGGTGACTCATCGCTTCGACGTCGTCTCCAACAGCCTGCTGGACGGCAGCGACGTACTCGAGAATCGACGGCAGCTCGGTGGCGAGATGGTCGAGCTCGGCGTCACTCAGGTCGATGCGCGCGAGGCCGGCGAGATGGGCGACATCGGCGCGCGAGATGCCCAAGGGCTCTGACATACAAATCCTTGCGAAAGTCGGTTGGGGGTACTGATCCATCCTAGGCGGCGGGCCAGACCTGAAAGGATGCAGCATGACCTCTGAGCGCATCTCCCAGTTCAGCAACGGCCGCTACACGTTCGACGTGATCGACAGCGGACCGCTGGACGGCACTCCCGTTGTCCTTTTGCACGGTTTCCCACAGCGCGCTTCCGCATGGAACTCCGTTGCCGCGCACTTGCACGAGCGCGGGTTGCGGACGTACGCGCCCGATCAGCGGGGCTACTCCCCCGGCGCCCGACCGCGGACGCGCTGGGGCTACCGCTTCTCGCAGCTGAAGGCCGACATCGTCACACTCATCGAGGAGATCGGTGGCCCCGTGCACCTCGTCGGCCACGACTGGGGTGCAGGGCTCGCCTGGCCTGTCGCCGCTGAGCGACCTGACCTCGTGTCCTCCCTGACTGCGGTCTCCGTTCCGCACCCCACCGCATTCATGCGCTCGATGGTCACCAGCAACCAGCTGCTGAAGTCCTACTACATGGGCCTGTTTCAGCTGCCGGTCGTTCCCGAGCTGGTGATGAAGCAGAAGTCGGCCTCGGCGGCCAAGGCGTTGCGCAAGGCCGGGATGACGCAGGAGATGGTGGAGATCTACCGAAGGGACATCGTCGACTACGGTGCGCTCACCGGGGGGCTCGGCTGGTATCGCGGGCTCGCATTCAGCAGGCCAGGCGCAGTCGGCGGCAAGATCACCGTCCCCACGACGATGGTGTGGAGCGACGACGACGTGGCACTGGGCCGCAAGGGTGTTGACCTCACCGAGGGCTACGTCACTGGCCCGTACGAGCTCGACGTGTACAAGGGACACACGCACTGGCTGCTCGACGAGGCGCCCGAGCGGCTCGCGGAGAGCATCGCCAAGCGCATCGGCGTCTAGTCGGGGGCGGGAGCCAGGTGCGCGTGAACGTGCGACACCGCGCCCGCGCCTTCACCACTGGCTGACGCGACACGCTTCATCGAACCCGAGCGGATGTCGCCTGCCGCAAAGATGCCTGGCACTGTCGTCTCCAACGGCGCCGGCGGCAGCCCGTCGGACCACATTTCCCTGGGCACGTCGCGTCCGGTCAGGATGAACCCGTTCTCATCGCGCGCCACCTCGTCAGGCAGCCAGTCGCATCCGGGCTCGGCACCGAGCAGCAGGAACAGCCCGTCGGCCGCGACGCGCTCGACGCCGTCGGACTCGAGATCGATCCATTCGAGTCGACCCTCGCCGCCGCCGTCGACGATGCGCGTACCGGTGCGCACCCGGATGCTGCGGTGTGTGGCGATCTCGTTGACGAGATAGGCCGACATCGTCTCCTCGAGGGTCGGCCGCCGTACGACGATCGTCACGCTTCGCGCGAATCGGGCGAGGTGGATCGCCGCCTGTCCCGAAGAGTTTCCGCCGCCAACGACGAAGACGTCTCGGCCTTCCATCTCGCGCGCAACGCTTGTCGCAGCGCCATAGTGCACGCCGAGACCGACCAAGTCCTCGAGCGCGGGTACACCGAGACGTCGGTAGCGGACACCGCACGCGATCAACACGGAGCGCGCTCGTATGACGCCGTCCTCGTGCGCGACCTCGTGCACGTCTCCGACGGTGAGGCCCTCGACGGGGCGGCCGGTGTAGATGCGGGCCCCGAATCGAGTGGCTTGCAGGCGAGCACGGAAAGCCAGGCGCATACCCGAGATCCCGCGTGGGAAGCCGAGGTAGTTGCGGATCATCGAGCTGGTGCCAGCCTGCCCGCCAACCGCCTCTGACTCGAAGACGATGGTCTGCAGGCCTTCGGACGCGCCATAAACGGCGGCGGCGAGACCCGCCGGCCCTGAGCCGATCACGACGAGGTCAGCGACGTAGTCGTCGCCGAGATCAGCTGGCGAGCCATAGAACGAGCTGGCCACCAGATGCTCGTTCGCTGCCGTCAAGGGCGGACGGGCGAACGCCTTCACGATCGGCAGCTCTGCGCCTTCGCCAGCTTCGGCGAGCAGTTCGAGACCGACCTCGCTGTCCGGGAGGTAGCGGCTCCACGGCACCCCCATACGGTCGAGGAAGTCGCGAATGCCGGAGACGGCGGGCTGGCGGCCGTCATCGACGATGCGCACACCGACAACTTCGGGCGTCGACGTCGTCGTGGCCCACTCGGAGAGGTACTCGGCGATCGCGGTGTGGAACTCCTCGTCCCGTGGGCCCTGCGGGATGAGCAGGTACGTGTCGAGTCGCCCGACCGCGAGCGCCGGCCGCAGCTCCTCGAGGGACGCCTGGAAAGAACTGAACGGCGTGAGCACGATTCGGCGGCTGCTCGGCGACACGTTGCGCAGCACGTCGAGGACGTCGACCGCGTCGATTTCGAGGTCGAAGTCGACGCAGATCAGTGCGATCGGCTGTCCGTCGACGATGACCGATGCCGCGTAGTCGGTGACGGTCAGGACATCGGTCACGATGCGGACGTCGTAGTCGCGTGCGTAGCGGCTCGAGAACTCGTCGGCGAGCACCGCGCGGCTCGTCTCCGTCACGACGAGCAGGATCACCGGCTTCGGTCGCGGCGTCTCGGTCATAGCGAGAAAGTACAGGACTCTAGGCTGCTGCCATGACCACTCAGCCGACCATTGGTGCCCGGGACCTGATCGCCTTCGCATGTGAGCTCGCGATGCTTGCCCTGCTCGTCGCAGCAGGTCACGGAATGGTGTCGGGTTGGCGCGGCTGGGCCCTCGGCATCTTCTTGGCTCTCGTCGCGATCGCGTTCTGGTCGCAACGAATGGCACCGACTGCGGCTCGGCGCCTGCCCAACCCGCAACGGTTCATCGCACAGGTCCTGCTTTTCGCCACGACTGCCTTGTACGCCGCCGCCGGCGGATTGGCCTGGTGGGGCATCGGCTTCGCCATCATCGCCACTGCCGCCTTCGCCTCCCGCCTCCGCACTGATCCCTAGCCAAGCCCGGAGGCCCAATACAACTAGTCAGATTTCGGCGCGGTCACTGAGTGCGCGGCGTCATTTCCGCCTCTGTGCGTCGCTTGATAGGCCGCGACCAGCAGCAGCAAGACCAAGAGTCCAACGATGACTTTCACCATCAGCGGGCAGACTCCTCCCGCCTAGCGATCGCTCGGTCCAGTTCGGCTACAACACCGCGAAGCCGGTCCCTGCCGGCGGCGTCCAACGGGTGCGCATCGTCGACTGTCCGCTGCTGAGACTCCCGGAGTTCGAGTACAAACGCCTGTTGCTCGGAAGTCCACAGCGAAGGCTCGGCGAGCAATTCAGCCAAGGCCGCGTAATCCTGATCGTCAGGCATAGATCACACACTAGTGACTTGCGACCTTCACGAGGGACCGGCAAGCCGCGAACTCCCAATGCACCTAGTCGACGCTTGTCCCGACGATGAGCCAGGCCATCACCAACGCAGCCGCTATCGCCATCGCACCGACGATGGCCAGAAGCGAGAGCCATACAAGAATTGTCCCACGGAGAGGCCGTTTGGCTGGATACGAATCAGCGCCATCGTGGCCTTCGTGCGTCTGCATGCGCTGAGACTACAGACGGACAGGCCTCACGTGTCGGTGGCAGGCAAGCCCGCTTGTGTTCACCTATTGGCGGAGGTGGCCGGGTTGGTTGCGTTGTAGCAGGGGTGGTGGGTCGCTGCGATAGGTGTGTCCTGTTGGTGTCTGCCAGATGGTGGCCCTGCCCACGGATGTGACTCTCCATCCAGGCAGCGACTTCATGGAGTGGGACCATTTGCAGACCCCCTGACCATTGCTTGCGGTTGATACGCCACCCCGCGAGTGGTCGTGGATGTGGTCGTCGTCGCGGATACGTGCGTCGCAGCCGGGCATCCGACAGATCTGGTCGCGGGTCCGGATGTATCGCCGGGTTGGGGAGTCGAAGCGGCGGCGGCGTGGTTCGCGGACGATGAGGGTGCCGTCGACCGGGTCGGTCAGCAGTCGACGGATCGAAACGGTAGGTGCGTGGGCGATGAGGTCGTCCGACACGTCGGGCGAGATCGGTCCGTAGCCGACGAGATCGACCGGTTCGCCGTCTTGTCCGAGCATGGTGGGTGCGTCCATGACGAGCTGGATCTCGACATCGATCGCATCAGCGTGGGCCACTCCGGTGACTCGTTCGACCAGGGTCTGGGCCATGATCTGACCTATCGTGCGCTCATCACCGGCAGAGCGGAGTCCACGCGCCCACGAGTCGAGCGCGTTGTGAGCGGCGAGCACCTGCTCGGCCGCTCCACGCACTTGCAGGATCGCAACACCATCGGTGTCGGGGAACATCGTCACCCGCTGGTCGGCCCGGTTGCGTTCGGCACGCTCGCGAGCGGCCTCGACATCGATCCGCACCACCTCACGGCGGGCCGCCTTGGCGGCCTTCTTCGCTGTCAGACCCGGCAGATGTGGAGCGATCTCACCGTCGAACATGACCGAGTCATCGACGGCTAGGCACACCGACTCGTTGACGACAGCCTGAGCAACAGCCTGCGGAATCGTGCCGTCAGCGAACAGTTCCGCAACCCGCGGAAGACGCTTGAGTCCAAGCGCCAGACCAACCTGGGTCCCAGCAGCTGACGGTCCGACGTTGCGAGCCATCGCAATCTCGCCGATCACCGAAAGCGTCGGGTCACCACGACCCATACCCATCGACTCGGACCGTTCGTCGTGGAGGGCCGCGATCTGGGCAACCATCTCAGCCTGGGTCGCTCGATTCAGCCGCTCCAACGCCACGATCGCGTCAATGCGCGCAGCACCAAACTTGAGCTCTGATTCAGCCTCGAAATCGTGAGCGCGGAC
>NZ_JAKFEL010000141.1:0-2505 GCF_036675695.1 Aeromicrobium sp.
CGAAGGCATGGGCTCGGGGATCCGGAGTGGCTGTTCGGTTGTGGCCTGAACGTGCTCGGCTGCGGCTTGGAGGGTGTCGGCGTCGACGAATACTGACATGTGGGGTCGGACGCCTTTGTCTGAAGGCAGACCGTTCGCGAGGATCGCGGTGAGCAGGTCATCCAAGCCCTGAACACGTCGCTGGGCACCAGAACGGGTGTCGTCTTTGTCGCGCGGCGCTGACACCGAGTCCATAACCATTTTGAGCTTCGACCCGGTGACCGTGTTCAAGAAGCCATTGGTGTGGAACCCGTCGGGGACGGCATCAACAGCGAAGTCTTCGCGGTCCATGCCGCGTTCCCATGCGGCGTCGAGGTCTTCGGGGTGGACTTTGTCTTTGAGGTGTTTGACGGCTTCGAACAGCTCGCTGGGCGCATGCTCTTGGGCGACCTCGACGAACACTTCCTCGAACTGGCGCATCGGTTCGAGTCCGACATGCGCCAAGCCGTAGGCGAACACGCGTACGTGGGCTGAGCTGACTTGCCCTGCAAATGCTGCCTCTGCGAGCAACGGCAGGTCACGCAGTACGGCGACGTTCTTGACCAGGGTGGAGGCAGCTCCGGAGTTCATCCGCAACTCATTGCGCACCCAGGTGTTGAGAGTAGATGCACCATCAAGCTCGAAATCCTTAGAGGTGTCGAGCTCAGCCAACAGCACAGACTTCTGAGCATGAATAGCGTCCTCTGCCGCCTGTAGCGCGTGCAGCTTGGACCTCGTGTCACCGGAACGCAGCGTCTGCGCGGCGATGCGCATCACGTCGATTGTCAGCTCCGGATCCATACCCAAAACACTACCCGAACAGACGTTCGATGACCAGTGGAAAACCCTGTGAATTCAGGCAAAATCGAAGATTCTTATCCACATCTGAAGCCGCCGACGCGGCCGTCCACAGCACCAGTCCCCGCACTTGTATTTGCGCCTTTCGACCCGGCCACACCCGAACGGCAAGCCGCAAAGGCTCAACCACCGAGATGGTGAGCCTCGCGGACCGTCAACCCTCAGGTGACCTTGGTGACCTTGCCGGTGGAGCTGAAGTACACCGCCTTGGTGACCTTCGTGCCCGACTTGGTCTTGGCGCAGTAGGTGAACTTCGTCGAGAGCCGCGAGTGGGGCTGGCCGGCCTTGAGCAACACGCTCTTGACTGAAGAGCCGATGTTGATGGCGCTGAACACCGACGTGTACTTGCGCACCTTCGGATCGCGGCAGGCGTCGTTGCTGACACCCTGCGCACGTTCCCACGTCAGGAGGTAGGCCTCGGAGCCACGAGCCATGTCGTCGGCAATCGCGCTGCCACCCTGCTTGCGGAGGTCCTCGATCCAGTCGGGGTAGAGGCCATAGTGCGAGACACCGTCGACGTTGATGTCATAGACGCGCTGGCCGCTGACCTGCTTGTTGATCGTCACGCCACCCAGACCCTTGAAGGGGTAGACCACCTTGTTGGGAGCATCGGCTCCGCGGGGGTCGCCCTGAGCTCCGAGTCCGTTGATGTCGGCGCCATATCCGATGCCGAAGTAGTAGCGCGAGTCTGCCCAGGTCAGGTGCTTCTTCCACTTGTTGACGAAGCCCGTGCTGTCTCCGGCGTACGGCGTGATTATGCCGCCAGCCTTGTAGATGCGGGGGTATGCGTCAGGCGTGGACCAGGAGTGACTCGAGACGACGCCGGGGTACTTCAGCTTCTCGGTGAGGTCGAGCGATGCCTTCCGAGCGTTGACACTCATGTGGTCCGGGTCGAAGAGCATGCCCCGCTTCGCCATGCCGTTGATCGTGTGATCACCCAAGGCCGTGAGTCCGAGCGCGTTGCAGTGCGGGCCGCTCCCATAGAGCGGCAGCTTGAGTGGCAGACCGAGACTGGCGACCGCACCGAACAGGGCGTCCTGCTCGGGGAGCACATTTGGTGCAGCGGGCTGCGGGTTGTCCGACACTTCCGGGTCGGGGTCAGTGCACTTGCGCATGTCCCAGAACGATCCGGTCTCCAGGAAGTTGGCGCCGTTGACCAATGGGCCGATGGTTCCGCCATCGCCGGCAACACCGGAAAGCGCGTTGTCGAACTTGTTGACCAGCTCCACCTGTCGTACGCCCATCGCGTAGACATCGTCGAGCTGCTTGTCGATCTGCGCCGCGGTGCACTGCGGAATACCAAGCTTGGTTGAGCAGCCGAACGGGACGCTCGTCTCCATGCCCATGACAACGGCGAGCTTGCCCTGGTTGATGACCGTGCGAGCCTGGAACGGGTCAGTGACGATGCGGTACCAACCCTTGCCCGGGCCGCCGTTCTGAGCGTCGATGTAGCGCTCCAACTTGCGCATGTCTGCTGCCTGCAGGCGCATCGACGTCATGTCGTCGCAGGAGTTGCGCTTGAGCGGGTAGATCGTGCAGAGCTGGTTGTTCTCGACGAGCAGGTTGACCAGGATGCGCTGGCCTCCGCGCCACGAACGCTCGAGCCACTTGTAGTAGGTGCCCTCGTGC
>NZ_JAKFEL010000265.1:0-16734 GCF_036675695.1 Aeromicrobium sp.
GAGGTCTTGTCGGTCTTGAGCTGCGTGGCCGCCTTCTGGAAGTCGGCGAGGTTGCTCGGCACGTCGATGCCGGCATCTGCGAACGCCTTCTTGCTGTAGAAGATGTAGCGCGAACCCCAGTAGTAGGGCACAGCCGAGACCTTGCCGTCGAACGTTCCGGCCTCGACGAAGCCCTTGGGACCGATGTTGTCGCCGAGCTCGTCCAGACGGTCGGTCAGGTCGGTGAACGCGCCGACGCTGGTGAAGGTGGGCGACTGCGTGTTGCCGACTTCGACGACGTCAGGTGTGTCCTTGCTCTGGAGCGAGGTGTTGAGACGAGGCATGAGCTCGCCCCACTCGATGTGCTCGACCTTGAGCGTCTTGCCCGCGTGCTGCTTGGCGTACTCCTTGACGAGCCAGTCCTCGAGGGGCTTCGGGGTGTCCTCAGCGCCTGCGAGCCAGAGAGTCACAGTCTTGGACTCGTCCGCAGCCGGCTTGTCGTCGCTGCTTCCGCAGGCGGCGAGAGCGGACAACGCCAAGGCCGAAGCCAGTGTCGCTGCCGCGATCTTCTTGATCTTCATCGCACTTCCTTTATTAGATGCTGGTCTTTTCTGGGTATGTACGTGTTCTTGAGGCGAAAGCGCCGTCTGAAGTGGGACTGTCGACAGGTCACACCACCCCTAGCTCGCGGTAGCGCACCAACGCTGCCGCGCCCGTGAGTACGAGCTCGTCGTGCATCGGGACCAGGCGCACCTGGACTCGCTGGGCGACGAAAGGAAGGGTCTGTTGGGCGAGCCCGGCGCGTACCGACTCGAGCAGGGCGCCTTCGAGGAGCTCGGTCGGGCCGTAAAGCACGACGTCGGCGATGCCGAGGGTGGTGACGACGGGGGTCAGGACGGTGGCGAGCTTGGTGCCGACATGGCGGCGGTCATCGTCGTTGTCGAGCAGGCTGAGTGCCGGGGCCGAAAGGAAGGTCTCGAGGCAGCCACGGTTGCCGCAGGAACACTGGCGACCGCCGGGGTCGACGACGACGTGGCCGATCTCGCCGGACGACATCAGCGGGCCGGACAGCGCGCGCCCGTCGATGAGGACGCCACCACCGACACCGGAGCCGATCATCAGCAGCAACATGCCTTGGTCGTCGCCGGCGCCGAATGCGCTCTCCGCGACCGCGGCAACGTTGGAGTCGTTGCCTGCGTGGACCGGAAGGCCGAGCGAGGCCGACAGCTGGGCGGCCAGGTCGACGTTCTCCCAACCGAGGTTTGGGGCGATGATCACGGTGCCGTCGCCATCGACGATGCCGGGTGTGCCGATGCCGACGCCGAGGATGCGGCGTGGGGTGGATTCGCGCAGACGTACAGCCAGCCCGGCGATCACGGCGATGTCGTCGCCCCGGCTGAACTCGACCTGCTCGCGGGTGAGGATCTTGCCGTCGAGATCGACGACCGCGCCAGTGAGGTGTCCGTCGGCCGAGAGGTCGAGGGCGATCGCGACTGGGGCGTCCTCTGACATGCCGACCAACGTGGCGGGTTTGCCCATATGTGTGCCCGGGCGGGTGCCTTGCTCGATCAGGAAGCCTTCCTCGATCAGCTCGGCGACAAGGTCTGAGATCGTCACACGGGTCAGCGAGGTCTCGCGGGCGAGGTCTGCTCGGCTGCGCGCGCCGTGGTCGACGAGCTGCTGAAGGATCAGGGCGCGGTGGTGACGGCGGGCATCTCCGGGGAGAACCTTGCCGACCGGTCGTCGGCCTGCCGTGGTACTCCGTCGAGGTTGCTCTTTGATCTGGGTCACATAGTTAATAAAGCGTACTAACAAAGTCGAGGTCAAGAGTTTGAGGTGACAAATCGGTGAACTGACCGTCGCCCCGCTCGGTGTGAGCGGTCACCGGCCCGATATCGTTGCTGGTTCAACACCTCGGGCGTACGTCGTCACGACGACGTACATCGGCCCGCCGACAACCAGCCGGAATGGAACACCCTCATGGCATCGACCGTCGAGAACGTCATCAGCCTCAGCAAGCGCCGCGGATTCGTCTACCAATGTGGCGAGATCTACGGCGGCACCCGCTCGGCATGGGACTACGGCCCGCTCGGTGTCGAGCTCAAGGACAACATCAAGCGCCAGTGGTGGCGCTCGATGGTGCAGAGCCGCGATGACGTCGTCGGCCTGGACTCCTCGGTGATCCTGCCGACGCCCGTCTGGAACGCGTCGGGCCACCTCGCTGCCTTCGTCGACCCGCTCGTCGAGTGCCAGAAGTGCCACAAGCGCTACCGCCAGGACCACCTGCAGGAGGCGTACGCCGAGAAGAAGAAGCTCGACGACCCTGATGCGGTTGGCATGGAGCTCATCGTCTGCGAGAACTGCGGCACCCGCGGCGAGTGGACCGAGCCCAAGATGTTCAATGGGCTCCTCAAGACCTACCTCGGCCCGGTCGAGACGGACGAGGGCCTGCACTACCTGCGCCCCGAGACCGCTCAGGGCATCTTCATCAACTTCGCCCAGGTCATGACGACCTCGCGCAAGAAGCCGCCGTTCG
The DNA here is from genome assembly GCF_036675695.1 of Aeromicrobium sp. Taxonomy (GTDB): domain Bacteria; phylum Actinomycetota; class Actinomycetes; order Propionibacteriales; family Nocardioidaceae; genus Aeromicrobium. The sequence continues at coordinate 2,516 of NZ_JAKFEL010000265.1, forward strand.
GCATCGGCCAGATCGGCAAGAGCTTCCGCAACGAGATCACGCCGGGCAACTTCATCTTCCGCACCCGCGAGTTCGAGCAGATGGAGATGGAGTTCTTCGTCGAGCCGGGCACGGACGAGGAGTGGCACGAGACTTGGATCCAGACCCGAATGGACTGGTACACCGGCCTCGGCATCAACCCCGACAACCTGCGCCTCTACGAGCACGCGCAGGAGAAGCTGTCGCACTACTCCAAGCGGACCGTCGACATCGAGTACCGCTTCGAGTTCCAGGGTTCGGAATGGGGCGAGCTCGAGGGCATCGCCAACCGTACGGACTTCGACCTCAAGACCCACAGCGAGCACTCCGGCAAGGACCTGCAGTACTTCGATCAGCCCAACAATGAACGCTGGACGCCGTACGTCATCGAGCCCGCCGCCGGTGTGAACCGTTCGATGATGGCGTTCCTGGTCGATGCGTACGTCGAGGAGGAAGTGCCCAACGCCAAGGGTGGCACCGACACGCGTACCGTGCTGAAGCTCGACCACCGCTTGGCGCCGGTCAAGGCAGCGGTGCTCCCGCTCTCGCGCAACGAGGACCTCTCGCCCAAGGCGCGCGCGCTCGCCGCCGAGCTGCGCGGATTCTGGAATGTCGACTTCGACGACGCGCAGGCGATTGGCAAGCGCTATCGCCGCCAGGACGAGATCGGCACACCGTTCTGCATCACGGTCGACTTCGAGACGCTCGACGACAACGCCGTGACGATCCGCGAGCGCGACACCATGACGCAAGAGCGCATCCCACTCGACCAGGTCACGAGCTGGCTCGCGGCGCGTCTGCCTGGTTGCTGACCCGCGCGTGAGTGACAATCGGCAGGTGTCGACACTCAAACGCTCTGCCCTAGCCGCCGCCGCTGTCGTGGCGATGTTGGCCGTCGCTGCCTGCGGTTCTGACGCCAAGGTCGACGAAGGCGTACCGGTTCCCAAGGGATTCGACCTGCCTGACGGCGTGACCCTGACCAAGGGCGGCACCGTGCTCACTGAGGACGACTCCGCGAGCGTGATCTACCAAGTGGGCAATGCGGCCGCGAGCGCCATCACGGTCACGGTGACCGAGGTGCGCAAGGGAAACATCAAAGACTTCAAGTTCTTCTCGCTCGATGAGGAGTCCAAGCAGTCGACGCCGTTCTACGTCAAGGTGACGGTCAAGAACGAAGGTCCTGCGGGATTGGGTGGCGCGGCACTGCCGATCTACTCGCACGACTCGGCCAACACGATTCGGCAGGCCAACGAGCTGGTCGGCAACTTCAAGCCGTGCCCCAAGCCGGCGTTGCCCAAGACGTTCCTCCCGGGAGCGTCGGCAGACCTGTGTCTGGTCTACCTCGTGCCCAAGGGCAAGGCGCTCCAGTCCGTCGACCTGCAGACTGGTTCGGCCAAGGACGTCATCACCTGGACCCCGTAGCCACCTCACTCGGATGGGACAATGGGCGCATGTCCATTGCCACCGTGCCGCGCACTCTGCGCCTTGGCGACCTCGAGGTCGCGACGCCGGTGGTGCTTGCGCCAATGGCGGGGGTGACCAACGCGGCCTTCCGTCAGCTCTGCGCCGAGCAGGGTGCGGGGCTGTACGTATGCGAGATGATCACCTCACGCGGCATCGTCGAGGGTGACAAGACCAGCAAGGCGATGTTGACGTTCGCACCCAACGAGACGGTTCGATCGGTCCAGCTTTACGGCATCGACCCCACGTACGTTGGCCGTGCCGTGGAGATCTTGTGCGCTGAGCATGGCGTTGACCACGTCGACCTCAACTTCGGTTGCCCGGTCCCGAAGGTGACCCGCAAGGGTGGGGGAGCGGCGCTGCCGTGGAAGTCGACACTCCTTGGCGAGATCCTCACCTCAGCAGTCGGCGCCGCGAAGCCATATGGCATCCCCGTGACGATGAAGACCCGCAAGGGCATCGACGACGAGCACCTGACGTACCTCGACGCCGGGCGCATCGCCCAGGACGCCGGCTGCGCAGCGATTGCGCTGCACGGTCGTACGGCAGTTCAGCACTACTCGGGCCGCGCCGACTGGGACTCGATCGCCGAGCTCAAGTCGGCCGTCGACATACCGGTGCTGGGAAACGGAGACATTTGGGAGGCGGCGGACGCGATCCGCATGGTCGACGAGACCGGAATCGACGGCGTCGTCGTCGGCCGTGGCTGCCTCGGTCGGCCCTGGCTGTTCCGTGACCTCGCAGCTGCGTTCAATGGCGAGGACGTGCTGCAGTTGCCGACGCTCGGAGAGGTCTCCGGCGTGATGCGCCGGCACGCCGAGCTGCTCGGCGAGCTGCTGGGCGAGGAGCGCGGCTGTATCGAGTTCCGCAAGCACATCGCGTGGTATCTCAAGGGGTTTGCCGCTGGCAAGGACGTACGCAGCCAGCTCGGGATGGTGTCGTCGTACGTACAGCTGGATGACTTGCTGAGTCGCGTTGATCCGACCGAGGCCTATCCCGTCGCCGAGCTCGGCACTCCGCGAGGCCGCCAGGGCACACCCAAGCGCGTCTCGGTTCCCGACGGTTGGCTCGACTCGCGCGAAGTCACAGCACCACTCGACGCCGGAGCCGAAGACCCAACCTCCGGCGGCTAGAGAAGGCCGCCAAGCCCGCAAACTCCCAATACACCTAGTCGGCTCGTGCCATAGTTGCGCGATGCCAACCACGAAATCAGCTCCGCTTGTCCGGACAGTCTCAATCGCGGTCGTCGGTGGGCTTGCAGGTCTATTGCACGGTCTCGTGGCGCTGGACAGCTTCCGCTCGCTCTTCGCCGCTGACGATTCCGGCATGTATGCGAAACGGCTGATCGGGTTCGGTCTGCTCACCGCGCTGTCGTTTGGAAGCGTGGGTGTGGCGTATCGCCTGCCCCGTCTTTGGGTTCTCGCCCTCTTGGCTTCAATCGTGCTGCTAGTCCTCGCGTTCTCCGATCTTCGGTCAGTTGGTTTGACCCCTGTCTGAAGCGCAGAACGCCAAGCCGACAAACTCCCAATGCACCTAGCCCGGTCTGCGTAGGCTGGCCGAATGGAACTGATCCGAGTCGGCTACTGGCTGGGATCGACAGAGCCTGGGTGGCCAGATCCTCGCAATTTTGTGGACCTCTCGTGGAACGGCGACGAACGCGCCGAAGTGGTTTTGCATCTTCGTCAGGGTGCTGTCGCGAAGCGATACATGGGCCTATCGGAATGCCGATTCTGCGGAGAATTAGTCGGCAGTCTTGAATTATCAGACGGGACCTACGTCTGGCCAGAAGGGCTCACTCACTACGTGGATCAGCACGGCGTCCGACTCCCGCAGTCGTTCGTCGATCACATGTCGCGCGCCAGAGACTCACTTGAGGACGCTGTCGTGGACGATTCATGGTGGCGCTCCATCAAGTCGTGGAAATGAAAACACAGCCAAGCCTGCTTGTGTTCATCCGGTTCCGGTTGGTGGCGTGCCGGTGGGCCGCCGAACCCATAGGTTAGGCGGCTTGGCGGTAGTGGGTTCTTCGTCTGCGGATGGGGTGGTGGTTTCGGTTGGTGAAGTTGAAGCCATCTACGGCGTTGCCGGTGATGTTGAGCAAACCGCGGTGGAGCAGGTGGTGGCATCGAACGCACAGTCCGATGAGGAGGTTGACGTCGGTGGGTCCACCCAACGACCACCAGATGACGTGGTGGATTTCGAGGTGGGTGTGGTTGCAACCTGGTGTGGCGCAGACCCCGAGTTGGCGGGCGATCACGGCTCGTCGCTGCAACAGGGTGGGTTGGTAGCGCTCAGTGCCAGCGTTCAGGATCTCAGCCTGACGGGCGCCACCGTGTTGTTTCATCAGGAACGCGGTGAAGTCAGACACGCACAGGAAGTACATGAGCAGGTTGGGCCCGATCGCACCATGTCCTGCGAGTGTTGCTGGCTCGACCGAAGGCATGGGCTCGGGGATCAGGTGCGGGTTTTCGGTTTTGGCTTGCACGTGGTCGGCGGCAGCCTGCAACGTGTCGGCGTCGACGAACACTGACATGTGGGGTCTAACACCTTTGTCCGACGGCAGACCGTTGGCCAGGATCGCTGTGAGCAGGTCATCCAAACCCTGAACACGTCGCTGGGCACCAGAACGGGTGTCGTCCTTGTCGCGCGGCGCCGAGATTGAGTCCATGACCATTTTGAGCTTCGACCCGGTGACCGTGTTCAAGAAGCCATTGGTGTGGAACCCGTCGGGGACGGCATCGACAGCGAAGTCTTCTTTGTCCATCCCGCGTTCCCACGCGGCATCCAAATCTTCAGGGTGGACCTTGTCTTTGAGGTGTTTGACGGCTTCGAACAACTCACCGGGTTCGCAATCCTTGGCGACTTGGACGAACACGTCCTCGAACTGGCGCATGGGCTCGAGCCCAACATGGGCGAGTCCGTAGACGAAGACTCGTACGTGCGCCGAGCTGACTTGCCCGGTCATAGCTGCTTCGGCCAGCAAAGGTAGGTCACGTAGCGCGGCGACGTTCTTGACCAGGGTGGTGGCTTGACCGGCGTTCATCCGCAGCTGGTTGCGCACCCACGCATTCAGGGTCGACGCACCGTCGAGCTCAAAGTCCTTCGACTCGTCCAGCTTGGCCAGAAGCACAGCCTCCCGGGCGTCGATCGCGTCTCGAGCAGCGTGCAATGCGTGAAGCTGGTCCCGCGTGTCACCCGACAAGAGCGTCTGCGCGGCTATGCGCATCGCGTCGATTGTCGGCTTCGGGTCCACACCAAAACACTACCCGAACAGACGTTCGATGACCAGTGGAAAACCCTGTGAATTCAGCGAAAATCAAGGATTCTTGTCCACAGTTGAGGCCGCCAACGAGGCTGTCCACAGAACAAATCCGCGCTCTTGCATTTGCGCTCTGTCCTTTAGTCGCGATCGAGCACGTAGACGATGAAGCCTTGGTTCTCAGCCAACGAGTCATACAGAAGTCGACCCGGGGCGTTGGTCTCGTGTGTCTGCCAATAGACGCGCTTGATGCCCTCGGCTTGGGCCCGTTCGCTCACGCCTTCGATCAGTGCTCGACCGACACCCTTGCCGCGCTCTGTCGGCAAGGTGAAGAGGTCCTGGAGATAGCAGGTGAGCTCGAGGCGAGAGGTGCTTCGGTGGAACAGGTAGTGGACGAGTCCGACGAGTTGCCCGTTCTCTTCGGCGACCATCGCGAAGATCGGTTCGTCGAGGTCAAAGAAGCGTGCCCAGGTCGTTGTCGTGACTTGCTCATCCAATGCGCTCTTGCCGGTGCGCTCGTAGAACTTGTTGTAGCCGTCCCACAGCGGAAGCCACGATTCGAAATCGGTCTGTTCGACCGATCGGATAATCATGAGCGGGCCTCTCGTGCGCGGTCGAGCTGGGCGAGCATGGTGGCGCGGGCGGCATCAGCCGGGAGATTCCTGCCGTCAGCATCGACGGGACCCTTGGGGGAGTGCACCTCAACCGTTGCCAGGCCGAGCCGCCGCTGGAGCGGACCTTGGCTGAGCTCAACGGACTGCGTCTTGTGGTGCGGAATGATGCTGGTCGTCCGCTGGATCCAACCTTCGCTGGCCACGAACGTCGAATCATTGGCGGCAACCCAGCGATAGCGGAAGCCGATCGGTGCGAACCACCACGATCGTGGCGATGCGTACGTACGGTTGCCGATCGCCGGATCCGCACCGGGCAGCAGTTCGGCGATGATGGCGTTCGCCAGAGGTGCGTCGCTGATCGGGAGCAAGGTCGAGTTGGCGTTGTTGCCCTCGCTCTCGCCGCCCTGGGACGCATAGCCAGCGACATCGACCTCGAGTCGCTGCCAGCCCAGTCGCCGCCACACCAGTGGCTCCTTGATCGCAATGCCCTGGACGCGGTCGTACGGGATGGTCTGCGAGGTGCGCGACAAAAGCCCGCGCTCGATACGCAGACCACGCTCGCCACGCGACAGCGTGAAGTCCCACTGCTGGATGACGCGTTGACCGACGATCTGGACGAGCCACGAGGCCAGCGGGATGATGCCGCCGATGAAGGCGATCACGTTGTCGAACCACAAGGCGGCGATGAGCACTGCGACCGTGCCGAGCGCCGCGAACAGGAAGTCGAGCGAGAGCAGCGTGCCGATGATGATCCGCATCGGCGGCACGACCGTGATGATGCTGCGCTGCTCGTCGAGAGCCTCCTCGGCGGCGGTTTGTCCGTGCGCGCGATCGAGCAGCACGCGTCGCAGCGAGCCAGCGTCAGCGACCTTCAGGAATCGCAACGACGTACGCGAGTTCTTGCCACCGGCCATCTCGATGCGCAGCTCGGCGAGGCCGAGGATCCGGGCGACGAGGGGTTCGGCGATGTCGACGGACTGGATGCGCTCATACGGGATGCGCCGCGATGACTTGGTGATGATGCCGCTGTTGATGCGCAGCTCGGTGCCATCGATGACGTAGCGGGTGAACATCCAGGTCAGGAAGCCGACGCCCATGCCGATCAGCAGTCCGCCGATGAGCAGGATGAGGCCGGTGAGCACGGGGTTGAGCCCTTGCCAACCATCGCCGTTGAACATCGAGGTGAAAAGGCCGAAGACCGCGGCAGCAGCCCAGAGCGCGCCTTGAACCACTCCAGTCAGTGGGTGGGTGCGGAGCCCGACGGCCTCGGAGACCGCGGGTGACGAGTCAGACACCGGCGCCATGTGATTCGCCGAGCTCAGTCAGTCGGTTGCGGAGGGCGGTTGCCTGGTCGGCGGCGAGACCGGGGATGTTGGCGGCGGTCTCCGGGCTTGCGGTGTGGAGAGTGACGGTGGCAATTCCGTACGCGCGGGCGAGTGGGCCGGCCTCGACGTCGACGTACTGCATGCGGCCGTATGGGATCGCGACCAGCCGCTTGAACATCACGCCACTCGTGACGAGCAGGTCGTCGGCGTTCTCGGCGTAGCCCCAACTGCGCTGGTTGCGTCCGGCCCAGATCCAGCCCCACACCGCGCCAGCCGAAGCGATTGCAGCGACGATCGCGCCGATCCACCAAAGATCGTCAGGGAGGAGCAGCGCCAGTACGAGGCCGACGACAAGGAAGACGGCCGAGAAGATCAGGGTCAGAATTCGCCGAACGGTGGCCAGGCGCGGGGAATTGCGCTTCCACTCGCCGACGACAGGTTCGAAGAGGGCATCCACGCGCCTCACTGTAGACGGACACCTTGATAGCGTCCGTCCCGTGCAACTCCTCGTCAGCGCCACGTCCGCCCATGGCATCACCGACACGTCCGGGCCGGGATGGATCGAGGTTGCCGACGGCCGGATCGTCGCCAGTGGACCTGGCGAACCACCGCGTGCGGCCGACCTGCACGTAGAGGTGATCGCACCCGGATTCATCGACGCGCAGATCAATGGCGCCTACGGCGCCGACTTCGCCTCGGCGACCGAGGAAGACTGGACCCGCATCGCTGAGCGGCTCCCGAGCACCGGTGTCACCTCGATGGTGCCGACGTTCATCACGGCACCGATCGACGAAGTTTGCGCCGACCTGAGCGCGTATGCACAACGTCGCCAAGCTGTGGCACATCGAGAAGGTACGACGCGCCTGCTGCCGTGTCACGTGGAAGGCCCGTTCCTCGCGCCGACCCGTCGAGGAGCCCATCGCGAAGAACTACTCGTCGACCCAACGCCAGATCGGGTCCATGCCCTGATCGAGGCTGGTGGCGACTCGCTCGGCTACGTGACCCTGGCTCCCGAGCGAGCTGGTGCGTTGGAGGCAATCGCCACCTTCGTCGCTGCAGGCGTACGGGTGTCGGTCGGGCACAGCGACGCCGATGCCGCGTCTGTCGCGAAGGCAGCCGACGCCGGGGCGACCCTCGTGACCCACCTCTACAACGCCCAGAGCCCGTTGATGCCTCGCAGTCCGGGAGTCGTTGGCGGCGCGCTTGCCGACTCACGACTGACACTCGGTCTGATTGCCGACCTGCATCACGTCGATGCCGAAGCCATCCGGCTGACGTTTGCCGCGGCCACAGGACGGGTCATGCTCGTGACCGACAATGTCTCGGCGTTCGGTATGCCGGCAGGGGAGTACGAGCTCGGTGGCCAGACACTTTCGGTCGTTGACGGGCAACCGCCGCTCCGCGAAGACGGAACGCTGGCCGGAGCAGCCGTACGACTCGACGACTGCGTCGCCAATGCGGTGGCGTCAGGAGCATCAGTCGACCAGGCGATTGCTGCTGTCACCAGCGTTCCGGCCCGTGCGCTCGGGCTCGATGACCTCGGCCATCTGCGTGCCGGAGCGATCGCAGATTTCGTCATACTGGACTCTGATCTGCGGACAGATCAGGCTTGGATTCAGGGAAAAATGGCATTTGACCGCACTAGTCTCACGGTGGGAGACTGAGAGACGCAGGCCAGCCCCTGCCCTTCCCCAACTGCCACCCTTTTTGTGCGGAGATTTCCATGGCCAAAGCACTTGTCGGCTTCATCGGCGGCCCCACCACAGCGCAGTCTCGTGACACTGCGATGTTGCGTCGCCGCATTGCCGATCTTGAGGCAGAAGTACTACGTCTCAAGGTCGAGAACGACGGGCTCCTCAAGACCCTGCGTGAGCAAGTTGACCACGTGACGGCGGGCGATCTGCTCGAGCCCGTCGCCGGTCACCGCTGACGCTTCGATACTGAACTGGCGACGGTCCGTCGCCCGCAGCATTCGGTCGCCTAGTGTGTCCTCAAGTCCCCGGACTTGAACAGCACAGCCGGCCGTCGTCGTAGGAGCAACGTTGTACCTCAAGAGCCTCACACTTCGTGGGTTCAAGTCCTTTGCATCCTCAACGACTCTCCAGTTCGAAACTGGCATCACGTGCGTTGTCGGACCCAACGGCTCCGGCAAGTCCAATGTCGTCGATGCCCTCGCTTGGGTCATGGGCGAGCAGGGCGCCAAGTCATTGCGCGGCGGCAAGATGGAAGACGTCATCTTCGCCGGCACGTCCGGTCGACCACCGCTTGGCCGCGCCGAGGTCGTGCTGACGATCGACAACACCGACGGCGCGCTGCCCATCGAGTACACCGAAGTCACGATCACCCGCACGATGTTCCGCAATGGCGGGTCCGAGTACGCGATCAACGGCAACACCTGCCGACTCCTCGACGTCCAGGAACTCCTCAGCGACTCGGGTATCGGCCGTGAGATGCACGTCATCGTCGGCCAGGGCCAGCTCGACAGCGTCCTGCGCGCTACGCCCGAGGAGCGCCGCGGCTTCATCGAGGAAGCCGCCGGTGTCCTCAAGCACCGCAAACGCAAGGAAAAGGCGCTTCGCAAGCTTGATGCGACCCAAGGCAACCTGACGCGACTCAATGACGTGCTCACTGAGCTCCGTCGTCAGCTCAAGCCGCTGGGTCGTCAGGCCGAAGTGGCTCGCCGAGCAGCGGTCATCCAGGCCGACGTACGCGACGCCCGGGCCCGTCTGCTCGCTGACGACGTGACCCAGGCGCGCAAGGTCATCGCTGAGGAGCTGGCCGACGAGACCGCATTGAAGGATCGCAGGCAGTCGGTTGAGGCAGCGATTGCCGAAGCGCGCGAGCAGGAGACGGTCCTCGAGGACCAGCTGCGTGAGGACTCTCCGCGCCTGGCCGCAGCGCAAGAGACTTGGTACTCACTGTCCGGTCTGCGCGAACGCTTCCGCGGTACGGCCGGGCTGGCCAACGAGCGCGTACGTCTGGCTGCCGTCGAGGCTGACGATCGTCGGGTCGGCCGCGATCCCGAAGTACTCGAGGCGGAGGCACGCGAGGCGCAGGCCAAGCACGAGCAGCTCGACGCCGGCGTATCCGAAGCGACCGAGTCCCTCGAGCAGGTCATCGCGGCCAAGGACGCGGCCGAAGCGGCCTACACAGCCGAAGAGCGACGTGTTGCCGGCCTGCTTCGTGCGGCCGCCGATCAGCGCGAAGGTCTGGCGAGGCTCCACGGTCAGGTCAACTCGCTCAAGAGCCGCGCAACCGCAGCGGGTGAGGAAATTGGCCGCCTGACGGTCGCCCGCGACGAGGCGGAGCTCCGTGCAACCGACGCGCACCGTGAGTTCAGCGCGCTCGAGAACACGATCGCCGGGCTCAATGCCGGCGAATCAGGACTTGACGAAGACCTCGAGGCTGCCGAGACGGCCCTCGCCGAGATCGTTGAGCAGCTGGCATCCCTCGGATCGCAGACGCAGGAGGCCGAGCGTCAGCAGTCTGCTCTCGCAGCCCGCAAGGAAGCACTTGAGCTGGGTCTGGCCCGCAAGGACGGTGCAGGCGCGCTGCTCGCGGCAACGGACGAGATCAGCGGACTCCTGGGCTCGGTCGCAGCGCTGCTGACCGTACGCAGTGGGTTCGAGACCGCCATTGCCTCAGCCCTTGGATCCGCCGCAGATGCCGTTGCGGTCGATCACCTCGACACAGCCGTCTCCGCGATGGAGAAGCTCAAGTCCGAAGACCTCGGTCGCGCAGGAATGCTGCTTGGGGGCGGCGAGGTCGATGACTCGTCGTGGCCTGGGCTGCCGGCGTTCGCGACGTACGCGATCGACGTGGTTGATGGTCCGGCCAAGCTGCAGGGTGCGTTGCGCCGACTGCTCTACAAGGTGGCCGTCGTTGACGACCTGGAGCAGTCGCGTCAGCTGATCGCCCAGTCCCCAGACGTTGTGGCCGTGACCCGCGATGGCGATGTCCTCGGTCCGCACTTCGCATCCGGCGGATCGTCGTCGAAGCAGAGCCTGATCGAGGTCAAGGCAGCCATCGAGACGGCCGCCGAAGATCTGGAGCGTGCGGTGCACACGCTTGAGCGCCTCCGCTTCGAGATCGAGGGTGCCGAGACCCGTCGCGTAGCGGCACAGGAACATGTCGATGCGGCACTCGCTCGACTTCACGAGTCGGACGCCACGATGGCGGCAGTCGCCGAGAATCTCGGCCACCTCGGTGCCACTGCGCGAGCTGCGCGTGGAGAAGCCGATCGACTGACGACGGCGATCAACGCTGCTGCCGAAGCCCGTGATGTGGACGTCTCGGGACTCGCCGAGCTCGAAGATCGACTCCGGCAGGCCGAGTCCGCGCCGGAGGAGGAGCCGGACACGACACTCCTCGAGGAGCTTGCTGAGAAGGCTTCCTCGGCTCGCCGGGCAGAGACGGACGCGCGGCTCGCACTGAGGACGAACGAAGAACGGGCCCGGGCCCTTGCAGCGCAGGTCAGCTCACTGTTCGAAGCGGCGGCCGCTGAGCGTCAGGCACGCATCAAGGCAGAAGAACGACGCGAACGACAGCTCCGCGAGGCCGAGACCGCCAGGGCTGTGATTGCTGCGAGCGACCGCGTACTCGTACGGCTCGAGCAATCGGTCCTGCAGGCCTCCGAGCTCCGCAAGACGATCGAGACGTCACGCTCCGGTCGCGAGGAGACGCTGCGGGGCGTACGCATCAAGTTGCGTGAGCTGAGCACCGAGCTCGATGGACTCACCGACTCGGTCCACAAGGACGAAATGGCCCGGGCAGAGATGCGCCTTCGCCTCGAAGGACTCGAAGCCCGTGCGCTTGAGGAGCTCGGCCTCAACATTGAAGAGCTGATCGCCGACTACGGCCCGGATCAGCTCATAACCCCGATCGCCGAGGCGACCGAAGACGGCGAGGATGCCGCCGAGCCCGGACCGGCGATCCCGTACGACCGCGAGGAGCAGACCAAGCGACTTCGTGCAGCGGAGCGATCCATGGCCATGCTCGGCAAGGTCAACCCGCTCGCTCTTGAGGAGTTCAGCGCGCTCGAAGAACGTCACCAGTTCCTGTCGGAGCAGCTCGAGGACCTTCGCAAGACTCGCAAGGACCTGCTGGAGATCGTCGAAGAGGTCGATGCCAAGGTCGAGCAGGTCTTCACCGAGGCTTGGTACGACGTTGAGCGCGAGTTCGCCGACGTCTTCTCCCGACTCTTCCCGGGTGGTGAGGGATCGCTGATCCTCACCGATCCACAAAACATGCTCACGACCGGCATCGACGTCGAGGCGAGGCCCCCGGGCAAGAAGGTCAAGCGGCTGTCGCTGCTGTCCGGTGGCGAGCGTTCGCTGGTCGCGGTGGCATTCCTCGTCGCCTTGTTCAAGGCCCGGCCGAGCCCGTTCTACATCCTCGACGAGGTCGAAGCGGCCCTCGACGACACCAACCTCGGCCGACTGCTCGAGATCTACGAAGAGCTGCGTGCCAGCTCGCAGCTGATCGTCATCACGCACCAGAAGCGCACGATGGAAGTTGCCGACGCGCTCTATGGAGTCTCGATGCGCGGCGACGGCGTATCCGCGGTCATCAGTCAGCGCCTGCGCGACGAGGCTTCGGCCTAGTGTCCGAGGCGATGCTCCGTACGGACTTCCCGACACTCCGGACCATCACGACACGGTGGGAGGACGAGGACGTCTACGGCCATGTCAACAACGTCGTCTACTACTCGTTCTTCGACACCGCGGTCAACGGCTTCCTGATCGAGGCGACCGGCACCGACATCCGCAAGCTCGATGCGGTTGGCCTGGTCGCCGAGACACAGTGTGAATTCAAACGAGAACTCGGTTTCCCGGGTGACGTGCAAGCGGGTCTCGCGGTCACCAAGCTCGGCACGTCGAGCATCGTCTATCGGATCGGGCTGTTCCAGGGCGACAGCGATGAACCGGCAGCGATCGGGCGTTTTGTGCACGTGTATGTCGACTCGACCTCACGTCAGGTCACACCTGTCCCGCAGTCGATCAGGGATGCCGTCACCCCGCTGGTTCAGGAGCCCTCGGGTTCCTAGTCGAACCGCCGAGGTTTGAACCAAGCCGCGGCACGGCACGGCACCTACATAGGATCGCGGTGTGACCACGCTGACGCTCGTCCTCATTCTTGCCGCTGCAGTCATCGTCCTCGGAGCTGGCGCAGCGCTGCTGATTTCCCGGCGCCGGGCAGAGCTCCCGCCGCCGGATGAGCTGGACGCGATTACCGAAGAGGTCATCGAGCACCCCGAGCACCCTGAGCCTCACCTCGACGAGGCGGTCGCCACACCGAAGCCAGAGCCGGTACCAGAACCTGAGCCAGCGCCGGCTCCCGAGCCCGCTGCTCCCACGCTTGAGCGTCCCGAGGCGCCGAAGGGTCGACTCGTTCGTCTGCGCGCTCGCCTGGCTCGCTCCCAGGGCACTCTCGGCAAGGGACTGCTCGCAGTTCTGGGCCGCGCGTCACTCGATGACGCCGCGTGGGAGGAGATCGAGGACACGCTGCTTGCCGCCGATGTAGGCGTGGGGCCGACCGACGAGCTCGTCGAACAGCTCAAGACCCGCGTGCGAGTCGAAGGCATCAAGGATCCCGACCATGCCCGTACGGTTCTGCGCGAAGAGCTCATCGCACTGATCGGGCCGAGCAACGATCGCTCGCTCAAGTCGGCAGGCGCGGAGGGCAAGCCTGGCGTCGTCCTCGTGGTCGGCGTCAACGGCACCGGCAAGACAACGACTGTCGGGCGCCTGGCCCGCGTGCTCGTGGCCGAGAACAAGTCTGTCGTGCTCGGTGCGGCCGATACGTTCCGCGCAGCCGCTGCCGAACAGCTCCAGACCTGGGGCGAACGGGTCGGTGTCGACACCGTCCGCGGTCCAGAGGGCGGCGATCCGGCGAGCGTTGGCTTCGAGGCCGTACAGAAAGGCATCGCCGACGGAGTCGATGTGGTGCTGGTCGACACTGCTGGCCGTCTTCACACCAAGGCCGGGCTGATGGACGAGCTCGGCAAGGTCAAGCGCGTGATCGAGAAGCAGGCTCCCGTCACGGAGGTGCTCCTCGTCATCGACGCCACGACGGGGCAGAACGGTATGACCCAGGCTCGCGTGTTCGGCGAGGTGGTCGAGGTGACCGGCATCGTGCTGACCAAGCTCGACGGCACAGCCAAGGGCGGCATCGTGATTGCGGTTCAGCGTGAGCTCGGCGTACCCGTGAAGTTCGTCGGTCTTGGCGAAGGTGTGGACGATCTTGCGCCATTCGATCCCGAGGAATTCGTCGACGCGCTCCTCGAGTGACCTGCGGGTTTACGTGCTGTTAACACAACCCGCAGATTCGTGACATTGCCGCAACACGGCGAAACCCGTATCGAAACCGTCCGATAACAGCCTGTAGCGCAGCGGGCGTTGTCCACGCCCGCGCACTTCAACTTCGGAGGTTTCATGGATACCGGCGATACCGCGTGGATCCTGGCCAGCTCGGCCTTGGTCCTGCTCATGACGCCAGGACTGGCGTTCTTCTACGGCGGCATGGTCCGCTCCAAGACCGTCC
>NZ_JAKFEL010000228.1:0-16626 GCF_036675695.1 Aeromicrobium sp.
GTCAGCAGAACTTGGCTGACGTGGGGCCCAGGCGAACGGTCCCGATGTCGTGGTGATCGATCGCTCCCCGGTGGTACCCACCTCAACGCCAGTCGCGATCAACTACCCCAATCGTACCGGCTGATTCCCGGCGCGAAATCCGCTTCCAGCGATCGGACGGATCAGGCGGGTGCGATGCCAGCGAAGTGCGCGAGTGCCTCGGGCGGGACTTCCTGCTCCAGGTTGGCGAGACGTACCTGGCCCTGGGCAATGAGCTTGCCGTCCTCATCCACCGAGTCCAGGTGCCACAGCTGCTGGGTGCGTCCGCGATGGATCGGGGTGGCCGTCGTGGTGATCGTGTCTCCGACCTTCGCCTGGCGCAGGAAGTCCGTCGAGTTGTTGGTGCCGACGGCGACTCCCTTGCCGTTGAGCCACAGGAGCCCGGCGACGCTAGCTGTCGACTCGTGCACGGCGCAGTAGACACCACCGTGCGGGATGCCGAATGGCTGTAGGTGCCGCTCGTCGATCGTGAACCTCACGACGACCTTGTCAGCCGTGGCCTCAAGGTGTTCGACGCCGAGCAGGCCGTCCAGTCCGGGAATCTCTGTCATGTGACCAGCCTAGGCCGCGCTTGATTTGTATACCCCCTAGGGGTATGGTCGTGCCCATGAAGCGAATCCTGATGTTCATTGCGGTACTGCCCCTGCTGGCTCTTGCGGCGTGTGGAGGTTCGACCGACCACAACGACGCCGATGTCGAGTTCGCGCAGCAGATGATCCCCCACCACCAGCAAGCGGTCATGATGGCCGACCTGGTTCCTGGCGCTGACGCCTCGCCCGAGGTCGTCGATCTCGCTGCCCAGATCAAAGCTGCCCAAGCACCCGAGATCACGCTGATGCGCGGCTGGCTCAAGGACTGGGACGAGAGCGTGATGGGCGGTCACGACATGGGTGACATGGACGGCATGGAGATGGACGGGATGCTGAGCGGCGCCGAGATGCGTGAACTTGCCCGGACCCGCGGCGCCGAGTTCGACCGCCTCTGGCTGACCGGGATGATCAGCCACCACGACGGTGCCATCGAGATGGCCGACGACGTCCTCGAGGACGGGAAGTCGACCGACGTTGCCGAGCTGGCCCGCAACATCATCACGGCGCAGAAGGCCGAGATCGCCACCATGGAAGAGCTCCTCAAATGACCGACCACGTGACACCCGGCTACTCCGACGACAAGGTCGCCGTGCTCAAGCGGCTCAAGCGCATCGAAGGTCAGGTACGCGGGTTGTCCCGCATGGTCGAGGACGACACCTACTGCATCGATGTACTCACCCAGGTCTCCGCCACAACCAAGGCGCTCGAAGCCGTTGCCCTCAAGCTTCTCGACGAGCACCTGGCTCACTGCGTCGTCAACGCCGCCCGCGCCGGCGGCGAGGAGTCCGACACCAAGATCAAAGAAGCGTCGGACGCCATCGCGCGCCTCGTACGTTCATAAGAAGGGAACGACATGACAACCCAGACCTACCCCGTCAACGGAATGACCTGCGCGCACTGCGTAGCCTCCGTCACCGAAGAGCTGTCCGCACTGGAGGGCGTCACCGACGTCACCGTTGACCTCGTCGCCGGAGGCACGTCCCCGGTCACCGTCACCAGCACCGATCCACTCGACCCCGCTCTCGTCGCCGAAGCCGTCGACGAGGCTGGCTATGCACTCGCAGGTCCGCGCGACCTGCCGTTGGCATGACTACTCACAAGCTCGACATCGGCGGCATGACCTGCACGTCGTGCGCGATGCGAGTCGAGAAGAAGCTCAACAAGCTCGACGGTGTCACCGCCACGGTCAACTACGCGACCGAGAAGGCGAGCATCGAGGCTGGAGATGGCGTCGACGTACAGACCCTGATCGACACCGTCGCAAAGACGGGCTACTCAGCAAAAGTGCGCCCCCCGACAGGTCACGAGCACGCGCCTGAGATGGACCACTCGGACCACGAGGGTCTACATGGTGCCGCCTCGATGCTCCAGCGACTCAAGATCTCCGCTGCCCTGGCGCTTCCAGTCGTACTGGTCTCGATGATTCCGTCTCTTCAGTTCGACAACTGGCAGTGGCTCGTCTTCGCATTGGCATCTCCCGTGGTCATCTGGGGTGCCTACCCGTTCCACAAGGCAGCCTGGACCAACGCCCGGCACGGGGCGGCGACGATGGACACGCTGGTCAGCGTCGGAGTCGGCGCAGCCTACCTCTGGTCGGTGTGGGCACTGTTCTTCGGCGATGCAGGCATGGCCGGCATGACCATGGAGTTCACCTGGCTGGCCAGCAGTGGCGGACATGACGAGATCTATCTCGAAGTCGCAAGTGCCGTGACGGTGTTCATCCTCGCCGGCCACTACCTCGAGGCAAATGCCAAGAAGCAGTCGAGCGCCGCCTTGCGAGCGCTGATGGATCTCGGAGTCAAAGAGGTCACCGTGCTCCGCGACGGCGCGGAGACTCCCATCGCCCTGACCGACCTCAACGAAGGCGATCTGTTCGTTGCGCGGCCCGGAGAGAAGATCGCAACTGACGGAATCGTGGTCGAGGGCAGCTCAGCGGTCGACGAATCGATGCTGACCGGCGAGTCCGTGCCCGTCGAGGTCGTCGTCGGCACCGCCGTCACCGGTGCCACCATCAACCAGAGCGGTCGGCTCGTCATACGCGCCACTGCCGTTGGTTCAGACACCCAGCTCGCCCAAATGGCACGGCTGGTCGAGGAAGCGCAGGACGGCAAGGCCGACGTGCAGCGCCTCGCCGACCGGATCTCGGCATGGTTCGTTCCCGCAGTCATCGTCCTCTCGCTGGCGACCCTGGCCACGTGGCTGATCCTCGGCAACTCGGTGACCGAAGCCTTCACGGCCGCCGTCGCGGTCCTGATCATCGCCTGCCCCTGCGCCCTGGGCCTGGCGACTCCGACTGCCTTGATGGTCGGCACGGGTCGAGGTGCCCAGCTCGGCATCCTGATCAAGGGCCCGCAGATTCTGGAGTCGACCCGCAAGATCGACACGATCGTGCTCGACAAGACAGGCACGGTCACCAGTGGAGAGATGAGCGTTGTCTCGGTCGACCCAGCACCCGGCGTGGATCCGACCGAGCTGCGACTCGTTGCTGCCTCGCTCGAGCATGCGTCAGAGCACCCCATCGCCCGGGCCGTCGCCACGCTCGCCGCACCTGTCGCAGTCGAGTCGTTCACCAACGAAGCCGGCTTTGGAGTCCGTGGTTCGGTGGAAGGCCGCAGCGCACTCGTGGGTCGCCCGTCCTGGTTGACCGAGCAGGGAGTCAAGGCCCCAGCCAGTTCAGGAGCTCAAGGCACAACTGTCGCGGTCGCATGGGACGGCGCGTTCCGTGGCACGATCACGGTCGCCGACACCATCAAGCCCTCCTCTGCCCGAGCCATCGGGCAGCTGCGAACGCTGGGCCTGGAGCCAGTCCTGTTGACCGGTGACAACAAAGCCGTCGCCGAGGCAGTTGGAGCCGAGGTGGGCATCGACCGGGTCATCGCGGATGTCACGCCAGCGGACAAGCTGCGCACGATCCGTGAGCTCCAAGGCGAAGGCCGCGTCGTCGCCATGGTCGGCGATGGTGTCAACGATGCAGCAGCACTGGCCGGTTCTGACCTCGGTATCGCAATGGGCACCGGTACGGACGTCGCAATCCAGGCATCGGACCTCACCTTGGTCAAGGGCGACCTCGCTACGGCCGTTGACGCCGTACGTCTGTCTCGGGCGACGCTCCGCACGATCAAGGGCAACCTGTTCTGGGCATTCGCCTACAACGTGGCGGCCATCCCGCTGGCGGCACTCGGACTGCTCAATCCCCTGATCGCAGGCTTCACGATGGCGTTCAGCTCGGTGTTCGTGGTGACCAACAGCTTGCGGTTGCGCCGGTTCAAGGCTTGAGCTGAGCAATCAGTTCGAGCTCATCGTCTCGGGAGAGCCCAGCCTTCCGTTGTCGCTCCAGACCCTGGTCGCGCTCGTACGTCAGAGTGTCGGCCAGGGTCTCGGCAAGCGGTCGGCGTACGAGTCCGCGCTCCAGCGAGCGGGCGTCATCCATCAACCCCATGCCGTAGTGACTTGCAGGGAGCCAAAGCGGAAGCGACCGCGGTCCCATCCATTCCTCGACATCGCGCTCCCGCAGCCAGTCTTCGCCGGCCAGCACCTGCTCGCCGGTGAAGTCGGCGGCCTCGGCCGACAACCGCACCAGATCACCGACGGTCGTACGTTCGCCGGCGCCGTGGACAATGCCAGTCACGTTCGCCTCAGCCGCCTCGGCGATCCACTTCGCAAGATCGCGGACGTCAATCACCTGCATCGGCTGGGTGGCGACGTCCGGCACCAGCACCGGTTCGTCGCCAGCTAGGGCGAACCGGGACACGTAGTAGCCCAGTCGGTCCGAGCGATCACCAGGACCACCGATCAGCCCGACGCGTACGACGAGGTGGTTGGGCAGGCTGCGCACGATCTCCTCACAGGCGACCTTGCCCTCGCCGTATGTCTCGGGTCCGGCGACCTCATCGTCAAGTGGGTCGAGCAGCGGTGAGGCCTCGGTCAACGGTCCGCTCTGGTCGGCATAGACCGAGCCCGTCGACACCAGCGTCCAGTGCGATGCCGCGCCGCCGAGCACGCAGGCGGCCGAGCGCACGTGGCCCGGCTGCCGTGACACATCGATCACCATGTCCCAACGCTGGTCGAGAACCTTCTCGTATGCGGTCGGGTCATCTCGATCGCCCTGTACGAACGTGGCCGACGTCGGCGCCTCGCCCGACTCACCGCGCGCCAGACAGGTGACGTCGTGACCACGCATCACCGCGTGACCCGCGATCTGCCCGCCCAGCCAGGACGTGCCACCGAGGACCAATACCTTGCTCACTTCTCCAGACGACCATGTGACTCGACGTTCTCCAAGGATGTTCACTGCTGGCGCAATAGGCTCAGTGAATGCCGCTGACCCTGAGCCACCCGGCGGCCGTCCTCCCACTTCGGCGCCTCGGCCTGCCGATGACGGCGCTCGTGCTCGGGTCGATGGTTCTCGACGTGCCGCTCTACCTCGGCTCGCTTCGCGGGTACGAGATCACCCACAACCCGCTGAGCATCGTCACGGTCGACATTGCACTCACACTGTTTGCGCTGCTCGTGTGGTTTGCCGTGCTGCGCGACCCGTTGGTCGATCTCTCGCCGGCGCCGATTCGATCGCGCCTGACCCCGCACGCGCGGCTGAGCCGACGACAGTGGCTGCTCGCCATCCCCGCCGGAGCCATCGCCGCCGCAACCCACATCTTCTGGGACTCGTTCACCCATGCCGACCGTTGGGGCTACGACCGGGTGACCTGGCTCCGAACCGATCACCTCGGCCTCTCGGGTCTGCGATGGGCACAGTACGGCTCGGCGCTCATCGGTCTGGCCGTCGTGATCTCGTACGCCGTGGTCGAGCTGCGTTCACTGCCTGCCGACGACCCCCGACCCCCCAGGGCGCTGGGCACGTACGCGCTGCTCGGCGCATTCAGCGTCGCCGCTGCCCTCGGGCTCCTCACCGTGGTCACCGCAATACCCGACGGGCTCTACGCCATGGCCTTCCACGGCGTCGTCATCTCCCTCATCACGCTGGCTGTCACCGTCCTGGCGGTGTGCCTCGCGTGGCACGTCCACGTACGCAGTCATCGGGACGAGTGACCAGGACGGGCATAGCATCGAGGGCATGACTCTCATGACTGTCAGTGGCAATGTCTTGTTCCGCGAGCGCATTGCCGTCCCGCCCGGAGCAATTGCCACGGTCAAGCTGGTGGACACCGAAGGTGAGGTGCTCGCCGCCACAGCGGTCGACGCACCGGGCGTACCGGTCGAGTTCTCGGTGACAGTGGACTCTGAGTTCGTGCCCGACCCGGCCAATCTGCTCATCTGGGCGATCCTCCGTACCGAGGTTGGCGTGTGGGGCACCACCGAGCTCGTTCCCGTCGAAGGCGATGCCACCGCAGTCATGCTGACGAAGATCGACGTCGACTGATGCCGGGCGGCGGTGGAGGCGGCGGCCGCGGTGGTGGAGGTGGTGGAAGCAAGATCACCCACATCCCGGACGAGGAGCTGAAGGCCGGCAACAACCGGCCCATCCTCCGCCGCATCGCCCGCATGCTTCGGCCTTATCGCGGCCAGATCATCCTGGTCGCCATAGCCGTCGTCGCCTCGGCGATCCTCACCTCGATCGTCCCGTTCCTGACGAAGGCCGTGTTCGACAAGGCACTCTTCCCGCCGGTCGGCAAACCTGACCTCACCTTGCTGTGGTGGCTGTTCGGCTTCATGTGCCTCATCCCGGTTGCGACCGCGCTGATCGGTATTGGGCAGAACTGGCTCACGTCAACGATCGGCAACTCGGCGATGGCCGACCTCCGCGGTGACCTGTTCGCGCACCTCCAGAAGATGGAGCTCGCGTTCTTCACCGCGACCAAGACGGGTGCGATCCAGTCACGCCTCGCCAACGACGTCGCCGGCGTACGTACGGTGCTCACCGACACCGCCACGACGATCCTGCAGAACACGGTGACCGTCACCGCGGCATTCGTGTCGATGGTGATCCTGTCGTGGCAGCTGACGATCCTGACACTGATCGTGATGCCGCTGTTCGTCTACATCCAGCTGCAGGTCGGCAAGCGCCGGCAGAAGCTTGCCCGCAAGACCCAGGAGTCGCTGTCGGAGATGACGGCGATCACCGAGGAAGCACTCAGCGTCTCCGGCATCCTGCTGTCGAAGGTGTTCAACCGCTCGGAGGCAGAGGTCCAGCGCTACCGCGAGGCCAACCGCAACCAGACCAAGCTCCAGGTCGACCAAGCCATGACCGGTCGCGCGTTCTTCGCCACCGTGCAGACATTCTTCGCGCTCACCCCCGCGCTGGTCTATCTGGTCGCAGGATTCATGCTCAACAACGGCACCTCGCTGACCGCCGGAACGCTCGTCGCCTTCACCACCGTCCAGGCGCGCCTGCAGATGCCGCTGCTCCAGCTGATGCGCGTGACGCTCGACGTGCAGACGTCGCTGGCGCTGTTCCGCCGCATCTTCGAGTACCTCGACCTGAAGCCGGCCATCACCGAGCGACCGAATGCCCAGACGGTCAACCCGGCAACCGTGCGGGGCGAGATCGAGTTCAGAGACGTGTTCTTCCGCTACCCCGAGCCCCGCTCACTCACGGGCGATAAGCGCGGCGATCGCTTCGGTGAGACTGGCGTACGCATCGATCGCGAGGAGGGAGAGGCGCCACCACAGAAGTCCTGGGCGCTCGCCGATGTCTCGCTCAAGGTCATGCCCGGACAGCTCGCCGCGATCGTCGGTCCGTCCGGCTCCGGCAAGACCACCGCGACGTATCTCGTGCCCCGCTTCTATGACGTCACCGATGGCGCCGTGCTGCTCGACGGCACTGACGTACGCGACCTGACGATGGGATCGCTCGCCGATTCCATCGGAATGGTCACCCAGGAGCCGTACCTCTTCCACGGCACGATCCGTGACAACATCGCGTACGCCAAGCCCGACGCGACCGCCGACGAGATCGAGCAGGCCGCACGCGACGCCAACATCCACGAGCGCATCATGTCGTTCGCCGACGGGTACGAGACGATCACCGGCGAGCGCGGCTATCGCCTCAGCGGTGGCGAGAAGCAGCGGCTCGCGATCGCGCGCGTGCTGCTGATGGACCCGCGCATCCTGATTCTCGACGAGGCCACCTCGGCACTCGACACCGAAACCGAACGCCTCGTACAAGACGCGCTCGAGCGGGCGACTCACAACCGCACGACGATCGCAATCGCCCACCGGTTGTCGACGATCCACAACGCCGACGTCATCTTCGGTCTCGAGGACGGCAAGCTCGTCGAGCAGGGAACCCACGATGAGCTGCTCAAGCTGGGCGGTCTCTACTCACGTCTGTATGTCGAGCAGTTCGGCTCGGGCCAGATCGAGGCGCGGTTCACCGACGGCGTGCGATTCACCGACGGCAAGACCTACTGCGACAAGCCGAGCCGCGACGAGCGACGAGCGGACGTCTCGTTCTAGAAGGCGAGGCCCACGTACTTGGTCTCGAGGTACTCCTCGATGCCTTCGGTGCCACCTTCTCGACCGAATCCACTCGACTTCATTCCGCCGAACGGTGCGGCGGGGTTGGAGACAATGCCCTGGTTGATGCCGACCATACCGGTGTCGAGTGCCTCGTAGACGCGCATCGCGCGGGCGTAGTCCTGCGTGAAGGCGTAGGCGACCAAGCCGTACTCCGTGTCGTTGGCCATTCGTAGTGCCTCGGCCTCATCGGTGAACGTGAAGATCGGCGCAACGGGCCCGAAGATCTCCTCGGTACGCAGCCGAGCCGAGTCGGGCACCTGGGTCAGGACCGTCGGCGGGTAGAAGTAGCCCTCCCCCTCGAGTGCAGAGCCACCGGTGAGCGCCTTGGCGCCCTTGCCGACCGCATCGTCAACGAGCTCGGCGACCTTGTCGCGCTGCTTGGCTTCGACCAGCGGGCCGACGTCGATGCCATCATCGGTACCCCGGCCTATGGTGAGCGCCACCATCTTGGCCGACAACCTCTCGCCGAACTCTTCGACAACCGACTCGTGCACGATGAAGCGGTTCGCGGCGGTGCATGCCTCACCGATGTTGCGCATCTTGGCGAGCATGGCACCCTCGACCGCCTTGTCGAGGTCAGCGTCGTCGAAGACCAGGAATGGCGCATTGCCACCCAGCTCCATCGACACGCGCAGGATGCCCTCGGCGCTCTGCTCGATGAGAGTTCGACCGACCTCAGTCGAGCCGGTGAACGTCAGCTTGCGCAGCCGCGGGTCACGAATGATCGGCTCCATGACCGGGCCGGTGTTGGTGGTCGTGACGACGTTCAGCACACCCTTGGGGAGCCCAGCCTCGGCCAGGATGTCGGCGAGCCGCAGCATCGAGAGCGGCGTCAGTGCCGCGGGCTTGACCACCATCGTGCAACCGGCCGCGATGGCTGGCCCGATCTTGCGGGTGCCCATGGCCATCGGGAAGTTCCACGGCGTGATCATCAAGCAAGGCCCGACAGGCTGCTTGAGCGTGAGCAGTCGGGTCGCACCGTTGGGCGCCACCGAGTAGCGACCAGAGATGCGGACAGCCTCCTCGGCGAACCACCGGAAGAACTCCGAGGCGTACGCGATCTCCGACTTGCTCTCCTTGATCGGCTTGCCCATCTCGAGCGTCATCAGCAGAGCCAGCTCATCGACGCGCTCGGTGATCAGCTCGTACGCGCCTCGCAGGATCTCTCCGCGATCTCTCGGTGGTGTGGCAGCCCACTCATCCTGCACAGCGACAGCGGCATCAATCGCTGCCTTGCCGTCGGCCACGCTGGCATCCGCCACGTCGATGAGGTTGGCGCCCGTCGAAGGGTCTTCAACACCGAATGTCTTGCCGCCTTCAGCGTCACGCCATTCGCCGCCGATGAACAGCTGCGGATGAACGGCGTCGAGCACCGCCTTCTCGTCGGATCCAGTCATGTCGTCAGCCTAGGACTGATGGCAAGCACGTGTCGCTCAGGCTGTGCGTCGCTCCCGAAGCCTCACGAAGACGAACACCCCAATGACCAGGAGCACCAGACCGATCACGAGCTTTTGGAACACGGAGGCATACGGCTCGACGGCGTCCCAGTTCTCGCCCAGCCGATAGCCGGCGATGACGAAGATCGAGTTCCAGATCGCGCTACCTGCCGCGGTGAGCACAAAGAATGCGCCGAAGTGCATCCGCTCCACGCCGGCCGGAATCGAGATGAGGCTGCGGAAGATCGGGACCATGCGACCAAAGAAGACAGCCTGGCCTCCGTGCTTGGAGAACCACGCCTCCGTACGTTGCAGATCGCTCACCTTGAGGAGCGGGGTCTTTTCGAAGATCCAGGCTGCACGTTCCCGGCCGAAGACGGCACCGAGCCAATAGAGCACGCACGCTCCGAAGACGGATCCGACAGTGGTGGCAATCAGCGCTCCGGCCAGTGAGAACGTGCCCTGGCTCGCAGCAAACCCCGCCAACGGGAGGATGATCTCGCTCGGGATCGGTGGGAAGAAGTTGTCGAGCGACACTGCCAACGCAGCGCCGAACAAGCCCAGCTTGTCCATCAGGTCGACCGTCCAGCCCGCGAGTCCCGAATCTGGGGCGTTACTTGTCTCAATTGCAAGGGCGGTCAGTAGTGTCACGGGCATGAGCCTAACTCCCACGCTCCAACGCTCTGCCGTGGTTGCCGGGATCGTTGGCCTCGCCCTCATCGCCAGCGGATTCGCCGTACTCCACTCGTCCGACGACGATGACGCACGGACCGACGACCTGCGCATGCCCACCAAATCCCTGGAGCTGGTCGCGACAACAACGCCCGCCGAGAACGCCGTCGCCGTCTCAAGTCGCTTGTACGCCTCGTCGCCTGTCGTTCTGGTTGCCAGCTCGTCCGACCCGAAAGCCCAGGACCTGGCAGTCGCCACCGCGAACAGGCTCGCAGTTCCGGTGCTGATCGATGATCCGGCGACCGCAGCCGAGGTCAAGCGACTGGGTCCATCCACAGTGCTGACCTTCGGAACAACGAGCTCGTACGCCGACGCTCGACCTGCCACGCAGTCAACGGTCGGCAAGGAAGTTGCGCGCGTGCGTACGGCGTTCGACATCACTTCAGCCCCGCAGCGCGACATCATCGTGTTGACCGGTTCATTGAAGAGGAACGCCGCCGCCGTTGCCTCTGCGACCAACGCCGGGGCCACCGTCCTGGAGGTTCCGCGCGGCGACCCCCGCACCGTGCCGGAAGCCGCAAAGACGATCGCCGCTGCTCCCAAGGCTCCCGTCATCGCACTTGGCCCGCGGTTCACCGTCAACCTTGAGTACACGCTGGCCGCCGTCCGATCAGGTGTGGAGCAGTTCGGCGGCGGCTATCTCGCGTTCCCGGGGCGCACGATGGTCGCGCTCTACGGCCATCCGTCCACCAAGGCACTCGGCGTCCTCGGAGAGCAGAGCGTTGCCGCGACGGTCAGACGCGCCAAGGTGCTCGCAGCGAAGTACCGCAAGATCGTCAAGACACCGGTCGTGCCCACGTTCGAGATCATCGCCACGGTGGCGTCCGCCGGCGCCGGCAAGGACAAGAACTACTCCGCCGAGACCAAGATCCGCGAGCTACTGCCGTTGATCAACGCAGCGGAAAAGAACGGCATCTACGTCATCCTCGACCTGCAACCGGGCCGAACTCACTTCCTCGCCCAGGCCAAGCAGTACGAGTCTCTGCTCAAGCGACCGCATGTCGGTCTGGCGCTCGATCCGGAGTGGCGTCTACGAAAGCACCAGAAGCACCTCCGGCAGATCGGCAGCGTTTCGGTTCACGAAGTGAACAAGGTCGGCGCGTGGTTGGCTGCCCTCACCCGCAAGAACAACCTCCCGCAGAAGGTGTTCGTCCTCCACCAGTTCAACATCAACATGATCAAGGGACGCTCGAAGGTCGTCACCACAAGGCCTGAGCTGGCAACCGTGATCCACGTCGACGGTCAAGGCGGGCAGGCCGCCAAGCGCGGTACGTGGAACTACCTGCGTGAGAAGGCACCCAAAGGCGTGTTCTGGGGCTGGAAGAACTTCCACGACGAGGACAAGCCGATGCTGTCCATCCCGCAGACCTGGAAGCGGGTCAAACCCCACCCCCAGCTCATCAGCTATCAGTAGCTAGCCGAAATAGTCGCCGGCGGCTGCTCCGGATGGCTCTGCGTCACGCGCCATCGGCGTGAAGCGCGAGTAGTGACCCTGGAAGCTGACGGCGACTCGGTTGACCGGACCGGAACGGTTCTTGGCGATGATGATGTCGGCCTCGCCGGGACGATCGGAGTCGCCGGCACCGTAGGCGTCGGGACGGTTGAGCAGCATGACGATATCGGCGTCCTGCTCGATCGATCCGGACTCACGAAGGTCGGACAGCATCGGGGTCTTGTCGGTGCGCTGCTCAGAACCTCGGTTGAGCTGACTGATCGCGACGACCGGGATCTCGAGCTCCTTGGCCAACAGCTTGATCTGACGCGAGAACTCCGACACCTCGACCTGACGGTTCTCGACTCGCTTGCCGGACGTCATCAGCTGGAGGTAGTCGATCACCATGAAGCCAAGGCCATGGGTCTTCTTGATGCGGCGGGCCTTGGACCGGATCTCCGGCATCGTCATGTTGGCGGAGTCGTCGATGACGATCGGTGCTGCTTGTACGCGTGGCATCGCCTTGGCGATCGCGTCCCAGTCGCGCTGGCTCATGCCGCCACCACGCATCTGCGAGACGTTGACCTTGGCTTCGGCCGAAAGCATGCGCATCGCGATCTCAGGTCCCGACATTTCGAGCGAGAAGATCGCGCTCGGAATCTGATGACGGATCGACGCGGACCTGCAGAAGTCGAGGCCGAGGGTCGACTTGCCGACACCGGGTCGAGCAGCCACAACGATCATCTGGCCGGGACGGAACCCCGTCGTGAGGCGGTCAAGATCGGGGAAACCTGATGGCACACCATGCATCTCGGTGCCGCGGCCCTGGATCTCTTCGATCTCGTCAATCGTCTCCAGCATCAGGTCGGAGACGTTCTTGTAGTCCTCGGCGGTCTTGGTGCCGTCGACGTCGAGGACTTCCTTCTGCGCCCGATCAACGATCTCTGAAACCTCGCCCTGACCGGCCTGGCCCAGCTGGGCAATGCGCTGCCCGACTTCAACGAGTCGGCGAAGCACTGCCTTCTCGTGAACGATGTCGGCGTAGAAGTCGACGTTGGCGGCAATCGGAACACTGGCAACGAGCGTATGGAGGTAAGGCGCGCCACCGATACGGCCGACTTCGCCGCGCCGCTGCAGCTCTGCAGCCACCGTGATCGCATCGGCCGGTTCGCCGCGGTTGGCCAGATCGACAATCGTGTCGAAGATCAGCTCGTGCGCGGGGCGGTAGAAGTCACGTCCGTCGAGGATGTCAGCGGCTGGGTCAATCGCCAGCTTGCTCATCAGCATCGCGCCGAGAACGCTCTGCTCGGCCGCCAAGTCCTGCGGCGGAACGCGTCCGGAGCCGGCGTCTTCGCCCGGCCCGGGCGCAGCCTCGTAGAGCTCCGTGACACTCACTGAATGTGACCCTTTCGCACATGCTCGACGCTATGCGTCCCACCCGACAGTTTTCCGCCGACTCGCCACAGTAGGCCGGTGCGTCAGCAGGCGATAGACAGGCGCGCACAGGGGGTGTGGGTAACCTGGCACAGCCTGGGGAAAACGCCGGGTTCCCATGTGCACAGTCCGTGGACGAAGGTGTGGAAAAGAGGTGGACCGAGTATCCGTTTGAGGATCTGACCTGCGGTGATGTCTGCGCACCGGTGTGGAGACAAAATACTTGAGGACTGTTTTTCGTCCACGGCCGCCTGTTCGTAAACTTGTCGACATATCGCACTCTTTGCACGCCAGATCATCGCTCGTCACCCGAGGAAGGCACTCATGTTCGCCCAGCGTGACGTCGATCGACAGATCGTTCGCGTGGCGATTCCGGCATTCTTCGCGCTGATCACGGAACCGTTGATGTTGCTCGCCGACACTGCAATCGTCGGCCACCTCGGCACGCCTGAGCTGGGCGGTCTTTCGGCTGCCTCGGTTGTACTCGGTACGGTTGTTGGGCTGTGCATCTTCCTCGCGTACGGCAGCACCTCTGCGGTCGCCCGCCACCACGGGGCCGGAGATGAACGAACTGCCTTCGGGCTTGCCATGAGCAGCCTGTGGCTGGCACTCCTGCTGGGAGTCGGACTGGGTCTGCTCACCGCCGGAGCCAGCGGACTGCTCAGTCGAGCGCTCTCGAGCTCGGACCGGGTCGCAGGCCTGGCACAGGACTACTTGGTCATCTCAGCGCTGGCCGTCCCCGCCATGCTGCTGATCCTCGCAGCGACGGGTGCGATGCGCGGGGTCCTCGACCTTCGCACCCCACTGATCGCAACGATCGCCGCCAATCTGCTCAACGTCTGCCTCGCCCTGCTGTTCGTCTACGGGTTCGACTGGGGCATTCGCGGTGCCGCGAGCGCGACCGTCGTGGCTCAGTGGTTTGCCGCCGTCTGGCTCGTGGTCGTCGTCGTTCGGCGAGCACGCGTCGTCAACGCTTCCGCCCGGCCGCGCATCGCCGAAATCCTGGACTCCGGCCGCCAGGGCGTGCCGCTCATCGTCAGGACCATCACCCTCCGGGCATCTCTGGTCCTCGGCACTCTCGTCGCCGCCCGGCTCGGCGACGTTCCGTTGGCGGCCAACCAGGTCGCGGCGGCCATCGTGACATTTCTGGCCTTCGGTCTCGACGCCATCGCCATCGCCGGGCAGACCTTGACCGGCCGAACCCTTGGTGCCGGCGATGCCGCGGGCACCAGAGACCTGACTCGGCGCATGATCGTCTGGGGAATCAGCACCGGACTTGTGGCGGCGATCGTACTGGCGGTGTCAGCCCCGTGGCTTCCTCAGCTGTTCACCTCCGATCGCGCCGTCCAGGACGCCCTCGTGCCTGCCCTTTTGGTCGTGGCGGTGATCCAGCCTCTCTCGGGCATCGTGTTCGTCCTTGACGGCGTGTTGATCGGCGCCGGAGATGGCGCCTACCTGGCCAAGGCCGGCCTGGTGGTCCTCGTTGCCTACGCTCCCTTGGTTCTCTTCGTCGGATGGACCGACGCGGGATTCACCTGGCTGTGGGTCGCGTACGGCGCCTTCATCGCCGCGCGGCTGGTGACGCTGTGGCTGCGGCAACGCAGCGACGCGTGGATGGTTCTCGGCGCGACTAGTCGGCCTTGACGAACCCGACAATCGTCCAGTCGGGCTGCTCAAACTGCGCCGCACCGTAGTTGCGGAGGTCATTGCGCAACGCCATCACGATCGGGGTCACGGCCAGCGGAACCATTGCTGGGTCGGCGAAGATACGTCGATCAAGCCGCCCGATACGGGTGAACCGCAACGCATCATCGAGGGTCGCCGCAGCCTTGTCGAATGCGTCATCGATGTCACCGTCGGCCACGCCGGTGAAGTTCTGGCTCGAGTCGATCGGGTTGAAGCGAGACTGCGCCTCGGCGATCGGGAAGGCTGATCCTCGCCAGACGAACGTCACGATGTCGAAGTCGAGTGCAACGACATGCTTGGGGAAGAAGTCCGTCGCCGGAACGTTCTTGAGCTTCACCTGGATACCGACCTTCTCGAGGTCAGCTTTGATGGCCTGCGCACGCTCGAGGTTGGCCGGGGTGTCAATCGGCACCGGCATCCTCAGGGTGAGCTTCTTGCCCTTGCGCACCATCACACCGTCAGCACCAGCCTTGTAGCCGGCCTTGGCGAGCAGCTGCTTGGCAGCCTTCCGGTCGAACGCAATCGCAGACGACGAGTCCGCATAGCCACGCTGCCCGGGGACATAGACGAGGCTGCCGGGGGCCACGCCATCAAGGCCGAAATCATCCGAGACGGTATCGGCGATCTTGGTGCGGTCAATGGCGCGCGAGACAGCACGACGGACGTCCTCGTCCTTGAGTGGTCCGCGGGCACCATTGAGAGTGAGCTGCGACCACTCGATACCGGCCGCCTGCTGGATCGTGCCGTGCTCACGCGCGACCGAATAGGTCGACGCGTCAACGCTGATCGCGTCCAGCCCGTCCTCGGAAAAGGCCTTGGCTTGAACGTCAGGGGCGGCGATACGCCAGACGATCGAGCTGAGCTTGGGCTTGGTGCCCCACCAGCGCGGGTTGGGCTTCTCGGTCACTGTGCCGGTCTTGGCATCGATAGATGCCACCAGGAAGGGCCCGTTGGACGACGGCGCCTTCTTGACGAAGCCGGAGTTGAACGACTTGGCACTCTTGCTGACGTTGGCTGGCAGGCGGGGGTAGATGTAGTTCGGCCACTCTGCCGTCGGCTCGCTGAACACCACGTCGTACCCGTAGCGGCCGTCGGTCTGGACGTCGGAGATGTCCTCGTAACCCTCGGTCGAGCTGACCTCAAAGTCGTTGTCCTCGCCGTTCTGCGCCTTCCAGAAGGCGACCATGTCCTTGGACGTGATGGGGGCTCCCCCTTGCCAGACGGCCTTGGGGTTGAGCTTGACCCGGATGGTCAGCGGGCTCTCGTTGGTCACCTTCACCGAGCTGGCGTAGTCAGTGTCGACGGTCCAGTCACCGTCCTTGGTGACACGCACCGCTCCGCCTGACGTCGGGCCGAGGATCGTCTGAGCGTCCGACATGGCACCGTCCGCATGCTGCGGGTTGAAGTTGGTGGGGAGGGCTGTCACTGCGAGCCGCAGGTCGCCGCCTTGGGCAACCTTGGCAGCCGAAGCGGCCTTCCAGTCAGTGTTGGGAAGCGACTTGCTGACCACCGGCTTGGGCGCTTCATCGTCGCTGGGAAGCAGAGAACAAGCCGACAAGGCGAGCGCACCTGCGATCAGCAGGGATACGCCCTTCAGGGGGAAAGTTCGCTTGGCCATAAATGACCACCGATGCCCGGCGACTTTCCCCGAAATCAATACAGGGGAGGCCGCCGGGCGGGGTGGACTACTTCGAGGGCACCACGTTGAGCTTGACCTGCGCGCTCACTTCGGGGTGGACCCGGACCGAAACGGTGTGGGCTCCGAGCGACTTGATCGGGTTGCCGACCTCAATGCGTCGCT
>NZ_JAKFEL010000031.1:0-16509 GCF_036675695.1 Aeromicrobium sp.
TCTCGGCAGCCGATGCACGTACGAAGGACCTCCGTCAGTCTACCCGTTTCGCGAGGCGGCTGCGCCATCGGTTCCCGTGCCGTCTCCCGTGGCGGGGACTTCGGTGTCGGAGCGGATGTCGATGCGCCATCCGGTCAGCTTGGCGGCGAGCCGTGCATTCTGACCTTCCTTGCCGATCGCGAGCGACAGCTGGAAATCGGGTACGACGACCCGCGCAGAGCGTGTCGTCGGGTCAACCAGCGTGACGCCCTTGACCTGCGAGGGCGACAGGGCGTGAGCGATGAATTCCGCGGGATCGTCGCTGTAATCGACGATGTCGATCTTCTCGCCGTGCAGCTCGTGCATGACGTTGCGAACTCGCGAGCCCATGGGTCCGATGCAGGATCCCTTGGCGTTGATTCCGGGCACATTGGCACGTACGGCGATCTTGGTGCGGTGACCTGCCTCGCGGGCAATCGCAACGATCTCGACCGATCCGTCGGCGATTTCGGGCGCTTCCAGGGCAAACATCAGCTTCACCAGGTTGGGGTGGGTACGCGAAACCTTGACCTTGGGCCCGCGAAGGCCCTTCTCGACCTCGTAGACATATGCCTTGAGGCGCTCGCCGTGTGCGTACTTCTCCTCCGGCACCCGCTCGGACGCCACGAGGATTGCCTCAATGCGTCCTAGGTCGAGGGCAACGTCACCTGGACGGCTCTGCTGGATGACACCCGAAACGATGTCGCCGACGCGGCCGGAGAACTCGCCGTACTTCGCCTCGTCCTCGGCATCGCGGATGCGCTGCATGATCAGCTGGCGCGCAATCGTCGCGGCGAAACGGCCGAAGTCGTCCGGGGTGTGCTCGAACTCTTCTGTGAATCGTGGCTCGGGCCGTGCGACCGGCTCATCGCCGTCGACCGGCTCAGTGGGTGCCTCGTCCTCGAGACGCTCCTTGGCCCACACGATGACGTGCCCGGTCTTGCGGTTGAGCTCGACCCGCGCATTGGGGAAGGAGCCCGGCGACTTGTGATAGGCCGAGAGAAGTGCCGTCTCGATCGCCTCGACGACCACCTCGAACGAGATGTCCTTCTCGTGCTCGAGTGCTCTCAGGGCTGCCATGTCGATGTCCATCAGGCGTCCTTCCTGTTCAGCTCTGTCTGTACGAGCGCCGTAACGATCTGGTCGTATGCGATCCGCGTCGTGTCTTTCTTGGTGGTCAGCTGGACTCCGGTGGCATCGCTGTCTCCGATGCGGCCATCCAGGGTCGTGTCGTCCTCAAGCGTCACGCGTACGAGCCGACCAGCGTTGCGTCGCCAGTGGCGCGGCAGCGTGAGCGGGCGTTCGACACCGCGAGAGGTCACTTCGAGTGTGTAGGGCTCCGCGCCCATCACGTCGGAGCTGTCGAGGACTTCTGACAGCGCGCGCGTGGCGTCGGTGATGTGGTCGATGCCGATTCCGCCGTCGACGTCCAGCGCGATGCGGAGGACCTTGCGTCGGCCACCTTCGCTGAGCTCTACGGCTTCCACATCCATGCCGAGTGCGGACACACAGTCGTTCACGAGGGTCTCAAGCCTGTCAGTCATTGGCTCGTCCTCCTCTGTTCTGTTGTCGGCAGATTCTGCCGTCCCGCGATGCAGTGTGGTCCCACCCTATCGAACCTGGAGGGACGTAAGAACCGTATCGACGCAGGCCCGACTCGGCACCGTCAGATAGCCTGCCGAGGTGATCAGCCGCCGCGCCCTCCTCGGCACAGGAGCGGCCACCACCGCCGCCGCTGCCGCACTGGGCGGCGCAGCCCTCACTCACCGCCTCGACGACATCGCTCGTAGTGTCGGCATCAAGCCTCACCCCGAGCCTGATCCCTCGGACTCCAGGCTGCTGGCGCGGGTGGCGGCCGACCAGAACACCCTTCTCGCCATGGTCGAGGCAACAGCTGGTGCGCACCCCACCCTGCGGCTCGACCGCTACGTCTCCATCAGCACGTCGCACGCCACCGCGGTCGGCGTGGCCGGCAGCGTGCCGGATGTCGCCATCCCATCGACCGATCCAGCCACAGCGATCCGTGCGCTGACCTCCGCATACGCAAAGGCCGCTCGTGCGAGAGCCACCGATGCGGTCGAGGCAGTCTCCCCCGCCCTGGTCCGTGTGCTGGCCTCGATGTCGGCCGGGCTGTTCCAGTGCGCCGACGCGATAAAGGACGTGCGATGACGGCGACCGAGGCATTGCAGGGCTGGCTCGCGGTCGAGCACGAGGCGGTGTGGCTCTATCCCGTGATCGGAGCGCGACTCGACCAGCTCACCGAACGGGCGCGCGCGTCCCACGATGCACATCTCCGTACTCGCGACCACCTGCTGAACCGACTGCAGGTGCTCGATGTCGAACCAGTACCTGCGAAGTTGTCGTATGCCGTCGGATCGATGCGCACTCCCGAGCAGGCGACCCGCTTGGCACGCCGCCTTGAGCAGGCTGTCGCGGCGGCGTGCCTGACATTCGCTGGCGAGACGTCAGACCAGGACGATCAGAAGTACGCCATCACACGCTTGCGACGCGCCGCCGAGGCCGAACTGACGTGGGGCGGCCGCCCGCGCGCGTTCCCCGGATTGCCGTCTCAGCCTTGAGACCGGCGGACGAGGCGCAAACGAGCGCCATCGTCAATGCGCTCGAAATCCGTACGATCGGCGAAGAACTCGTCAACGGCCTTCGCGCAGCCTGACCACGAGCGGTAGTCGTCGATGATCAGGACGCCACCGACGCTGAGGTGCGGGACCACCCGCTGCAGCGACACCATGGTCGACTCGTACCAGTCGCCGTCGAGGTGAGCGAGTGCGATCGGGCCATCCGGATGCAACGTGTCCTCGAAGAGACCTTGAACCAACTGCACCCGGTTGTCGTCCACCGGGTAGCCAGCAGACGAGAACGCTGCCGAAACCTTGCCCAGGAGATCCTCTTCGTAGCCGTAGTACTCACTGCCGCCTGGCCCGACGGCCTCGCCACTGACAATCGCGGCGTAGCGCTTGTGGACGTCCTTGCCGTCCTGTTCAGAAGGCGGCGGAATCTGACCGAACACGTCGTAGACCGACAGCTCGCGATCGGGCTCCTTCAGCGCGGTCAACAGAATCGCCGAACCGCCTTTGGCCGTTCCGGTCTCCAGGAACGACCCCTCGATGCCGCGTGCCTGGAGGTCTGTCACGACCGCACACATCTCGACCAGCTCCGGAACCCGGATCATGGTCAACCTGTTGGACACGACGTACAGCAGGACGCGGCCTACCTCGGGTGAAAGCTCGGTATTCCCGGCCAGGATGCTGAGCACGCCGTTGTAGTCGGCCTGCATTCGTTCGTATCGCGCGCGCAGGACGCGAACCAGCTTCGGTTCCTTCTTGGGCTCACCAGCCGGAGCGGCAGGCTTTGCCTTCGCTGCTGTCGGAACTGTCCCGCCGAGACGACGTACTGCGGCTGACCTGATCCGACCCACGGCTACTCCCTGCTAGAAACTGCGTGGACGAGATCAGCGAGAGGCACGTCGTTGCGCTCTCCCGTCGCGCGATCCTTGACCTCGACAACTCCATCGGCAATGCCCTTGCCGACAACCACGATCGTAGGCACGCCGATCAACTCGGCGTCCTTGAACTTCACGCCGGGAGACACCTTGCCCACGCGGTCGTCGTACAACACCTCGAGTCCTGCGCCGATGAGCTCGTCGTACACACCTTCGGCGGCAGCAAGCACGGCTTCGTCCTTGCCTGCAGCAACGAGGTGCACGTCGAATGGCGCGAGCTCGCGCGGCCAGACCAGGCCGAGCTCGTCGTGCGCGTACTCAGCGACTGCTGCGACGGCGCGTGAGACGCCCACGCCGTACGAGCCCATCGTGACTGTGACGAGCTTGCCGTTCTCGTCGAGCACCTTGAGGTCGAGCGCCTCTGCATACAGGCGTCCGAGCTGGAAGATGTGACCCATCTCGATACCCCGTGCGAGCTCGAGCGGACCCGAGCCGTCGGGCGCCTCGTCGCCGGCGCGCACCTCGGCAGCCTCGATCGTGCCGTCGGCGGTGAAGTCGCGGCCCGCGACCAGATCGATCACGTGTGAGCCCTGCACATTGGCGCCGGTGACCCAGCGGGTGCCCTCGGCGACGCGCGGATCGGTGAGGTAACGGATGCCGGTGCTGCTCTCGGTTCCGAGCGCAGCTGGGCCGATGTAGCCCTTGACCAGTCCGGGATTGGCCTTGAAGTCCTTCTCCTCGAACGCCTCGATCTCCGCCGGAGCGACCTGCGCCTCGAGCCGTTTGGCGTCAACCTCGCGATCGCCGGGCAGGCCGATCGCGACGGGCTCGCGGGTGCCGTCGGGGTGCCGCAGGATCACCAGCACGTTCTTGAGCGTGTCGCTGGCCGCCCAGGGACGATCGTCGCGCGGGAACTTCTCGTTGAGGTGGTCCACGAGCGTCTCGATCGTGGGGGTGTCCGGCGTCTGCTCGGCGTGCGCGGCAGGCGCGGTGTCGTACGGGATCGCGTCAGGCGCGACCGTCGTGACGGCCTCGACGTTGGCGGCGTAGCCGCCGGGTGAGCGTACGAACGTGTCCTCACCCGTCTCCGAGACCGCGAGGAACTCTTCGCTGGCCGAGCCGCCCATGGCGCCGGACGTGGCCTTGACGATGACGTACTCGAAGCCGAGGCGCTCGAAGATGCGTACGTACGCCTCGCGGTGCGCCTGGTAGGACGCGTCGAGCCCGGCATCGTCGATGTCGAACGAATAGGAGTCCTTCATGATGAACTCACGCCCGCGCAGGATGCCCGCGCGGGGTCGCGCTTCGTCGCGGTACTTCGTCTGGATCTGATAGAGGCTCAGCGGCAGGTCCTTGTAGGACGAGTAGAGGTCCTTGACCAGCAGCGTGAAGAACTCCTCGTGCGTCGGACCGAGCATCATGTCGTTGCCCTTGCGGTCCTTGAGGCGAAACACGTTGGGGCCGTAGTCGGTCCATCGGCCCGAGACCTCATACGGTTCGCGCGGCAGCAGTGCCGGGAAGCGCACCTCTTGGGAACCGATCGACTCCATCTCCTCGCGGATGATGCGCTCGACCTTGGCCAGCACCTTCAGGCCCAAGGGCAGCCAGGAGTAGATGCCGGGTGCCACACGGCGTACGTATCCGGCGCGCACCAACAGGCGGTGGCTTGGGACCTCGGCGTCGGCCGGATCGTCTCGCAGGGTTCGCAGGAACATCCGACTCATACGCATGGGTCGAGCCTATCGGCCCGGGTGGTGCCTGGACTCAGCCGCGTGCGGCCTTCCGGGCGATGCGGATCATTGGGAGCTGCAACGGCAGTCGACCGATCGCAGCGGCCTTCCCCCACGTGGGTGCCTTCTCATCGCGCACGACGTCCATGGCCATCTGCACGTTGGCCGGGAACACTGCGGCCAGCAAGCCCACCGAAGCGCGGCCACCGAGCCGTCGGGTGCGCGGATGCAGCATCATCGCGCCGAGGGCGATCTCGAGGACTCCTGAGCCGAGCACGAGCTCCTTCTTGAACGGGAGTGGCTTCGGGACGATCGCGACGTACGGATCAGGCTTCACCAGGTGAAGAACACCCGATGCGGCGAATCCGATGGCGAGGGCCTTGACGTCACGACTCATGCCACGACCCTAGGCCAGATCAGAAAAGGATCGAGGCGAACGTCTCGGTGTGCTTGAAGCCAACGCGCTCGTATGCACGCCGAGCCGGGATGTTGTGGCCGTTGACGTAGAGCGTCACCGAAGGGGCCACAGACGCGCGTACCTGCTCCACAACAGCCGCAACGGCCGCCGCTGCAATGCCCTGTCCCCGCAGGTCAGGGCGCACATAGACACCCTGAAGCTGACAGGCGTACGAGGTTGCCGCGCCGACCTCGGTCTTGAACAGCACGTCGCCGTCCTCGATGATCGCGAACGCCCAGCCTTGGGTGATGAGCTGGGCAACGCGGGCCCGGTAGCCGTTGCGGTTGCCAAGCTCGGGATCCACACCGACTTCCTCGGTGAACATCGCGACACATGACGGATAGACCAGGTCGAACTCGTCGATCGCCACAGGTCGCACCCGTGGGTCAGGACGGATGTCCGGATCGTGCTCGAGCACCATGAAGGGCTGGTCGAGGCGCGGTGAACGGGCTGGGCCCCAATGCGGTTCGAGGATCTCCCACATCGGCTCAACGGCGGAACGAGGTCCGACGATCGACGACGGGCGCAGGCTCTCGCGAAGCGCGCGATCAGCAAAGGCCTCGATCGCCCTTGGCGTGGCCTGGACCGGGACGATGTTGGCGCCGGCGTGGCAGGCCGAGACAAGTTCCTCGTCCTCGAAGTAGCCCCAGATCTCACCGCCCAGCCATCGGGTCTGCAAACGGCTCGCATCGACGCGGCCACGTACGAACAGGTTGACCAGTCGATCGCGGTCGAGGAGCTCGCGGAGGACAGGCACGTCGGCGGCCGTCAACGCGCGCACCTGCGTTGTGGTCTCGAGCACGGCTGCCTCCGGGGTGAAGTGCTTTCAGCCTACTTGTCGAAGGTCTCAGCTGACGGAGACGGCCGCGCCAGCGCCTTCGACAGGCTCCATGCCCTCGGCGAGACGCATGGCCTCTTCGATCAAGGTCTCGACGATCTTGGACTCGGGAACAGTCTTGATGACCTCGCCCTTGACGAAGATCTGACCCTTGCCGTTGCCGGATGCGACGCCGAGGTCGGCCTCGCGCGCTTCGCCCGGACCGTTGACGACGCAACCCATGACCGCGACGCGCAGCGGGACTTCAAGGCCCTCCAGACCGGCCGTGACCTGCTCAGCGAGTGTGTAGACGTCGACCTGGGCGCGACCGCACGAGGGGCACGACACGATCTCGAGCTTGCGCTCGCGCAGGTTGAGCGATTGCAGGATCTGGATTCCGACCTTGACCTCTTCGACGGGCGGAGCCGAGAGGGAGACGCGGATCGTGTCGCCAATGCCCTTGCTGAGCAGTGAGCCGAAGGCGACCGAGCTCTTGATCGTGCCCTGGAACGCCGGACCGGCTTCGGTCACGCCGAGGTGGAGCGGCCAGTCGCCGCGCTCGGAAAGCATTTCGTACGCCTGCACCATCACGACCGGGTCGTTGTGCTTGACCGAGATCTTGAAGTCGTGGAAGTCATGCTCCTCGAACAGCGACGCCTCCCAGACGGCCGACTCAACGAGCGCCTCGGGCGTTGCCTTGCCGTACTTCTCGAAGATGCGCTTGTCGAGTGACCCAGCGTTGACGCCGATGCGGATGGAGACTCCGGCATCCTTCGCAGCCTTGGCGATCGCCCCGACCTGGTCGTCGAACTTGCGGATGTTGCCGGGGTTGACGCGTACAGCGGCGCAGCCGGCGTCGATCGCGGCGAACACATACTTTGGCTGGAAGTGGATGTCGGCAATGACGGGAATGTTGGAGTGCTGGGCGATCTCGGCAAGCGCGTCGGCATCATCCTGGCTCGGGCAGGCGACTCGTACGATGTCGCAGCCAGCGGCAGTGAGCTCGGCGATCTGCTGAAGCGTCGTGTTGACGTCGGACGTCAGGGTCGTTGTCATCGACTGGACCGACACGGGAGCGTCGCCGCCTACGTCGATCGAACCGACCTTGATCTTGCGGGTCTTGCGCCGGGGAGTGAGCACCGGAGGCGGCATCGCCGGCAGGCCAAGATCTGTCATGCGGGGTCCCCGCGAAAGTGCGAGCCCAAATTAGCGCTGGATTCGCAAGCAAAGTGACGGGGCGAGCAGTTTCGTGGGGTGCTCATGTCAGTTTCACCGGGTTGACGATGTCAGCGTAAATCAGGATCACACTCATCAGCATAAGGAGCGCGCCCACGCCATAGGCGACCGGCAACATCTTGGCGACGTCGACGTAGCCCGGATCCGGTCGGCCCCGCAGCTTGGCGAGGGGTCGGCGGATGGCTTCCCACAGCGCCCCGGCGATGTGTCCGCCATCAAGCGGCAGTAGCGGGATGAAGTTGAACATCGCAAGAAAGAGGTTCAGGCCAGCAAGCAGGACGAGCAGTCGCTGCGCTCGTTCGGCCCAGGTTGGATCGTCGACTGTGACGAGGTCGCCGGCCACGCGGCTCGCGCCGACGACGCTGATTGGGCCATCGACCTCACGCTCGCCACCGAAGGCGGCCTTGACCACGCCGACCATGCGTTCGGGCAGGTGGATGATCGCCGATGCCGTCTCCGTGACGTACTTCCCCATCACGTCTGCGACGTAGACGGGGCCTTGGCGCTGCATCGATTCAGTCGGGCCGACACCGAGGAATCCGACGTTGACGGTCTTGGTCGGGTCGTCGATGTCGAGTCGCGCAAGCACGGATGTCTCGACGGTCACCGAGTTGGTGGTATCGCCACGCTCGTACTCAATTGTCGCTTCGTCGTTGCCATTGGCGCGGATCAACGCAGTGAGCTGATCCCACTCGTCGATCTTGGTCCCGTTGAACGAAACGATGCGGTCACCTGGCTCCAGACCTGCCTGGCGTGCCGGAGCAATCGGGTCATCGGCTGTGCAGGCACGCCCCTTCTCGGCAGCGCTGATCGCACAGTCCGACACCGTGGCAACGGTGGTCGTCGGCTTCAATGCACCAAAGCCCATGAAGACAACGGAGAACAGGAAGACCGCGATGATGATGTTGACCGTCGGGCCGCCCGCCATCACGATCAGCTTCTGCCACCACGGCTTGCGATAGAAGAGTCGGTCGAGGTCCTTGTCATCGACGTGCTCGTACTCGGCGTTGCGGGCATCAGAAACCAGCTGAGTGAACAGGCCAGTGTTGGTCTCACGCACCTCGTGCGGGTCGGCGTCCTTGGCAGGCGGAAGCATGCCGACGAGCTTGACGTAGCCGCCGAGCGGGATCGACTTGAAGCCGTACTCCGTCTCACCGCGCTTGGTCGACCAGACGGTGTTGCCAAAGCCGACGAAGAACTGCGTGACCTTGATCCCGAACTTCTTGGCGGGATACATGTGGCCGAGCTCGTGCAGCGCGATCGACAGAACGACACCGATCACGAAGACCACCACGCCGAGCGTGTAGATCAGGCTGTTCATCGTTGCTCCACCAGTTGGGCGGCCCGGGTCCGGGCCCATGTGTCGGCGCCGAGAACGCCATCGAGGGTCACGGCCTGACGGGCGACGTCCGGATCGCCGAGGTGCTCGTCGAGGACCGCGCCCACCGTGTCAACAATGCCGAGGAAGTCCAAATGTCCTGCGACGAACGCGTCGACGCACACCTCGTTGGCGGCGTTGAAGACGGCGGGGCCTGTCCGACCGAACTCCCCCGCCTTCCGAGCCAAAGTCACCGCCGGGAAGGCCTCGTTGTCGAGTGGGAAGAACTCCCACGTCGCGGGGTTGGTCCAGTCGCACGCTGCCGCTGACCCGGGTACGCGATCAGGCCAATTGAGACCGAGTGCGATCGGCAGCTTCATGTCAGGTGGCGAGGCTTGCACCATCGTCGAACCATCTGTGAACTCGACCATCGAGTGCACGATCGACGACGGATGTACGACGACAACGATGCGGTCATAGCCGATGTCGAACAGCAGGTTGGCCTCGATCACCTCAAGACCCTTGTTGACCAGCGTTGCCGAGTTGATCGTGATGACTGGACCCATGTCCCAGGTCGGGTGAGCCATGGCCTGCTCGGGGGTGACGTCGGCGAGTTCCGCGCGGGTGCGACCACGAAACGGTCCACCGCTGGCGGTGACGATCAGGCGTTGTACGTCCTCGCGGCGTTCGCCGCGCATCGCCTGCGCCAGCGCCGAGTGTTCGGAATCGACGGGGACGAGCTGACCTGGCTTGGCCGCTCCGGTCACCAGCTCACCGCCGATGATCAGCGACTCCTTGTTGGCCAACGCGAGGGTCCTCCCCGCCTCGAGCGCCGCAAGCGTCGGTAGAAGGCCGACGGATCCGGTCATGCCGTTGAGCACGACATCGCAGTCGACGCGCGCCACTTCGCTCGCGGCCTCGGGGCCGGCAAGCAGTCGCGGCACCCGGTGGTCGCCGTTCTCGTACCCATGCTTCTGGGCCTCGGCGTACAGAGAGAGCTGTACGTCCTCGGCAGCGCTCGCCTTGGCCACGGCAACGAGCGGAACCCGGAACTGGATCGCCTGTTGCGCGAGGAGTGCGGGGTTGCCGCCACCGGCCGCAAGGGCCACGACCTCGAAGCGTTCGGGGTTGGCCGCAATCAGCTCGAGGGCCTGCGTGCCGATCGAGCCCGTCGATCCGAGAATGGCGACACGCTTGCGCATGCGGCCATTCTCTCGCACAGACAGACCTTCGGCCTATTCGCCCGGACAAAGCGATGGCGACACCCCCCGAGGGTGCCGCCATCGTGTGTAGCCCCGGGACGAGGCAGGCGGTAGTCCCACTGCCCTGTCCCCCCGCCCCGGGAGTCCGTTGCTACTTGACCTCTGTCTTGAGAACTCGACGCAGCCCGATGATTCCTGGGATGCCGATCCAGAGAACGAGCGCGAACATGAATCGCACATAGTCGATCGTTCCGACACTGACCACGTCGCCGTTGAAGTCTTCACCGGAGGCAAGTGGAGCCGCCGCGTAGTTGAAGTCGATCCACGGGATGAAGTCCTGTGCCCAGCCGAAGCTGAAGTACAGGGGCGGGTATACGGCAAGCGGCAGAAACAGCGCGAATATGTAAAACACTGTGATCGTTGCGGCCGAATTGAGGAACAGCATCGAGAGCGCAAAGGCCATCAGGAAGTACGCGATCTGCAGGCCTACGAGCCACAAGATGTCAGACATCCCGAAGTTCCACCTAGCGTCATAGCCACCGACCGCGGCACCAGCGACGTTGGCTACGGCGCCGAGGGCGACGGCGAGAACGATCGTGCCGATCGCGAGAGTCAGAACACTGACAAGTTTCGCGCCGATGATCCGGCTGCGACGCGGTTCGAGGGTGAAAAGCGATAGGTGGCTCCGCTGACCCCATTCCCCCGTGATCGTCACGATCGCGAACACAGGAAGCAGCAACGAGAGCGGGAACGACATGATCTGCGAGAAGCCGTTCGCGGTGATAGCCACGTTGTCGTTCAAGCCGACGATCAAGAGGCTGATGGCAACCGCCAGGCCGATGAGTATTCCCGTCGAGATCATCAGCCACATGCTGGCTCGGGTGTCGAACATCTTGCGAACTTCGACCCGGACCAGACGGAAGAACGGAACATCGGGCTTGTCAGTGTCAATCTTTTCCACGGTTGCAGTACTCATGCCGTGACTCCTTCAATGGTCTGGGCTTCGCGCTGAGTGTCACCGGTGAGCTCAAGGAACATCTCCTCGAGGCCAGCGCCCTCGGCCGGACGCAGTTCGATGAGTGCAACACCCGCCGCGGCAGCCGCTCGGCCGACCTCCTCCGGAGTGGCCTCGGACCGCAGACCTCCGTCGCCAGATGGAAGAGTCGCGATTCCTGCAGAGGTCAACGCATTCGCGAGAGCAGAATGGTCTCCCGCCTTGACGAAAGTTCCCGCGGTGTGGAGCAGCTCGGCCTTGGTGCCCTGAGCGACGATCTTGCCGTGGCCGATGACGATGATCTCGTCGGCAATGACCTCGATCTCGTGCAGGAGGTGCGACGAGAGGAGGACTGTGCCGCCACGGTTTGCGTACTCACGCAGGAGGCTGCGCATCCAATGGATGCCTGCGGGGTCGAGGCCGTTGGCAGGCTCGTCAAGAATCAAGATCTTCGGATCGCCCAGCAAAGAGTTCGCAATGCCAAGACGCTGACGCATGCCGAGCGAGTAGTTCCTAACGCGGCGCTTCGACTCCTCGGGCGTGAGGCTCACCAGCTTGAGCATCTCGTCGACGCGAGTCAGCGGCAGGCCCATCGTTATCGCGCTGAGGGTCAGAACTTCTCGGCCCGTCCGACCTGCGTGCTGTGCGGAAGCGTCGAGCAGCACACCCACCTGGGTGCCCGGGTTGGGGATGTCTCGGTAGTGGACACCACCAACTACAGCGTCACCCGACGTTGCAATGGTTAGTCCCGCCAAGATGCGCATGGTCGTGGACTTGCCGGCGCCGTTGGGGCCGAGGAATCCGGTGACGGTTCCTGGTCGGCACTCGAAG
This sequence comes from Aeromicrobium sp., assembly GCF_036675695.1. GTDB lineage: Bacteria > Actinomycetota > Actinomycetes > Propionibacteriales > Nocardioidaceae > Aeromicrobium. The sequence continues at coordinate 12,064 of NZ_JAKFEL010000031.1, forward strand.
GAGACGTCATCGACGGCTTTGAAGCCGCCGTACATCTTTGAGAGATTCTCAACTTTGATCATGCCGATCAGTCTGCCCGAGCGTCCACGACGCCGGCATCGGTCGGAGGGCGACAATCGCGAGCCGAAAGTATGAGTCGCCCGAGCCGGTTGGGCGACGCGCCGAATGTTGCGCGACCCCTAGCCTTGTGGGGTGAAGGCAGCCGAATACCAACCCGCGCTCGGTTGGTGGAGCCATGCCTGGCGCTACGCGCTCATGCTGACGATCTCTGGTCTCGCCTGGTTCGAGGTGGTTTCCTGGCAGTGGGACAACCATCGATGGTGGTTCTGGACCGACCTCTCCCTCGGTCTCCTCGGCTTCGTGCTCGTCGCCTGGCGCCGGGTCTTCCCCGTGCAGATCGCGCTGGTCGTCAACGCCCTGTCGTTCATGTCGTGGACATCGGCCGGCCCAGCGACGCTTGCTCTGGTCTCCATGGCGACGCGGCGACGCTGGCGGGAAATCATCCCGGTCGGACTCCTGTCGCTGACCGCCGGCATCGTCCTAGAGGGATTCAACCCGGTAGGCAACGAGCCCTACGCGTTCACCATTCCGTTCATCGTGGCCATCATCGCCGTCACGGTCGGCTGGGGCATGTACATCGGTTCGCGGCGCGAGCTGATAGCGACACTGCACGAACGAGCCACCACGAACGAGGCTGTCCAGGCGGCACGGGTGGCACAGGCTCGCGCCGCTGAACGCGCACAGATCGCGCGCGAGATGCACGACGTCCTGGCGCATCGCATCTCGCTGGTGACGATGCACGCGGGCGCACTGACGTACCGAACGGATCTCAGCGCAGACGAGATGCGCGCGACTGCGGAAGTCATCCAAGACAATTCACACCAGGCGATGGTCGAGCTTCGCGAGGTGTTGGGCTTGCTTCGCGACGGCCCAGGTGACTCTGCACCGGAACTCCCCCAGCCGTCTGCCACCGACCTGCCCGCCCTCCTCGACGAGGCAAGGCGGGCCGGTATGCGGGTCGAGGCGCAGCTCATCGACCTCGACGCCGTCCCCGAGACGCTCGGCCGTACCGCGTATCGCGTTATCCAGGAGGGTCTGACGAATGCCCGAAAGCACGCGCCCAACACGTCGGTCAACGTCAGCCTCGAGGGCGGTCCCGGAGACGGACTGAAAGCGGAGGTGCGCAATCCGCTGCCCATCGGCTCCAAGCTGTCAGGCGAACCTGAGTCGGGTCTCGGGCTGATCGGTCTGGCCGAGCGCACCGCGCTGGCGGGCGGCCTGATGACCCACCGCGTGACGCCCGAGCACGAGTTCGTGCTCACGACGTGGCTACCGTGGCCGGCATGAGCACACGGGTTCTGTTGACGGACGACGATCCACTGGTCAGGGCTGGGCTGTCGTTGATCCTCGGCGGTTCTCCCGACATCACCATCGTCGGCGAAGCGGTCAACGGCGCCGAAGCCGTGAAGATCGTCCGGGCGGGCGGGGTCGACCTCGTGCTGATGGACATCCGCATGCCCATCATGGATGGCATCACCGCGACCAGTGCCCTGCTCGAGCTGCCCGATGCTCCCAAGGTGATCGTGCTGACAACATTCGATGCCGACGAGTACGTCGTACGAGCGCTGGCTGCCGGTGCTCACGGATTCCTGCTCAAGGACACCCCGCCAGCGGACATCGTCGCGGCAATCGGCAAAGTCGTGGGTGGCGAGCCGATGCTGTCTCCGACCATCACAGCGCAGCTCATCCGCCAGGTCACGGAGGCTGCGCCCGACGAACGAAGCGATGAAGCCTTGGCCCTGGCCGACAGCCTGACTGCCCGAGAGCGCGAAGTCGCCGTCGCTGTGGGTCGGGGCTCTTCGAACGCCGAAATCGCTGCTGACCTGCACATGAGCATTGCCACCGTGAAGGCGCACATCTCGCACATCTTCACCAAGCTCGACGTGACCAATCGCGTGCAAGTTGCAATTTGCATGCATGACGCCGGACTGCTCTGACAGCCGCTACATTTCTGCGCATGCCGGATGACTATCGCGACATAAACCGCGCCAACTGGGACGAGCGCGCACCAGCCCACGTCGACTCCCCCGGCTATGCCGTGAACAAGTTCCGAGCGGACCCTGAGTACATCTCCGACGTGGTCCGCTTCGACCTGCCCCTGCTTGGCTCCGTCGAAGGGCTGCGCGGGGCGCATCTGCAGTGCCACATCGGCACCGACACCATCTCGCTCGCCCGCCTGGGCGCGCAGATGACGGGACTCGACTTCAGCCCGGCCGCGATCGCCGAGGCGCGGCGACTCAACGAGCAGCTCGGCCATGACGTCGAGTTCGTCGAGGCAGAGCTCTACGAGGCGACCAACTTCCTGCCAGCCCATTCGTTCGATCTGGTGTTCACGGGCATCGGCGCAATCGGCTGGCTGCCTGACATCGAGCGCTGGGCCGCCGTCGTCGCGACCCTCCTCTCCCCCGGCGGTCGACTGTTCATTCGCGAAGGGCATCCCGTCCTCTGGTCACTGGGCGACCGCACCGACGGCGTGCTCGCGATCGAGCATCCGTACTTCGAGCAGGAGGAGCCGACGGTCTGGGACGAGCCGGGCACATACGTCGAGACCGACACCGAGTTCGAGCACACCGTGACGCACGAGTGGAACCACGGCATCGGCGAGATCATCACCGCGCTGCTCGAGGCCGGCCTGACGATCACCGGGTTCGTCGAGCACGACAGCGTGCCCTGGGAAGCGATCGCTGGTCAGATGGAACTGCTCCCGAATGGCGAGTGGAGACTTCGCAATCGACCGCATCGACTCCCCCATACCTACACGCTGCAGGCCATCAAGCTGGACTGAGGTCGGGGCCGGCCCAGACATCCTCGATGGGGATGGCTCGACCCAGGACGTTGACCGCAGCCCGATGCCCTGCGCACATCGCAGCCGGCACCGTGGCCGGGTCATCCGTCCAGGTGGCCTCGCCGGCGACATGCAGGACGCCACCGACCGGCGTTGCGAGGTCGTCGTGGTCCGCCGTCGTCGCGCCCACCTTCATGTAGGCGAATGAGCCGCGAGCAAACGGATCATCCTGCCAGGCAGTGACGTGCACATCCGTTGGTTCCTCGACCCGATCGCCGTACAGCCGCCTCAACTGGGCGAGAACAGACTCGGCGATCCGCGCATCGTCCCAGCGCCGCGTCGCCTTGGCCGCAGGTCCAGCCGCGAAGGTGAGCAGCGTCGGCGTTCCGTCGACTGCCGTGAGGTCGTACCAGGAATGCCACCACTCACCCTCCGGCCCTTGCTGACGGATCGCATAGACGTCGTCATCCCAGAACTTCGTCGCGAAGCGAAGGAAGACCTTCTCGAAGGCGTTCATCTCCAGGCGATCCAACGCGCTCGCATTGGGCTCAGGCAGCGGCGGCTCGATGACGAAGTCGTCGCCCTTCAGGACACCCACTGGCACCGTGACGACGGCCGTGCCCGCCGAGAACGTGTCTCCGTTGACCGTGACTGTCACACCGTCGGCTGACCAGGTCACCTGCGAGACGACGTGATCGAGGCGGACGTCGAGCCCCTTCGCCAGATGCGCGGGCAGGCGGTCGTAGCCGTCGGGAAACACCACCTCGTCGCCATCGATCTCGTCGTTGTCGAGCCCGTGCGCGGCGAGGTCCTCGATCCATGCACCAAGCTGCTCTTCAGTCCGATGACTGAGGAACTCGCGCACTCGATCGGCTCGCTCGCCCTCCCAGCCGAGTGATGCGAGAGCAGACTCGGTCATCTTGGAGTAGGAGGCATCGGGTTCCGACGAGGCGATCAGGCCCACCAGCGCAGCGTCGACAGCGTGGATGTCATCTGCGAAGCGCTTCGCGTCGATGTCTGAAAGCCGCTCCGCTCCCGGACCGAAATAGGCGATGGGACGCCCGTCCGGCTGGTAGCTGCCGACCGTGTACTCGTGCATGGGCATACCGAATGCCACCGCTGCTGCTGCGACCGGGCTGTCATCGATTCCATGGATCCACGACGCGCCCCGATCCATCACGTGCCCATCCGAGCGGTCGGTCCAGACCCTGCCACCCACCCGGTCGCGGGCCTCGAGGACGACGACTTGTCGGCCGGCCCGCGAAAGGAGACGGGCAGCCGTGAGTCCGGCGACTCCCGCACCGACGACGATGGTGTCGTAGTGATCCATCGGGCGTCAGGCGTCCAGGTTGGTCATGACGTGCTTGATGCGGGTGTAGTCCTCGAGTCCGTACATCGAGAGGTCCTTGCCATAGCCCGAGTGCTTGAAGCCACCGTGCGGCATCTCGGCGACGATAGGGATGTGGGTGTTGATCCAGACGCAGCCGAAGTCGAGCCGCTTGGCCATCCGCATCGCGCGGCCATGGTCCTTGGTCCACACCGACGACGACAACCCGTACTCGACACCGTTGGCCCAGCGCACCGCCTCGTCCTCGTCGCTG
>NZ_JAKFEL010000154.1:0-2454 GCF_036675695.1 Aeromicrobium sp.
CCGGCATGGATCGACAACGTCGTCATACCTCTCGTCTCGCACACAGGCCGCCTGGCAGCCATGTCGGAAGCTGCGTCGGGGATCGTTCCGCGTGACGCCGATGAGCGTCTCGCAGCCATGATCCGACAGGCCGCCAGGTGAAGATCGACATCCCTGCGGAGATCCCCGCGGCCGACCAGCTCGGCAACGTTCACTTCATTGGTATCGGCGGAGCGGGTCTTTCGGCGATTGCCCGTCTGATGTCGCAGCAAGGCATCACCGTGAGTGGCAGCGACGCTGCCGAGTCCGACGTGGTCAGTGCCCTGAGGTCCGAAGGGATCACCTGCCATGTGGGGCATGACGCATCGCAGCTTGCCGGCGTCGACACGGTCATCGCCTCGACAGCCGTCAGAGACGACAACCCTGAGATCGTTGAGGCCCAGCGCCTGGGTTTGAGGCTGTGGCCGAGATCGGCTGGCCTGCGCTCAGTGATGGAGGGTCGCCGTACCGTCGCCGTCGCCGGCACTCATGGCAAGACCACGACGACAGCCATGCTGACCTGCGCGCTGCTCGAAGCCGGAGCGGATCCTTCCTTCGCGATTGGCGCTGAGGTCGCCAGCCTTGGGGCCAACGCCCGCCTCGGCTCGAGTGACCTGCTGATCGCCGAGGCTGACGAGAGCGACGGTGCGTTCCTCGTCTACGCGCCCGACGGTGCCATCGTCACGAACGTCGACGCCGACCACCTCGACAACTACGGCACAGTGGAGGCCTACGCGGAAGCATTCGACAAGTTTGTGACCACGGTCGACACGTTCCTGGTGCTGAACGCGGACGACGCTGGGGCCCGTGCTCTGGACGCTGCGGCAACCGATCGCGGGCTCACGGTGCTCACGACCGGCTTCGCCAGCGACGCAGATCTTCACGCCACCGATTTGGTGGTGGAGGGCTCGACGTCCACATTCACGGTGTCGCGTTCGGGCGCAGACCTGGGCGTCGTCAACCTTGCCGTGCCAGGAGCGCACTACGCGCAGGACGCGCTGCTCGCACTCGGCGCCGGGCTGTTGCTCGGACACGACTTCGCGCCTCTCGCCAAGGGGTTGGCCAACTACACCGGTGCAGCACGTCGCATGCAGCTTCTCGGCACAGCCGGGGGAGTGCGGGTCTATGACTCGTACGCGCACCATCCAACTGAGATTGCTGCTGACCTTGCCGCCGCTCGCGCCATCGCCGCTGGCGATCGCCTCGTCGTCGCCTACCAACCGCACCTGGTGAGTCGTACCCGCCTGTACGGGGTCGAAATGGGTGAGGCGCTTTCCGCCGCCGATCGTGTCGTCGTCGCCGACATCTACCTTGCTCGCGAGGATCCCGATCCTGCTGTCACTTCTGCACTCATCGTCGACGCCATCGAGGGGCCCGAGGCGTCGGCCGGTGGGCCAGTCTCCGGTCTGGCGGAGCTCCTGATCCCTGAACTCCTCCCCGGCGACATGCTGCTGACGCTGGGCGCAGGAGACATCACGACGGTTGGCCCCGCCGTGATTGAGGCGCTGGAAGCAAGATCGTGAGCGACCCTCGGTTCGATGCCAGGAGGCGCGAGGGCCTACTCCAGCGTTGGCGACGTCCGTTGATCCTGATCGGCGGTGCTGTTCTCGTCGGCACTTTGGTCTGGGCGATCTGGTTCTCAAGCCTGCTCGCAGCCACGAAGGTTGTCGTCGACGGTGAGACGACACTCAGCGAGGCACAGATCCGCAAGGCCGCTGACGTGCCCATTGGGCAGCCCTTGGCGCGCATCGACACGGTCGGGATCGAGTCCCGTGTTGCTTCGATGGAGCGCATCCAGGCAGTGGACGTGACTCGTTCGCTCCCGAACACGATCCGTATCGAGGTCGCGGAGCGCGTCCCCATCGCCTACGCACGACTGGGTGGCCAGCTTCGCGCGATTGACCGCTACGGAATCGCGTTCCGTACGTTGAGCAAGCCACCGAAGCGCCTGCTGGAGGTGAGCGTGAACGTTGATGACCCGCGCAAGCGTCAGCAGACTCTTTCTGCGATTGCCTCGGTCGTCGAATCGATCAACGAAAAGGACCCGAAGCTGCGCCGCCAAGTGCAGTCGATCAGTGCCTCGACGAAGGACTCGATCATCCTCGATCTGTCGAAGGGTCGAACGGTCACGTGGGGGAGTGCGGGCAACGCCGAGCGCAAGCTGACCGTCCTCAATTCGCTGCTGCGGATCTCCGCCAAGCAGTACGACATCAGCGCCCCCGATCAACCGACGACGCGCAACTAGTTCTGCGACGACCATTTGCGGCGTGTCGCAACTCAAGGCCGGGTCCATGGACGTACCGTTCTGGAAGTGACAGGTTGACATAACTATAAACCTCCACCTCAGGGTTAAAGTTTCGAAACTCCCCGGAAGGGACACACGATGGCGGTCCAGAACTATCTCGCCGTGATCAAGGTCGTAGGCATCGGCGGAGG
>NZ_JAKFEL010000238.1:0-2448 GCF_036675695.1 Aeromicrobium sp.
TCGCGGGGGCTGGGGCGGCCGATGCGACCCGGAGGACCTGGACCGCTCCCCCGACCAGACCGGTCGTCGCGAGGAGGACGCCGAGCACGACGGTGAGCACGGTGCGTGCCCGGTTCCCCCGCACGATGCGGTGGAACGCCTTCGTTGCCCGAGACATCGGCTCCCTCTCCCGTGACGGCCGTCACTCGGCCTGCGGCTCAGTCAAGGCGGACCGCGACACCGGGGCTAGGGGCTCGACGCAATCGCTTCCCCCACCACACGGATGTTGTGATGCGCGTGACAACTTTTGCGCCGCCTACGTGCCGATCCGTCTGAGCGCCCCGTCATGATCAGCGGCCACCCGGCACCGTCTCGAGACACCGAAACCGCCATCCCTGTTGGGGAGTGGCGGTTCCGGTGGGGGCCGCTGTCGGTGCCGCGTCAGGACAGCGTCAGCGGCCCGCTGCCGGCGGTTGGGATGTTGGTGAGATACCCACCCATCACCATCGCGTCGCCGGGAAGAAGATCGATCGTGACGCACATGGTGCCGACAACTGAGGTGATCACGAGATCGGAACTCGTCGCCGTCCACCGCTGCGTCGACGGGATGAAGGTGCCGTCAACTGTGCCTTCGAACCGCCAGACGCAATTGACGTGTGACACCTTGATACTCACCTCAGCGAGCCGGGCCGTCCACGAGGTTCCCGACCCCGCAAGCACTTCAAGATCCCAATCGGCAGTGAGGGTAGTCGGGCCCATGATCGGGTTCGAACACGCGTGCGTGAGCACCCCGAGATCGGCAGCCGTCGCGCCGAAGGTTCGGCTGGTCCCAGGCGAGAGCACCTGACCCGCGACGTCGAACTGGCTGCACGTGACTGTCTGATTCGCCGGCACGTTCGTGAACCAGACACTCGTCCCGACCAAGTTGAGCGATGGCCCACCGGTCGGGGTGTAGTCGGTCGTGGCCCGGGCGCTGGTGGCGGACGCCGCAATCACCGTGACCGACGCTACCGCGACGGTGACACAACGCACGGCCCGGGAGAGCGTGGATTTCATCGAAGGTCCTCAGGAGAAGCTCAGCGGGACACTGCCCGCGGGTGGGACATTGGTGAGCGAACCCGAGATCACGATCTCGTCGCCGGGCAGGAAGTCGATCGTCACGCACATCGAGCCGACCACTCCGGTGATGACCAGCGCCGACGTCGTCGGCGTCCACTGCTGGGTCGCTGTGTCGAAGAGGCCGTCCGCCTGTCCTTCGAAGGTCCACTCGCAGTTGGCCCAGGCCGCCGTCCCTGACACGTCGACGAGCCGGACCCTCCAACTGGACGTCGCACTGGCATCAAGCACCGCCAAATTCCACGAGACGTCGAAGGAGATCGAGCCCATGAGCGGATGGGAGCAGGTCTCCGACGGGGTGCCAAGACCGACGGCTGTCGTGCCGAGCGGACGGCTCATTCCCGGGGACGTGACGGTGCCGGGAACGGTGAACTGGGAACAGGTGATCGTCTGAGCGGCAGGAACGTTGGTGATGGCGATGTTCGTTCCCTGCAGCTTCACAGCCGGCCCACCGGTCGGTGTGTAGTCAGTCGTGGCCCAGGCGCTGGTGGCGGACGCCGCAATCACCGTGACCGACGCTACCGCGACGGTGACACAACGCATGGCCCGAGAAAGAGTGGAGTTCATCGAGGAGTCCTCAGGAGAAGCTCAGCGGGACACTGCCCGCAGGCGAGATGTTGGTGAGCTGGCCGTTCAGTTCCATGTGGTCGCCGACCTGGAAGTCAAAGGTGGTGCAGGAACTGCCCACCACCGATGTGACGACCAGATCGGAGGTGATTGGAGTGAAACGCTGGGTCACGGTGTCGAACGTGCCGTCCACGGATCCCTCGAAGGCTTGGTCACAGTTGACCGCGGACAGGGTCATGTCCACCTGATCCAACCTCGTCGGCCACGAAGTACCGCTCGGCGATCCGGTGATGGAAAGTCCCCAATCAGGGTCGACATCAAAATCCACAAGCCCGAAGACCGGATGTGTGCAGTTGTCGGTCAGCGCGCCCAGATCTACCGCTTCGCTTTTGAAAGCGCGGCTCGTGCCCGGCGCCGCGACCTGACCGGCGGCGTCGAGGCGCGAGCAGGAGTACGTCTGGAGGGCTTCGACGTTGGTGAAGGTGACGCTGCTGCCGACGAAGTTGGTTCCCGGCCCGCCGGTCGGCGTGTAGTCCGTGGTGGCCTCAGCGTTCCCCGACGTCACAGTGACCAGAGTCAGCGAGAACGCGGTGGCCGCGACAACCCGACGGGCAGCTGCTGTCTGCGCCCGCACGTCACTCATCCCCGTTGGGAAGCGGTGGCCGATCGCCCAACGGGGGAACCGGGAGGGGACAGCGCCCGCTTGCATCGCATGCCTCGAGATCGTTGAGGTCGAACCCGCTGTCCCAGAACCTGGCCTGTCCCTGCATCACGCGAAGCGGATTG
>NZ_JAKFEL010000204.1:0-2444 GCF_036675695.1 Aeromicrobium sp.
CGGCGTGATCCCAGCGGGAAGTTGACCTAGGGCACTAGCTCAATTGGTAGAGCTCCGGTCTCCAAAACCGAAGGTTGGGGGTTCAAGTCCCTCGTGCCCTGCAACAAGACGACAACGACGACGTACTAAGGAGAACCGTGAGCGAACGGCATGAGGTGACCGGCAAGTCAGGCCGTACGTCACCGACCACGTTCTACCGGCAGGTCATTGCCGAGCTCAAGAAGGTTGTGTGGCCGACCCGTCCGCAGGTCGTCAACTACTTCTGGGTCGTACTCGTGTTCGTGCTCGTGATGATGGCCATCGTTGCTGGACTCGACTTCGGGTTCGGCAAGGCCATGTTCTGGATTTTCGCGTAAGACATCAAAGGATCATTTGTGACTCAAGGCATCGACCCGCAGACCAGCTCTGAGACCGAAGAGGTCTTCGAGACGGACTCCGCGACCCCTGAAGCCGACGTCGAGACCGTCGCGGCTGACGCGCCCGTCGACGAAGCGCCCGTCGAGGACGCTCCCGTTGAGGATGTCGTCGCTGAAGACGCACCCGTTGAGGATGCGGCTCCCGTAGAAGACGCGCCGATCGAGGACGCCGCTCCGGTTGACGAACCCGTCGCAGAGGACGCAGCCGAAGACGTCGCCGAAGACTCTGACGCTCCTGCCGCAGAAGCAGTCGACGAGCCGGTTGCCGACGCTCTTGCCGAGTTCCGCGAGCGTCTCCACAACCAGATCGGCGACTGGTACGTCGTCCACACCTACTCCGGCATGGAGAAGCGTGTGAAGACGAACCTCGAGAACCGCACCACGTCGCTCAACGCCGAAGACTTCATCTTCGAGGTCGTCGTACCGACCGAAGAGGTCGCCGAGATCAAGAACGGTCAGCGCAAGCTCGTCAAGCGCACCGTCCTCCCCGGCTACGTCCTGGTCCGTATGGACCTCACCGACGAGTCGTGGGGCGTCGTTCGCCACACGCCGTCCGTCACCGGATTCGTGGGCAACTCCCACCAGCCGGTGCCCCTCAGTCTTGCCGAGGTGGAGAGCATGCTCGCCCCGGCAGTGGAGGCAGAAGTTGCCACGGCAACTGACACCCCCGAAAAGCAGCAGGCCAAGGCCTCCAAGGTCGAGTTCACCGACTTCATCGTCGGCGATTCGGTCATGGTCGTCGATGGACCGTTCGCAACGCTGCACGCGACCATCACCGAGATCAACATCGACGCTCAGCGGGTCAAGGCCCTGGTCGAGATCTTCGGTCGCGAAACGCCGGTCGAGCTCAGCTTCACCCAGATCCAGAAGGTCTGAGCCAAACCGGCACCCACCACGCAACAACCATTCACACAAGGACCCAAGAAATGCCTCCCAAGAAAAAAGTTGCAGCCATCGTCAAGGTGCAGCTGCAGGCCGGTATGGCCAACCCGGCGCCGCCAGTCGGCACCGCGCTCGGCCCCCACGGCGTCAACATCATGGAGTTCTGCAAGGCCTACAACTCGGCCACAGAATCCATGCGTGGAAACGTCGTACCGGTCGAGATCACGATCTACGAAGACCGCACGTTCGACTTCATCACCAAGACGCCGCCGGCGGCTGAGCTGATCAAGAAGGCCGCTGGTCTGCAGAAGGGTTCGTCTGTCCCGCACAAGGACAAGGTCGGCAAGATCTCGAAGGATCAGATCCGCGAGATCGCCACGACCAAGATGCCGGACCTCAACGCAACCGACATCGATGCCGCCATGAAGATCGTCGAGGGCACTGCGCGCTCGATGGGCGTCACGACGGACTAGCAACACCCCAACACCCCAACCCAAGAAGTAGTGGCAGGGCCGGCTGGGCCCGTTCAGACCACGACTGGTCAAACAGAGAAGGAACCAGAAGATGGCACAGCACTCCAAGGCATACCGCGCGGTTGCCGACAAGATCGACAAGGACAGCGTCTACACACCTCTCCAGGCCACCAAGTTGGCCAAGGAGTCGGGGAGCAAGAAGTACGACTCGACCGTAGATGTTGCCATCGGTCTTGGCGTCGATCCCCGCAAGGCCGACCAGATGGTGCGCGGCACCGTCAACCTCCCGCACGGCACCGGCAAGACCTCCAGGGTCCTGGTCTTTGCCACCGGCGCGAACGCTGACGCTGCACGTGAGGCCGGAGCCGACCACGTCGGAGCCGACGAACTGGTCGACAAGGTCAACGAGGGATGGCTCGACTTCGACGCCGTCGTCGCGACGCCCGACATGATGGGCAAGGTCGGTCGACTCGGCCGCGTCCTCGGTCCCCGCAACCTGATGCCCAACCCCAAGACCGGCACCGTCACGACGGACGTCGCGAAGGCAGTGGGCGACATCAAGGGCGGCAAGATCGAGTTCCGCGTTGATCGTCACGCCAACCTGCAGTTCGTGATCGGCAAGGCGTCGTTCAGCGCCGAGCAGCTCGCCGAGAACTACGGTGCAGCGCTCGAC
>NZ_JAKFEL010000188.1:0-16223 GCF_036675695.1 Aeromicrobium sp.
TGTCGCAAGTACCAGATTGCGTGTCCGCTTCACACAGACCGCCTCCTCATTCTCCAGTAGTGCGTCACGCGATGGACATGAGTTGGTCATCGGCGCGCAATTGTTGTTTGCAACAACGTATAGCGTGATCGCCGTCACGTCCAGCCTCCCGGACAACAAATTCTGCACGGCGTGTCGCGTGCCGTTTTGGGACATGCGAAAGGGGCATCACCGTCGCCGATGATGCCCCTGACCTGCAGGTATGTCAGTCGAGAAGGCTGCGCAGCACGTACGGCATGATGCCGCCGTTGCGGTAGTAGTTGGCTTCACCGGGAGTGTCAATTCGGACAACTGCGTCGAACTCGACTCCGCCGGCCTTGATGTGAACCGTCTTGGGGATGCGTCCTTCGTTCAGCTCGGTGATGCCGGTGAAGTCGAACGTCTCCTCCCCCGTCAGACCCAGCGACTCGGCCGTCTGACCGGCTGGGTACTGCAGCGGGAGCACGCCCATGCCGAGGAGGTTGGAGCGGTGAATGCGCTCGTAGGACTCGGCGATGACGACCTTGACGCCCAGGAGCGCGGTGCCCTTGGCCGCCCAGTCACGCGACGAGCCGGAGCCGTACTCCTTGCCGGACAGGACGACAAGCGGAATGCCTGCGTCGATGTACTTCTCGGAAGCCTCGAACACCGTCGTGACCGGAGTGCCTTCGGCGAGCAGGTCGCGGGTGAAGCCACCCTCGGTGCCCGGCGCCAACTGGTTGCGCAGGCGGATGTTGGCGAAGGTGCCACGGATCATGACCTCGTGGTTGCCGCGACGCGATCCGTACGAGTTGAAGTCTCGGGGCTCGATGCCGTGCTCCGAGAGGTACGTGCCGGCCGGGCTGTCCTTCTTGATCGCACCTGCCGGGCTGATGTGGTCGGTCGTGACCGAGTCGCCGAGCTTGAGCAGCACACGTGCGCCGCTGACCTCAGTGACCGGATCTGGCTCAAGACCCATGCCGTCGAAGTAGGGCGCCTTACGGACGTACGTCGAGTTGGGATCCCACTCGAACACGTCACCGTCGGGCGTCGGCAGGTTCTGCCAGCGCTCGTCACCGGCGAACACGTCGGCGTACTCACGGCTGAATGTGTCGGAGTCGATCGACGACGCGATGACGTCCTCGATCTCCTGCGGTGTCGGCCAGATGTCCTTCATGAACACGTCGTTCCCGTCGGCGTCCTGGCCGAGCGGGTCGGCGTAGAGGTCGACGTCCATCGAGCCTGCCAGCGCATACGCGATGACCAGCGGCGGTGACGCGAGGTAGTTCATCTTGATGTCGGGGTTGATGCGTCCCTCGAAGTTGCGGTTGCCCGACAGCACAGCGGTGACGGCGAGGTCGCCGTCGTTGACAGCCTTGCTGACCTCGGGGATCAGTGGGCCAGAGTTGCCGATGCAGGTCGTGCAGCCGTAGCCGACGAGGTTGAATCCGAGCTTGTCGAGGTAGACGTCCAGGCCGGACTTCGAGTAGTACTCCGTGACGACCTTGGAACCCGGTGCCAGCGTCGTCTTGACCCACGGCTTGCGCTGCAGACCCTTCTCGACGGCCTTCTTGGCGAGCAGTCCGGCACCGATCATGACTGACGGGTTGGACGTGTTGGTGCACGACGTGATCGCCGCGATCGTGACCGCGCCATGGTCGAGCTCGAACGTCGTACCGTCCTCGAGCGTCACCGACTGCTTGTTGCTTGCGTCCGATGTGCCTGCGTAGTCAGCGAGTGCCGTCTTGAAGGACGACACCGAATCGGTCAGCGAAACGCGGTCCTGAGGACGCTTCGGGCCGGCGATCGAGGGCACGACGTCGCCCAGATCAAGCTCGAGGTACTCGGAGAAGCGCGGTTCGTTGTCGGCGTTGTGCCACAGGCCCTGAGCCTTCGCGTATGCCTCGACGAGAGCAATCTCGTCCTCGGTGCGACCCGTCAGACGGAGGTACTTGGTGGTCTCGTCATCGATCGGGAAGACCGCGATCGTGGAGCCGTACTCGGGGCTCATGTTGCCGATCGTGGCGCGGTTGGCCAGCGGTACGGCGCCGACGCCCGATCCGTAGAACTCGACGAACTTGCCGACCACGCCGTGCTTGCGCAGCATCTCGGTGATGACGAGCACGAGGTCCGTAGCGGTGGCACCAGAGGGCAGCTCACCGGACAGCTTGAAGCCGACGACGCGAGGGATCAGCATGCTGATCGGCTGACCGAGCATGGCTGCCTCGGCCTCGATGCCGCCGACGCCCCAGCCGACGACGCCCAGGCCGTTGACCATCGTGGTGTGCGAGTCGGTGCCGACGCAGGAATCGGGGTAGACCGTCCCGTTCTTGTCGAAGACGACGCGGGCGAGCTTCTCGATGTTGACCTGGTGCACGATGCCGGTGCCCGGCGGGACGACCTTGAAGTCGTCGAATGCGCCTTGGCCCCAGCGGAGGAACTGGTAGCGCTCGCGGTTGCGCTCGTACTCGATCTCGACGTTGCGCTCGAATGCCTCAGGCGTACCGAAGACATCGGCGATCACGGAGTGGTCGATGACCATCTCGGCGGGAGCGAGCGGGTTGATCTTGGTGGCGTCTCCCCCGAGGTCAGCCATGGCTTCACGCATCGTGGCGAGGTCGACCACGCACGGAACGCCGGTGAAGTCCTGCATGATCACGCGGGCGGGCGTGAACTGGATTTCTTTGCTGGGCTCGGCATTGGCGTCCCAGCCGGCCAGCGCCTCGATGTCAGCCTTGGTGATGTCGGCGCCGTCCTCGGTGCGGAGCAGCGACTCAAGGAGGACCTTCAGGCTGAACGGAAGGGTGGAGACGTCGAGTCCCTCACCTGTCACCGCTTCCAGGCGGTAGTAGTCGTAGGAGGTGTCCCCGACCTTGAGTGAGTCCTTGGACTGAAAACTGTCGACGGCCATGTCTTCTCCTTCACGCTGTCAGGTCCCATCCTGCCCAGCATCGGCTCACAATGCATGGTCAGGTTGCCCTAACACAGCATTCTCATTCAAACTGTCTTGATATCAAGATACATGATGTCGAGAGGTTCTAGACAGCGTCCATCAGAGGAGACGCGGGAACTGCAGCAGGAACGGCGAGAAGAAGAAGATGTAGAGCAGCGCGACCGCGAGCACACCTGCGACGCCGGCAACGTCGAGCGCCACCAGAGCACGGCGTCGACTTGAAGCGGTAACTGCATCAGCGCCTTCCGCACGTATGACCTTGGTACGAGTGACCCAATCGGCAAACCCGCGACCCGTTGGCAGGAGCAGCGGGATCAGAAGTACCAAGAGAGCGAGGTAGGCCGCTCCCCCGAAATGCCAGCTCTCTGGGGTCAGGCGACGCAAGGCGGTCGGGAGGCCAATTGGAATGGCAGCAACTGACAGATCGAGCAGCGCCGCCATGACGAGTCCGCGCAGCAAACCCCTCCATGGGCCGGTCGGTGCGTCATCTCCGACATCGACGACCTTGAGGCCCATCCGGTGCTTGCCGATGCTGTGGCCACGAATGCCCTGACGCAAGCCGTTGTTCCAGATCAGGAACAGCTCGCCGGCGATGAGCCCGCTGAGCAGAAGGTCGTCCGAGAGGCTGATGGACCAGAAGTCACTCGTGCTGTCGGCGAGCAATGCGTGCACACCTCGTCCCGCGAAGTACAGCAACGCTCCGATGGTGAACGCGAGGCTGAAGAGCAGCGCGTCTTGTACGAGTGCGTCTCGCCGCAGCTGCTTGGTCGTCCGGAACTCGTCCATAGGTCTGTCCTACCGCATGGAAGCCACATATGTGGTGACGGCGCGACCGTTGCGAACCCGGTCTTCCCACGTGACTCCAGCGCCCAGCAGCAGCGCGCCAGCTGATGCGATCAGCACCCAGCGCGGAAGTGCGAGCGCAAGCGGCCCGACGTTGACGAGAACGAGCAGCAACAGGATCG
The DNA here is from genome assembly GCF_036675695.1 of Aeromicrobium sp. GTDB lineage: Bacteria > Actinomycetota > Actinomycetes > Propionibacteriales > Nocardioidaceae > Aeromicrobium. The sequence goes on from NZ_JAKFEL010000188.1 coordinate 3,916, forward strand.
CGGCTCCGATCACGAACGGCGCCTTCCACTTCTTTGCGACACCGATCGTCAAGGCCACGAACGCACCAATACCAAGCAGCAACGCGCGAAGTCCGGTCGGCTCGTCCAAGGCGAGCGGAAGGCTTGGCAGCAACGCGAGCAGCAACCCTGATCCGAGTGCCCTGACTGTCGTGACTTCCGGGTTGCCGCGCATCCACCACAGACCAGCAACGAGGAGGACGGCGCCGAACGGGAGCGTATAGGCCTCGACCGTCTCGACATCGCTCGCAACGAGGCGGAGCACATACGCGAATCCGAGTGCTCCGAATCCGACCCAACGGAAGTAGGGCCGATCTGGTGTGAACAGCGAGATCAATGAGACCGCCGCACCAACAACAGTCCAGATGGCGGCGAGCCAGCCGAGGGACACGTCACCCACACTGGCAATTCCGATGCCGACGGCCGCGACCAGGACCGTGGCAGCTTCAACGCCGCGGCGGCCGATCACCGAACGCAGCGGCACGGACGCAACTGCCAGACCAACACTCGCGGCAATGACCAGGGAGAGCGCGACGTACCGATCGGGTTGGTCGGCGAGCTCGGTTGCGATGCCAACAGCTCCCAAGCCCCAACCTGCGGCGGCGAACGCCGTGAGATCGCGCCGCCACATGTCCTTGGACCGGACCACGATTGCGGCAAGCACTGCGGAAGCGATGAGCCAGACGACCAGCGTGGCTGACCGCGAGGGCAAGGACAGGACCGGAGCTAGTGCGACGACTGCAGGGCCGACCAGACTCCATACGAGGTTGTCGCGCGGTGGCGCCTCCGACAGTGCTGCGCCCATCGCGATCGCTACCAGCGCAACGATGGTGAACGGCACTTCGCCCGCAGCCAGCGCAACCATGGCACCAACCAGCGCGATCACCATCGCGGCTGGCGCGAGCCACAAACGTACGGACTTCGCCTCTGGCCACCATCGGACGAGGAAGACACCGACCGCGAGAGCGCCGAAGACGGTGGCGGCAAGCCACCAGGGCCCCGGACCTTCCTCAATCATGGATGGCCGCGACCAAAACGTCTCCAGGCCGTCAGTGGAATCGAAGGACTCCTCGACCAGTGTGCCGACGGTGTCGAGCCAGGGCAGGGCGGCAGCGCCGAGCCCGGTGCCGAGAAGCCCTGTGCCGATACGCGCTCCGGCTGACCATGGGTCAACGCGCCTGAGCGCCAGCCCGCCGGCAACCACCAATCCAGCGACGGCGAGCATGGCTCCTCGATCTCCGTGCGCCGACTCCACCGGGAGGACGATCAACGTCGCGAGACCCAGTAGTGCAATCGTGGCGGCGACCATGGCCGTACGGCGTTCGAGGATGCTGACGGCAATCGCGATGAGCACGATCACGAGCAGGGGCAGGCCGTGGCGCTCGGTGAAGAGCTGCTCGGCACTTGGGTTCTCAAACGCTTCGACCAAGGCCGCAATGGCCATGACCACAACCCCGACGGCTCCGGCGATGGCGAGCAGGATCGACGTGACCTGGTGCTTGAGCCTCAACGCGATCAGCAAGAACGCCGCCACGAACGCCGTCGCCACGAGGGCGGACCAGAACGGTGTCCAGTCCGCCTCATCGAACAGCTCGACACCGATGGCCGCTCCACCGATCCACGGCGCAACGCCCGCGACGATCATCGGAGCAATGAGTCCCCCAACGGCTACGCCCTCGTTGTTGGGGGGACCCCCATTCGTCGATTCGAGTCGAGGCCTGGCCCATTGCACGACGTACGAGCCAACCGCGAACATCACTGTCGACCATCCCGCTGTCGCAGCAACCGGAGACAAGCCGTCCAGACCGAAAAGTCCTTGGTCCCACGCGGCGAACCAGTCGACGGTCACGAGTCCCAGGAATACTGTCCACATCGCCTCGGCAGACGCCCTCAGTCCACGCCGAGTGATCAATGTGGCGAGGAGGCCAATGACTGCGGTGAATGCCAGCAGCACGAGTGCCCGGCCCGTGACGCCGAGCGAGCCCCACGACACGGTGACGAAGATGATCCCCGCGACGAGGATGCAAAGCGCCCCGAGTCCCAACAGGATCGATCCGGTCGACATCTTGCGTTGGACCGGTGGCTTCGGCATCGCAGGCGCCTTGGGCAGTGTCGCGGCGGCCACAGCCGGTTCAGCGACCGGGGCGGCCGGGGCGGCCGTCGAACGAGCCTTCTCCAGCAATGCATCGGCGTGGAGCAACGTCTGCCAGAGCTCCCTGGCCGCCTGGGAGGTCAGGTCGAAACCGCACTTGGTGCAGATCGAACGCCCACTGATCGGGGCGGCGCAGCTCGGGCACACGGACGGGTCGGCGAAGCGCATGCCTCACTCTGGCACGGAGTTCGCTCACTTCCGTACGAGAATCGCCACGCATTCGACGTGATGCGTCATCGGGAACAGCGCGAACGCGCGCAAGCCGTCCAGCGTGTATCCGAGCGTTTCGAAGGTGGCCAGGTCGCGGGCGAGTGCCGCCGGATCGCACGCGACGTACACAATCCGTCGCGGCGAGAGCTCGACAATCGCTGGTACGACCTTCTTGGCGCCGGTACGCGGAGGGTCCAGGACCACGACATCCGCGTGCACGCCAACCAATCCTTCTCGCAGCGCGCGCTCAACAGTGGCGCCGACCAGCTTGACCTGCGCCGATCCGTGCAAGTTGCGGCGTGCGTCCTTGGCCGCCTGCTGATCGGACTCGACACTGATCACGGTGCCGGTCTCCCCCACCGCGTCCGCCAGGAAGGCGGTGAACAGCCCGACTCCGGCGTAGAGGTCGGCGACTACATCTCCGTCTCTGGCCATCGCGCCTGAGAGCACCGCGTCGACCAAGGTTGAGGCTGCAGCAGGGTGCACCTGCCAGAAGCCCGACCCCGAGACTCGAAATTCCTTGTCGTGCACTCGCTCGGTGAGGGCGCCTCGGCCACCCCGTGTGGTTCCGTCCACGGCGACCACACCGTCCACGGCGGCTTCCACTTCGTCGGAGATCGAGGCGTCGGTGACGAGCAATCGCTCCCCCGTCGACGAGACGATCGACTCGACCGACTCGGCATCCCACGTGTGGCCGAGAACCGGCGGGATGTCGGGGTGTGCGATGACGCATCGATCAACCGGTATGACGTCGTGCGACCGGTGCCTTCGCAGCCCAGGTCTGCCGTCATGGTCGACCGCGAAGGTCACTCGCGTACGCCAGCCCAGATCGGGAGGATCGACGGGCTCGACCTCACCAGACCACTCGATCCCGGCCAGGCGCTGGAGCTGCTCTCGTACGACACCACCAAGCAGTGTTCGCTGAACAGCGGGATCGACGTGTTGGAAGTCGCAACCGCCGCACTGCCCCGCGTACGCACACGGTGGTGTGACGCGACCTGGCGCGGCGTCGACGATCTCGACGGCATCGGCACGCAGGAAGGACTTCGAGCTGTCGGTGATCTGGATCCGTACGCGCTCGCCCGGCAGGGCATGCCTCACGAACACCACTTGCCCGTCGATCCGAGCCACGCAGTGCCCGCCGTGCGCGATCGGACCGACGTCGACGACGAGATCCTGCACGTGGTCAGTCACCTTGGAAGCCGCGACGCACGTCACCTGCTGCGGGTCGCTCCTTGCTGAGGCGTTCCTTGGCCTTGCCGGCGGAGTCAAGCTGATACGGCACGCTGGTGACCATGACGCCGGGCATGAACAGGAGTCGGCCCTTGAGACGCAGCGCCGTCTGGTTGTGGAGCAGCTGCTCCCACCATCGGCCGACGACGTATTCGGGGATGTAGACCGTGATCACGTCCCGCGGGCTGGCCTTGCGGAGCTCCTTCACGTACCGGAGCACCGGTCGTACGAGCTCGCGATAGGGCGAGTTGATGACCTTCAGCGGAACCGGGATCGCAAGCTCATCCCAACGCTGCATCATTGCTTCGGTTTCGGCCGGGTCGAACTCAACGGTCAGAGCCTCGATCGTGTTGGGCCGCGACACCCGCGCATACGCCAACGCCCGCATCGTGGGCTTGTGCAGCTTGCTGACCAGGACAATCGCATGCACGCGTGAGGGCAGCGTGACATCTGAATCGTGGATCTCCAGCTCGAGGGAGACCCGGTCGTAGTGACCTCGAATGGCCTTCATGAGAAGGAACACGATCACCATGGCCAGGATGGCAATCCATGCTCCATGGGTGAACTTGGTGATCAGGACGACCACCAGTACTACTCCGGTGACCATGAAGCCGAAACCGTTGATTGCGCGGCTGCGGTTGTAGCGAATCCGCACGGAACGGTCAGTCGTGTCCTTGAGCAAGCGGGTCCAGTGCCGCACCATGCCCGCCTGGCTCAGCGTGAACGAGACGAATACCCCGACGATGTAGAGCTGGATGAGCCGAGTGACCTGTGCGTCGAACGCGATGATCAGAGCTATCGCAAAGAAGGCCAAAAGTGCGATGCCGTTGCTGAACGCCAGGCGGTCGCCACGCGTGTCGAGTTGGCGAGGCATGTAGCGATCTCTGGCGAGGATCGAGCCAAGAACGGGAAACCCGTTGAACGCAGTGTTGGCAGCCAGCAGCAGGATCAGCCCGGTTGCCACCGTGACGATGAGGAACCCTGGCGGGAAGTGATCGAAGATCACCCGCGCCAACTGGCCGACGATCGGATCCTGGTGAAAGTCATGACCGACCGGGCTGCCGTCTGGCCGCAAAAGCTGCTCGGCCGGATCCTCGGCGATGCGTACGTTGGTGATGTTGGCAAGCACGACGATGGAGAACGCGAGCGTCGTTGCGACAGCCCCCAGGATGAGGAGAGTCGTCGCGGCATTCTTGCCCTTAGGCGGGCGGAACGCGGGAACTCCATTCGCAATCGCCTCGACGCCCGTCAACGTTGCACATCCGGAGGCAAATGCGCGAAGCAGCAGGAACGCGAATGCCAGCCCACCCAGCCCCGACATGAACGGATCCTCCGGCAGGATCGTGAATTCGGCCGTCTCAGCGTCAGGCAGTCCGCCGCCCACAAACTCGCGAAGGAATCCCCAGGCGACCATGGCGAGCATCGAGACGATGAACACGTACGTCGGAATCGCGAAGGCAGTGCCGGACTCCTTCGCTCCGCGGAGGTTGATTGCAGTCAGCAGCACGACACCAGTGACCGCGACAGCGACCTCGTGACCCTGGAAGACCGACACGGCACTCCCGAGGTACTGCGCTGCCGAGGAGATCGACACCGCAACTGTGAGCACGTAGTCGACCCACAGGGCGCTCGCAACGCCGAGTCCAGCGCTGGCGCCGAGGTTCACTGTGGCAACTTCGTAGTCGCCACCGCCGCTCTGGTATGCCTGAACGTTCTGGCGATAGGACGCCACCACGGCCAACATGACGAACGCGATGAACAGACCGATCTTCCACGAGTAGGTGTACGCACCGACTCCTGCGACCGAAAGCGTCAGGAAGATCTCGTCGGGCGAGTAGGCCACGGACGAAAGGGGGTCGCTGGCGAAGACAGGCAGCGCAATCCGCTTCGGGAGGAGGGTCTCTCCGAGTTGGGTGCTGCGGAGCTTGCGTCCGACAAGTGCTCGCTTGAGTCCTTCGGTGATACCCACGAGAGTCGATGCTAGACCTGCGTCACATCCTGTGCGCGCAGTATCCCGACTCGGTGTAGCGTCGCCTGCGTGCACATCGTGATCATGGGTTGCGGCCGCGTCGGCTCCACTCTCAGCCACAGCCTCGAGGAACGCGGCCACACCACAGCCGTGATCGACTCCAACCCTGACGCGTTTCGGCGGCTCGGACCGGGCTTCAGCGGTCTTACGGTCACTGGCCTCGGCTTCGACCGTGAGGTGCTCAAGGAAGCCGGCATCGAACGCGCCGACGGGTTCGCCGCAGTCTCCAGTGGTGACAACTCCAACATCATCTCCGCGCGGGTGGCCCGCGAGCAGTTCAAGGTCGACACCGTCGTCGCGAGGATCTACGACCCGGGCCGTGCTGAGGTCTACGAACGTCTCGGCGTACCCACAGTGGCGACCGTCCCGTGGGCTGCCGACCAAGTTCTTCGCCGTCTCGTACCTGCTGGCTCAGAGCCTGCTTGGCGTGACCAGTCCGGTGACGTACGACTCGACACCGTCTTTGTCCCGTTCCCCTGGATCGGCCAGCGAATCGACCGGCTCGAAGCACAGACCGGCGTACGCGTTGCCTACCTGACGCGCTTGGGTTCCGGACTGATTGCCACGGCAGACACTGTCATCCAGGAAGGCGATTTCCTGAGCGTGTTCATGCGTGAAGATGCCGCGGATCGCGCCCACGCCGCCATCGAGGCTGGACCGGTGGCGGACTGATGCGCGTCGTCATCGCAGGAGCAGGCGCCGTCGGGCGTTCCGTGGCCCAAGAGCTGATCGACAACGGTCACACCGTGCTGCTCATCGACAAGTCCCCCTCGTCGATCAGGTCCGACATAGTTCCTGAAGCGCAATGGCTGCTCGCCGACGCCTGCGAGTTGTCATCGCTTGCCGAGGCGCAGCTCGAGTCAGCCGACGTCGTGATCTCATCGACGGGTGATGACAAGGCCAACCTCGTCATCTCCCTGCTCGCGAAGACCGAGTTCGCAGTCCCTCGTACGGTCGGGCGCGTCAATCATCCGAGCAACGAATGGCTGTTCAGCGAGTCCTGGGGCGTCGACGTCTCGGTGTCGACACCGCGCCTCATGGCAGCTCTCGTTGAGGAAGCAGTGGCGGTCGGCGATCTCGTACGACTGTTCACGTTCCGGCAGAGCAACGCCAATCTGGTCGAGCTCACGATGCCCGAGGACTCCCCGTTCATCGGCAAGCGGGTCAGCGAAGTCCCGTGGCCAGACGATGTCGTACTGGTCGCGATCCTGCGCGATCAGTCGATCCAGACGCCCGACAGCGATCGATCGCTCGAGGCAGGTGACGAGCTGCTGTTCGTCACACCGGAGGACGCCGAAGACCGCCTCGGCGAGCTGCTGTCCCCCAAGCACTGAAGCGCAACGGTCAAGCCAAGGCGAAGTAGCGGGCCCAATAGTAGACAGCCGCCACCGAGATCGTCACCGTTGCCACGATCATTCCGTATTTGGTGAATCGCCAGAACGAAATCGGGTGGCCGTTGCGTGCGGCAATTCCGAGAATCACGACGTTGGCGCTCGCACCCACCGCTGTCGCGTTGCCGCCGAGATCAGCTCCAAGTGCGAGTGCCCACCACAACGACTGCACTCCCGCGCCGTCGCCACCCTCACGTACGAGATCGCCCACCAGCGGCGCCATCGTAGCGACGTATGGGATGTTGTCGACGATGCCCGATGCAATGCCAGATCCGAACAGGAGCCCCATGCCTGCAAGCAGGTAGTGATCTCCGATCGCCTCAGTGGCGGACTTGCCCAGTGACTCGATCACTCCCTCATGGACCAGCGCGCCCACCATGATGAAGAGACCCATGAAGAAGACCAGCGTCGGCCATTCGACCTCCGCGAGGTACTCCTCGGGCTCGACGCCGGACCAGGCCACAAGCAACCCAGCACCGAGCATCGCAACGAGAGACGGCTCGACATGAAGCGCCGAGTGGAGGACGAATCCGAGCATCACGAGGACAAGCACGATCATGCTTCTTGCAAGTAGCCGGGTGTCGCGGATTGCCTCCCGCTCCTCCAGCTCCATCATGGCCGCAACACGCTCTTCGTCGTACGTCATTGCAGACCGGAACATCAGCCAGCACAGTCCGATGAAAACGACCAGAAGCACCACGACGATCGGTGCCAGGTTGATCAGGAAGTCGTTGAACGTCAGGTTCGCCTTGCTCGAGATGATGATGTTGGGCGGATCGCCGATCAGCGTGGCCGTGCCGCCGATATTGGAGGCCATGGCCTCAGCAATGAGGAACGGGATCGGATCGAGGCCGAGCCGCTCACAGACCAGAAGTGTGACTGGAGCAATCAGCAGCACTGCCGTCACGTTGTCCAGCAGAGCCGAGGCGATCGCCGTGATGAGAATCAGCATCACCATGACCCGAAATGGCCGGCCCCGCGCTCTCTTGGCCGCCCAGATCGCAAGGTACTCGAACACGCCGGTCTGTTTGATGACCCCGACGATGATCATCATGCCGAGCAGCAGGAAGATGACGTTCCAGTCGACACCCGTCTCCTCGCTGAAGAATCCCGAGTGCGCATCGACGGCGCCGAGCAGGACCATGATCGAGGCTCCCCACAGGGCAGCGGCAACTCGGTGGATCCGCTCCGTGGCGATGAGGACGTATGCCCCGATGAACGCGACGATCACCAAGGTTGTCGTCATGAGGCCGCGCCTGTGTCGGGCATCAGGAAGCCCAGCAGCTTGCTTGCAGTGATCGCGCCCAACAGTTTTCCGTCCTCCACTACCGCGACGATTGGGCTGTGCATTCGCGCCATGACCGCAGCAACTTCCATTGCCGTGGCATCGCCGTCTACGACAGGCAGTTCCTCTTGGTCGTTCTTGGACGGCAACAACTCATGGACGGTCTTCCCGGTCAGACGGCGGCACAGCTCCTCGGCCGCCTCCTCGTTGTAGACGCGGGCCAGTGCGAGGTCGTCCTGCACATACTGCGGGACCACGAATCGAAGCACCTGTGAGCCAGGCAGCACCGCGTAGGGTGAGCCGTCCTCGGCCAGCACGATCAGACCAGGGAGCGCATCCCTCGCCATGGTCTGCGCGGCCTTCCACGCATCGGATTCCACACCCACTGTGGGGTACTTCTTTGCCAGTTCTCTAGCGCGCATGCCATCAATCTATGTGGTCTCTGTCCCCAGAACTTCGCGGGTCTCGGCGTCTGCAGGCGTACGGTTGCGGCCGAGCAGCCAGGCCATGACCGCGAAGGATGCCAGCTGCAATGGCCAACCGAGGGCCAGCTTGGCAGTGCCGAGCAGCGCCACGTGGTCAGTTGCCCACAGCGGATACTGCACGACCACGCGTAGGACACACGGCAGCGCCAAGATCCACGTCAGTTGCGAGCAGAGCTTCACCAGTGGCCTGTCCTCGTGCCATCCGGTCGGATCACCGACGAGGCTGCCGATCATGAACCCGACGATCGGCCAGCCGATCAGGATCGATCCGATGAACACGACCGCATAGCCGCCATTGATCAGGATGCCCGGCAGGAACACGTCACGGGCCTCTCCGGAGCGGGCGGCGAACACCGTCGCGATACCGATGCCGAACAGGGCATTGATGACGAACTGGACATTCGAGCGCTGCACGACACGTACGAGCAACAGGGCAACAGCCACTCCCACACTCGCGGTCAGCGAGAACTTCAGGCTGTGCGTCGTGATCCAGCACAGGGTGAAGAGTGCGATAGGTGCGGCGCTCTCCGCTACGCCCCGACGACCGCCGAGCACTGTCGCCAACCGGGCGCGAACAAGCTCTTCAACCGTCTCGTGCGGCGTGCTCATGCCTCGAGTTCGTAACGGGGGTTGTAGATCACGCGGCAGCCATTGCGGGTGCCGATGCGGCCATACGCCTTGAGCTGACGGCCCGCAACGATGCCCTCGATCTTGCGCCGGCCGAGCCAGATCAGCGTGACACTGGCCGATCCGTCGTACAGCTCGGCCTCAAGGGCCGTGACGCCGTCGACCGGGCGAAGGGTCACGGAACGCAGAACCCCGTGGAGGGTGACAACAGCACGGTCGGGCTGACTCGCGATGAGCTTGCAGCCTGCCTTGGCGGCGTCCAGCTTGAGCTCGCTGGACTCCTGGTGCTCGCTCGAAAGCCGCTCGAGCGTCTTGCTGATGCGTCCCATGGTTCTCATTCTAGTCCTCGAGGGGGGCCGCTATGGCGTTAGGAGGGATCGTCAGCAGGAGTGGTTCGCGCTGAATCCGAGGTTCGGACCCACGTACGACGATCACATTCCGCAGCGCTGACATCAGCGGGTGATCCGCGGGGAACAACGCCGCCTGTCCGAGGAACGTCGCGCGCAACATCCAACGCGGTCCCTCAACACCGAGTATGAGACTGGGCTGCACTCCGGACTCGCCGTCAGGCATCGTCGCGGGCATCGTCACCTGCAGCTCGGTGCCGAACGGCCCCTCTGTTTCAGTGCATTCGCCATCGAGACGCGCCACCTCTTCGAGGATGTCCGCTCGCACTTCGTCCCACAGCCCACCAGAGCGGGTCGCAGCAAAAGCTCGCAACTCGAGCGCGGAGTCGTCTGCGACCAACATGACGGATCCGATCTCGCCGTCTTCGTTGTCCGCCGGCAGCTGCAACGCGTATCCCTCATCGCCGCGCACCAGAAGCGATCCCAGATCGATGTAGCCCTGCTCCTCTGTGCCTGACTTCTCGGTCGAGTCCCAGGGACCCTGGTCACGAACGCCGGGCGCCTCAGGAGCCGGGACGTCAACGTCCTCGACTTCTTGTCTGTCCTTCTTGCGCAGGCGAGCCATCAGCTTCTCTCATCGCGGGTTGCGGTGGCCGCATGACCACCTGTTGAACCGTAGCCCCCTGCACCACGGACCGAGTCGGAAAGCTCTGCGACCTCGGCGAAGGTGACATGTTCAACTCGTTGGATCACGAGCTGGGCCACACGGTCGCCCCTGACCAGGTGGATCGAGTCGTTCTGGTCGTGATTGACGAGCAGGACCTTGATCTCTCCCCGATAGCCGGCGTCGATTGTCCCGGGCGTGTTGACGATCGACAGACCGTGACGAAGGGCGAGCCCAGAGCGTGGGTGGACGAACGCGGCAAAGCCCTCGGCCAGGGCGATGGCAATCCCTGTCGGCACGAGCGCGCGTTCGCCCGGCGCAAGTGTTACGTCGACGGTTGTGACGAGGTCGGCGCCGGCATCGCCGGGGTGGGCGTAAGCGGGTAGCGGTACACCCACATCGAGCCGCGTGACACTGACCTCAGTCATGCCGCCACGACCGCTAGGAAAGGCACGATACGGCCATACCGGCATGACAGCCTGAATGTGTCCGCCCCCTGCTCGCAGAGCTCACGAGGATTCCTCACGGTGTGCTCGCGGGGGGACCCCCAGCTGCGCTCGGTCATGGCGACGACCCTACCTCCGCGCTCTGGCCAGACGGGATGAGGCAGGCTGGGAGCGTGACGACATACAGCGAGCGACTCACGGCGCCGATCTCCTGGTGGTTGAGCGCCCTGGTGTTTGGCCTCGTTTGGGGCTGGATCCTCCTCGTCGCCACGACGTGGACGATTGCCATCGTCACGGCGGTCCTCGTCAGCGCATTCTGCCTATACGCCGTGTGGCGGTTCGGATCACTCCGGCTCAGCGTCGATGCCAACGGCCTTCGTGCGGGCTCGGCGCTGCTCGACGACAAGAACCTGGGTGACGTCGAGATCCTGCACCGCGCCGAGTACCGAGCCCGGCTCGGTGTCGATGCCGACGCCCGCGCGTACCTCGCGACGCGTCCCTATCTCGATCGCGGCGTGCTGGTGCAGGTGAACGACGCCGGCGACCCCACGCCGTACTGGCTGCTCTCCAGCCGCCGACCGGAGGCGCTCGCAGCGGCACTGGGACACACTGGTTCTACGAGCGAGGAGGCGACGCATGTCGAAGAAGACCAAGAAGGCTGACCAGCAGCGCCTGCTCGAAGAGGCGCCGCCCGCGAAGACCAAGGGGCCGGGCAAGGGCGCCTGGCGTCTCATGGACCGAGGATCCTCGATGGCAGCCGGGGCTCTGGCTGGCCGGATCTCGGCACTCACCTGGAAGGCTGCGACCGGCAAGAAGCCGCCCGTCAATGGGCGCCATCCCGATGTGAGCACCAAGGACGCGGTTGCCTGGGCGATCATCGGCGGCGCGACGATCGAGCTCGTGAAGGTGGCAGTTCGCCGCGGCACGGCGACCTACTGGGTCAGGTCGACCGGACATCTGCCACCGGGCATGAAGCCCATCGCGACGGACAATCAAAAGGAGCCGGTCCCCACGGAACCGGCTCCACAAAAAGTACGAAAGTTCAGTCTGCGCAATCGCGGCAGATGAAGACGCCCTTCTTCTTCTCTGACGCGAGCTGACTGCGGTGGTGAACCAGGAAGCAGGACGAGCAGGTGAACTCGTCGAGCTGCTTCGGGACGACCTGTACGGCCAGTTCTTCGTGTGAGAGGTCGGCTCCGGGCAGCTCGAATGACTCCGCCGCTTCGGTCTCGTCCTCGTCGACCTTGCCGGAGTTCTTCTCGTGGCGACGCGCCTTGAGCTCTTCAATACTGTCTTCGGACTGCTCTTCTTCTGTCTTGCGGGGGGCGTCGTAATCGGTAGCCATCAACTCTCCATCGTGTGCGTAACAACCGGCGCGATTGTGCCACAACTCAGGGCGTAATCACACTCAGAAGCCACAA
>NZ_JAKFEL010000025.1:0-16196 GCF_036675695.1 Aeromicrobium sp.
TGGTCCGTACTGACGTGTGACCAATACCTCGCGCTTAGGGGAATCTCATGTCCATCCCCTACGTTGGAAGAGGTAAGGCACACGAAAGGGGACTGCCATGGCAGAACGTGCATTGCGAGGCGCTCGACTCGGGACACAGAGCTTCGAGGACGAGCGCGGCGTGGAAATGGCTCCCCGTCAGCAGGTCGAATACATCTGCGCTGATGGGCATACCTTCTCGGTGACGATGGCCGATGAGGCCGACATCCCGTACGAATGGGAAGACCCCAAGACCGGTCAGATCGGCACGCGCGTCGAAGGTGGCGAACCGCTCGTCAAGAACGAGAAGGCAGTTCGCACGCACTGGGACATGCTGCTTGAGCGTCGATCGGTCAAGGAGCTCGAAGAGATCCTCACCGAGCGGCTTGAGTTGCTCCGTGGTGGCGAGATCGGACCTCCGCATCTCCATCGACCCGTCAAGAAGGCGGCCAAGAAGGCTCCGGCCAAGAAGTCGGCTTAAGCCTCACCGTGCAAGACCCCGACCAGCTGGTCGGGGTCTTCTCTGTTTCTAGCGCAATCGCTTGGGAACGAGACGTTGCAAGCCCCACACGGTGACCCGCCACAGAGCCTCACGGACGATGTGGCCACTCATCTTGGACTCACCACGTACGCGCTCGACGAAGGTGATCGGTACCTCGACGATCGACATGCCTTCGTTGAGTACGCGTCGAGCCATGTCGATCTGGAAGCAGTAGCCCTGCGACTCGACCTCATCGAGCGGCAACCGCTCGAGGGTCTCGCGCCGGAAAGCCCGATAGCCGCCAGTGGCGTCCTTGATCGGCAAACCGAGCATGAGCTGGGCGTAGAACGTGCCACCTCGGGAGATGAACTTGCGGTACCAAGGCCAGTTGACGACTCCCCCGCCGGGCACCCAACGCGATCCGAGAACCAGATCGGCGCCCCGTTCGCTCGCCTCGAGCAGCCGACCCAGGTCTTCGGGACGATGCGAACCGTCGGCGTCCATCTCGCACAGAACGTCGTAGCCGCGCTCGATCCCCCACGCGAACCCGGCCCGGTACGCAGATCCGAGTCCTTGCTTACCCTCGCGGTGCATCACGCTGATCCGTTGATCGGCAGCGGCAAGCTTGTCGGCGATCTCGCCAGTCCCGTCCGGTGAGCCGTCGTCGGCGACCAAGATGTTGACCTCAGGCTGGCGAGTCAGAACCTCTGCGGTGATCCAGGCGATGTTCTCGGCCTCGTTGTACGTCGGAATGATCACCAAGGTGCTCATGCGCGATCATCCCTTCTTCCTTCGCGTGCTGAGGAACCATGCTCCCAGACCGAGGGTCACCAAGAGATATTCCAGCGGTGCCCCGATGCGCAGCGCTGGAGTCTTTCCGTCGCCGAGCTCAACCTCTTGGTTGAGGAACGCAGGCTCATGCATCGGGGCACGCTGCACGACATTGCCATCTGGATCAACAGTGCCGCTGATGCCGTTTGTAGAAGGGACGACGACCCATCGGCCAGTCTCGACGGCGCGCAGGCGCGAGATGTCCCACTGCTGTTCGGGCTGAGAGGTGCCGGTGAAAGCCGCATTGCTGGTCTGGACAACGAGCAGCTGGGCGCCGCCGTCGATGGCTCGGCCAGTCACCGAGTCGTACGCGATGTCGTAACAGATCGTGTCGCCGATCTTGGTGTTGGCGATATCCATGGCTCCCGGCTCATCGCCTGCCAGCATGTCGCGCGGGATGTCACGCGCCAACCGCTTGAATAGCCCGCCGATGTACTGGGCGTACAGGGACGTCTCCCCGTCGGACTGGGTCCGTCCAGGGACATACTCGCCGAACGGCACTGGCTTGAGCTTGACGTATCTGTCCCCCGGACCGTTGGCGTCCCAGACTTCGCCCGCGTTGTAGGAGGTGTCGACGGTCGGCCCGTCGAGGAGTCCACCTACGAGAATTGGAGCGCCGATGCGCGCGGACAAGCCCTCGATACGGGCGCGCACGCCTTGGTCGAAGTTGGGGTCGACGTCGGTGGAGTTCTCCGGCCACAGCACCATGTCAGGTCTGGGCACCTCACCGGCTTCGATCGCTTCGGCCAGCTTGTCCGTCTCGGCCGCATGAAGGTCGAAGATCTCACCGCGTGGCCAGGTGAGGAAGACGCCAGGTACGTCGCCCTGCACGAGCGAAACCTGCCGCGTGCCTGCTGCGCCCGCGATCCCGGTTGGCAGCAGGAGGCCGACGAGCACGAGCCCGGCGATGGAAAGGGCGGCGCCAGCCTTGCGGCGCACGGTCGAACCGGTGATCAGCACGAGAAGCATCGCTGCGACGAGGAACAAGACGGCGCTCGTGCCGGGCATCGCGACAAGGCGCGCGTACGACGCGAACGGCGTGTCGATCGACGTATGGGCGAGACGACCCCATGGGAACCCCGTGAAGGGGAAGACAGAGCGTGCGAACTCTCCCGCGACCCAGACAGCCGCCCCCCACAAAGGCCAGGCACGCAGGCGTGTGGCCGCGCGTAGAGCCAGCATGATCGGAGCGAAGAACAGCGTCTCCAGGATGACGAGCCCGATGTAGGCCGCACTGCTGACTGCGTTCATCCACCAGATCAGCGGCGCCATGTATGCCAGGCCAAACACAAGGCCGGCGATGACGACCGTGCGCTTGCGGGCGTCCTTCAGCTCGCTGGCGAGCCAGATCAGTCCCGCCAGCGAGACAACCATGGCGTACGGGATCCCAACCGGGTCGAAACCCAGCGAGGCGACGACACCCAGCACCGCGGCAATCAGCCATGCGTTCCTAGGGCGCGCCCAGGTGGACGTCACAGCGCGATGAGCTCTCGCGGCTGGTTGTTGAGGACCTCGAGACCGTCGGCAGTGCAGACCACGATGTCCTCGATGCGGGCACCGAAGCGACCCTCGAGGTAGATGCCGGGCTCGATCGAGAACGCCATACCTTCTTCGAGGACCAACGAGCTGCCCTCCACGATGTACGGCTCCTCATGGGTCTCCTGGCCGATGCCATGACCGGTGCGGTGGATGAAGCGATCGCCATAACCCGCCTCGGTGATGATCGCGCGGCCCACGGCGTCGACCGACTCGGCGGTGACACCTGGCTTGGCGTAGTCGAGCTGCGCCCGCTGAGCCGCCTGAAGGACGCCATAGAACTCGGCGTACTCGGCTGGAACAGCACCGCCTGCGAGGTAGTTGCGGGTCGAGTCGGAGCAGTAGCCCGCGTGGTTGGTGCCACCGATGTCGATGACGACCGGGTCGCCTTCTTCGATCACCCGATCTGAGAGCTCGTGGTGCGGCGACGCGCCGTTGGGACCAGAGCCGACGATGACGAAGTCGACCGTCTCATGACCTTCATCGATGATTGCGCGGGCGATGTCCGCGCCGACCTCGCGTTCGGTGCGTCCGGGACGCAGCCACTCCCCCATGCGTGCGTGTACGCGGTCGATTGCCTGGCCCGCTTCCCGCAGTGCGGTGATCTCGTCGGCTTCCTTGCGGATACGCAGTTCTTGTACGAGTGGTCCGGCAAGAACCTGGCGCGAGTTGGGAAGGGCATCCTTCAACGCAAACACCCGGGACGCCCACATGTGGTCGTCGAGTCCGATCGTCGCGGCGTCCCCCACCAGGTCGGTCACCAGGGCGAAGGGATCTTCGGTCTCGGTCCAGGTCGCAATGGCGACGTCAACGCCGGAAGCACCCGCTGCCGCTGCTTCGAGAGCCGGGACGATCAGCGTCGGATCGCCGTGCGCGGGCAGAACGAGGCACGTCAACCGCTCCAGCGGAAGCGCCGTATAGCCCGTCAAATAGCGTAGATCTGCGCCCGGAGTGACGAGGAGGGCATCAATACCCTCGGAAGCTGCCAGTGCCTGTGCCTTGCGCCATCTGCTCATTTCGACACCTCCGTTGAAAAGGCACGGTACGAAGGCGTCGAATTGATGCCTGTGCTTTTGGTTCCCTCGCTGCGCTCGCTCACGCTGGAACGATACCGGCGGGCCTGAAGCAGCCGCGAGCGCGATCCTGACGCACCGCCGATCGCTGTCGCCATTCAACTGCGCGTGACCTTCCGGGGGTGCCATGATTTGGCAACTCAGATCCAGGCAGGAGACACCTTGTGCTCTACATGAATGGAATCGTCGGGTTCCTCGTTCTCGGCCTTTGGATCTTCTGTCTGATAGACGCCATCACCACGGACGAAGGATCAGTCCGCAATCTCGGCAAGGTGATGTGGATTGTGCTGATCATCCTCCTGCCATTTGTCGGGTCGATCGCGTGGCTGGTGGCCGGCAGGCCGCAGGCTGCTCGTTCCATGCCGTACAAAGGCAACTACGGTCCGGTCGTCTCCGACCGTGATCGACCCATTCGGCATCCGTCTTCGATCCCGGAAGATGACGAGGACTTCCAGCGGAAGCTCCGCGAACGCGTCGAGGAGCAGCGGCGTGCGTACCGCGAGCGCCAGCAGCGGGAGATCAACGAGGACGACCAGCCGGCGACCTGAGTAGGGTCGGAGCATGCCCAACGGACGACTACTTCTCCTGGACAGCGCAAGCCTCTACTTTCGGGCGTTCTTCGGAGTGCCAGACTCGCTGAAGGCTCCTGACGGCACGGTCGTCAATGCACTCCGAGGCATGCTGGACTTCGTTGCGACGCTCAGCACCGAGTTCAAGCCGGCCGCGATCGTGGCGTGCTGGGACGACGACTGGCGCCCGCAATGGCGCGTCGATCTCATGGACACCTACAAGACGCATCGCGTCGGTGAAGACGGCGCCGAGGGCGACACGACCGAAGGTCTCCTCGGCCCTCAGGTTCCGCTGATTGCCGAGGCGCTTGCGCTGTTGGGCATACCGGTGATCGGTGCGGCTGGAGCCGAGGCGGATGACATCATCGGCACGCTCAGCCACGACTGGGATGGGCCGGTCGACGTGGTCACCGGTGACCGCGACCTGTTCCAGCTCGTCGACGACGAACGGTCCGTACGAGTCATCTACACATCGCGCGGCGGTGTCGGCAATCCCGATCTCGTCGACAACGCCTGGATGCGCGAGCGCTATGGCATCGATGCCTCGCAGTACGTCGACTTCGCCGTGATGCGCGGCGACCCTTCGGATGGCATTCCGGGTGTGCCGGGCATCGGTGACAAGACGGGTGCTGTACTCCTGAACGAGTTCGGCGACCTCGACGGGATCATTGCCGCCGCAGAGGATCCTGCGAGCTCCATCAAGCCACGCGTACGCCAGTCGCTGAAGGACTCAGCCGCCTATATCGCCGCCGCTCGCACTGTTGTCGCCGTCAAACGCGACGCCTGCGAGATCTCCGCGTGGGAGCTCGAGGCGTTGTCGACCGACCAGCAGGCTGCGTTCCGGGCCTTCGCCGAGACCTGGGGCATCAGCGGGGCAGCCGACCGGGTCCTCGAAGGACTCGCTAGCTCGTGATCGAGGTGTAGGACACGACACCGTGGCGCAGCAGGTCGAGTGCCTCGCGTGCGGTCTTGCGCAACGGACCGGGACCAGACGCGTCAGCGACTTGAGCCACAACGTCGATCAGCTGCTTCATCGCGCGCACGAAGTCGCCTGCCGCGAGCTCCATGTCGGTGAGCACGTCGTCGAGCGAGGCGCCCATGGACCACTGCCAGACGCCTTGGGCGAACCCGAAGTCCGGCTGGTGCAGAAACTTCACGCGATGCTCGCGCTCAAGCCGTTCGAGCTCTGCACCAAGTGAGCTCATCGCGTCAGCGACATCACGTACGTTCTTGGTCGGGAAACGTGGCGCCGGTGCATCGTCAGAATTGCGCGATTCGTACGTCAGCCCGCTGATCGCTGCGGCCAGCTCAGGAGCGTCGAGGTTGTCCCATACGCCCTCGCGAATGCATTCGCTGACAAGGAGATCGAGCTCGCTGTAGACACGCTGGAGTTTCTTGCCGTCCTCGGTGACCTCGTCGCCATCCAGGTAGCCGAGCACATCGAGCACTTCACAGACGCGATCGAACTGACGGGCGACGGTGTTGGTGCGCTGTTCGATGCGTGACCGCTGGTTCTTGGTGTCGCGTTCGAGCTTTTGGTAGCGCTCTGCCCAGCGGGCGTGGGACTCACGATCAGGACAGTCGTGGCACGGGTGTTCGCGCATCTTCTCGCGCAAAGCGTCAACGCGCGGGTCCTTGCGCGGACCGTGCTCGCGATACGCGACCTTGGGCTTCCAGGCGACTCCCTCGGCGTGGTTGCGCAGGCTGGACGCCAGGTCGCGGCGTGCCTGCGGGTTGCGAGCGTTGAAGGACTTCGGGATGCGGATGCGGGTGATCACGCTGACGGGAGTCGGGAAGTCAACCATGGCCAGCCGACGGGCATGCCGGTTGGCCGTCAGGACCATCGGGCGTGGTCCCTCGCGGTCGGCCTGCGTACCGGGGTCAAGAACCACGGCGATGCCAGCCCAGCGCCCTGCTGGGACGTTGATGATGTCGCCCGGCTTGAGACCGACGAGAGACTCAATCACGACCTCACGGTCTGCTGAGCGTCGCTCACGGGCACCCGAAGACTCGATGTCACTGATCTCGCGGCGCAACGCGGCGTACTCCATGAAGTCGCCCAGATGGCACTGTGCCGACTCGCGGTAGCCGTCGAGTGCGTCATCGGCCTTGCGAATCTGCCGAGCCATACCGACCACGGCGCGGTCGGCCTGGAACTGGGCGAACGACTGCTCGAGCAGTTCCCGCGCCGTCAGACGCCCGACTTGGCCGACCAGGTTGACCGCCATGTTGTAGGACGGGTGGAACGACGAGTTGAGCGGATACGTACGCGTCGAAGCCAGACCGGCGACCTGCTTGGGGTCGAGTCCGG
Source organism: Aeromicrobium sp. (assembly GCF_036675695.1). Taxonomy (GTDB): domain Bacteria; phylum Actinomycetota; class Actinomycetes; order Propionibacteriales; family Nocardioidaceae; genus Aeromicrobium. Next base: position 6,820 of record NZ_JAKFEL010000025.1, read on the forward strand.
GTTGCCACAGGACGACGCCGTGTCCCTCGATGTCGATGCCGCGGCGCCCGGCGCGCCCGGTGAGTTGGGTGTACTCCCCCGGCGTGATGTTGGCGTGAGTTTCACCGTTCCATTTCGAAAGCTTCTCGATGACGACAGAACGTGCGGGCATGTTGATGCCGAGCGCGAGGGTCTCGGTCGCGAAGATCATCTTGACCAGGCCCCGGCTGAACAGCACCTCAACAACTTCCTTGAACGTCGGCAACATGCCTGCGTGGTGGGCCGCAATCCCGCGTACGAGCGCCTCACGGAACTCGTAGTAGCCCAACACCTCAAGATCGTCTTCGGGCAGGTGCGAGCACGCCTCGTCGACGACAGCGGTGATCTCCGCCTGCTCTTCGGGCGTCGTCAGGTTGAGGCGAGCATCCAGACACTGTTGGACGGCGGCTGCGCATCCGGCTCGGCTGAACACGAACGTGATCGCGGGCAACAGTCCTTCGGCGTCCAGACGCTCGACAAGCTCGATGCGACCGGGCGTACGGTGACGGCTGCGCGGCCGGTGACCGCCCTTCTTGGGCCGACTCTTGGACATCCGGGAGTACTGCCAGTCCTCACGCGCAATGCGCTCCAATGCCCGATTGACCTCGGTGCCACCGGACTCGAACAGCGGGAACAGCTTGCGACCCACCAGCACGTGCTGGTGGAGCGGTACGGGCCGGCGCTCCTCGACGATCGTCACGGTGTCGTCACCCCGAACTTCGGTGAGCCACGCCCCGAACTCCTCGGCGTTCGACACAGTCGCCGACAGCGAGATCACCGAGACCGATTCCGGGAGGTGGATGATGACCTCTTCCCAGACGGCGCCCCGGTTGCGGTCTGCGAGGTAGTGCACCTCGTCCATCACGACGAAGCCGAGACCCGTGAGCGTGCTCGAGCCCGCATACAGCATGTTGCGGAGCACCTCAGTCGTCATGACGACGATCGGCGCTTCACCATTGATGGTGTTGTCGCCCGTCAGCAAGCCAACATTGTCGGCGCCATAGCGATCGACGAAGTCCGAGAACTTCTGGTTGGAGAGTGCCTTGATCGGCGTCGTGTAGAAGCACTTGCGACCGCTTGCGAGCGCCATGTGCACGGCGAACTCGCCGACCAGCGTCTTGCCGGAGCCGGTCGGCGCGGCGACCAGGACACCGTGGCCGTCCTCGACAACCTTGCAGGCCTCGATCTGGAAGTCGTCGAGCGGGAAGTCGTACAGATCACGGAAGGAGGCCAGGAGTGGATGTTGCTGATCCGCCCGGGATTTCGCGTACTTCTCAGCGGGCGTCGTCATACGGCCAGCCTACGTGGCGGCAGGTGGTGCGAAGACCCGCAGCGCGCCGGGCTGGATGCGTGTTGTCATCGGAAGCGGGCCGAGCCGCTCCCCGTCGCCGTACGCAACGATGCCGGGTGACGTGAGCGTCACTTCCTTGACCAGGTGACGCTCGAACTCCGGGAGCGTGATGTGGGTGCCCTTGTAGAGCTTGGGGAACACACGGAGCAGCTTGGGCTTGCTCACGGGGTTGATGACGACGACGTCGAGCAGACCGTCGTCCATCTCGGCACCTTCGCAGATGCGAAGCCCGCCGCCGAACGACGGGCCGTTGCCGACAGCGACGAGCATCGCTTCGCGCTCAATCGTCTTGCCATCGAGCACGAGCGTGAACGGCATCGGCTCGAACGCCCGCAGCTCGGCGACCATCGCGATGTTGTAGCGCATGTTGCCGCGCGGCCAGGTCATCTCGTTGGCGCGCTCGTTGACCTTGGAGTCGAACCCCGAGGCCACAACGGTCGCGACGTACGCCTCGTCGGCGCGCGCGAGGTCGATCGTACGCACGTTGCCGGCAATGATCAGATCGACGGCGGCGTCGACGTCCTTGACGGGGATGCCGAGTGATCGGGCCGTGTCGTTGCCCGTGCCAGCCGGGATGAGCCCGAAGACCAGATCCGAGTCGGCGACATGATCGAGGACCCCGTGCAATGCGCCGTCGCCTCCGACAACCAGCACGCCGTCGAGTCCCCCGTCGATTGCCAGCTTGAGCTGATCACGTGCGGCAGCCGCATCGGCACCCTGGACGATGATTGTCGAATGGCCCGCATTGCCAAGGCGTTGAGCAGCCTGTGCGGAAATCGTCTCGCCATGGCGCTTGCCTGACGTGGGGTTGACGACGATCGCGAAACGCATGCGCCCAGCGTAATGGCCGGTCAGTCTCCCAGCGGGGAGGTTTCGTCATCCAACGGCGACGCTTCGTCGTCGGACAGCTCCACAGGAGCGGACTTCCCCTTGCGTCGATCGCTGATTCGGGCGATGACCTCAGCCACCAAGTACAGAACGAGCATCGGGACCGCGAGGAACAGCATCGTCAGCGGGTCGGTGCTCGGGGTCGCCACAGCGGCAAACACGAAGATGCCGATCACGGTCCACGGTCGCGCCGACGCCAGCTGCCGGGCACTGACCGCGCCGATGCGGTTGAGCAGGATCACGACGAGAGGAATCTCCGCCGCAACGCCAAACACCAACATCATCCGGATGACGAAGTCGAAGTACTCCGCACCCGTGACGAGGTTGCCCACGCCATCGGGAACGAAGCCGATCAGCACGTCGATGGCCTTCGGGAGCACGACGTACGCCAGGGCCGCGCCAGCAAGGAAGAGCGGGACACCCGTCGCGGTCAGGAGCAGCGCCCAACGCTTCTCGTTGCGGTGCATCGCGGGGAGGATGAATCCCCACAACTGCCACAGCCATATCGGACTGGTCAGGAGCACGCCCGAAACCAGCGAGATCTTGAGCTGGAACGTGAAGGCGCCACCGATTCCGGTGATGACGATGTCCGACTCGATACCGCGCTCCTCGAGCAACGGCTTGATGTCGTTGTACGGGTGCGTCAGGAAGTCGAGGATCTGGTCATAGAAGAACCACGCGACGACCGTGCCGATGAAGATGGCCAGGAGCGACTTGACCAGGCGTGTGCGGAGCTCACGCAGATGTTCGATGAGCGGCATCGTGCCGCCCGGAGGGGTAGGCGTGCCGCGCCGAGGCGCCAACCTCAGCCCTGTTCGGGCTTCTTGTCCGCTTCAGCCGACTCGATGGCGTCGCGCTTGGTATCGGGCTCGTCGGTGCCCAGATCCTTGACCTCGGACTTGAAGATGCGGAGTGCACGGCCTGATCCACGTGCGAGCTCGGGGAGCTTCTTGCCACCGAAGATGAGGACGACGACTCCCAGCACGATCAAGAGTTCTGTGCTGCCCAAGCCGAACATGACTGCTCCTTCTACGAAGTTCTACCTAGTCAGCATCGTACGCGCGAAGTGCAAGGGCAGCTTGACTGGCTACGTCTGCGGCGAGTTCGGGAGGTTCGATGACCGCAACCGAGCCGGCGTTGCGCAGCACCAGCCTCCGCAGCCAGCTCCAGTCGGCGCCGTAGAGCCGCGCACGCCAGGTGCCGTCATCGGCTTGCTCGAGGAGATCAACCTGGTAGTACTCGGTCAGCCAGTGGGCTCGTGGATGCAGGTCGACCAGCGCGTACGGGGTCTCCTCCCCCACGGTGAAGAACCCGTCGGAGAGGTCGCGGGGCGTGACGTCATGCTCCTCGGCATCGAACGATGTCACGTCGGCGGCGACGATGCGGTCGAGACGGAAGAACCGCAGGTCCTCGGCCTTGAGGCACCAGGCCTCGAGGTAGAGCTTGCCCTGCTCGGTGAACAGTCGTCGCGGATCGACGTGACGATCCGTCTGCTCATCGCGCGAGGCCGTGGCGTACGTCAGCTCGAGCCTCTTGCCCGATGCGAGGGCCTGGACGATCGTCGCGTGAGTTGTCGGATCAACCTCGTCCAACACGACGTCGACCGGTGCTGTGACCGTGTCGCCCACTGCCGTCTCAAGCTTCGACAGCGCGCTGTCAATGACCGTGAGCTCTTCGCCACTCGCGGAGGCGCGGAGTGTGCGAAGCGCGACGATCAGCGCGACGCCTTCGCTCGTGCTGATGCGCAGCGGGCGACTCATGAACTCGGCGTCGCGGATCGAGACGACTCCGTCGTCCTCGAGAGCGGTCAAGTCGAAGTCGATGAGCTCGCCTGGATACTCGCCCACGCCGGTGTACATCAGCAGTCGAAGGTCATCGCGTATCTGCTTGGGCTTCACACCGAACTCGGCGGCGACCTCGTTGACCGGAATGCCACCGTGCGACTGTAGGTACGGCACCAGCGCAAGCATGCGCACGACCTGCGACCTCGACCTCGTCATGCCGACACCGTCCCGCTGGCTGCGGCCTGCAGCCGTTTGACCACGGCATCGCGCACCGACGACGGCGAAATCACCACGACGTCGGGGCCATATGACGCGACCTCGGAGGCAAGCTCCCAGTCGGACGAATAGCGAATCTCGACCTCGTCGAGGTCACCATTGATCGGGGTGACCTTCTCGGCAAGACGGCGCAGTGACAGGCCGCGACCCTTGCGGATGTGAAGCACTGCTGCCTCGTCTGGAGGCGACGGGAACAGTCCGCGAGCGAGATCCTTCATGTCGGTTCCCTCAGGGACCTCATACGATCCGGGCGAACCAGTCGTCTTGACGTCACCAATGACTCGGGACAGTCGGAAGATGCGCGGGCCCTCACGATCGAGGTCGAATCCGCCGACGTACCACCGGTCGCGCCAGGAGATGATCCCCCACGGCTGCAGGTGACGTTCCATGGCTTCGCGAGCCGGGCGCGCGTACACAAATGACACCGGGATCTTGCGTGTCACGGCGTCCCACATTGCGTCGAACGACGGTTCATTGGTCGAGAGCTTGGGTTCGGCCATGCGAAGCACCGAGGTGTCGACATCGACACCGATCGCCTTGAGCTTCATCAGCGCCGTGGTCGAATCGTTGGCCAGACCCGCGTGCTCCCAAACCTGCGTCGCGAGTCCGATGACGGCTGCTTCCTCGCGCGTCAGCTCGAGATCAGACAGCTCGGCAACGTCTCGGCGAATGCGGTAGCCAACCTCGTCGTCGAAGTAGACATCGTTCCCGCCGGTCTCGACGGGTATGCCGAGCTCGCGGAGCTCTTCCTTGTCTCGCTCGAACATGCGGTCAAATGCATCGCTGCTTGGTGCATCGCGATAGTCGGCGATTGCGTCACGGATCTGCACCTTGGTGAGGAACTGCTTGCTCACCAGTAGAGCGAAGATGAGGTTCATCAACCTCTCGGTCTTGCGCTCGGCCATGAGAGGAGGATGTCAGGAAGCGTCGAGCAAGTCGATCGAGAAGATCAGCGTGTCGCCACCCTTGATGTCCTCGCCGCTTCCTTCCTTGCCGTACGCGACGTCAGCCGGGCACACCAGAACGACGCGGCTGCCGACCTTCTGGCCCACCAGCTCGTCGGTCCAGCACTTGATGAGCTGGCCTTCAGCGAGCGCGAACGAGGATGGAGCCTTGCGTGCCCATGACGAGTCGAAGGTCTTGCCGGCCGGGTAGATCTGGCCGAGATAGTGGACGCTGAGCGTCTGGCCGAGCTTGATGGTCGGGCCGGTGCCCTGGATCACGACGTGCGAGCTGGCCTTGGTCGCCTTGGCCGCAGTCTTGGAGGTCTTCTTGAACTTGGAGGGCTGCTTGTTGGAATCGAGGATCAGCTTGGGTAGATCCTTGGGCAGCGCCTTGGCCTTGCCGCTCGCGATCTCGGGAACCTTCGCGATGATGTCGAAGAGGAACACCATGGTGTCGTCCTTCTTCATACCGAGCTCGGCCTGGGCTTGGCCGAAGCCGTCCTTGGGTGGGATTGCGACCAGTACGCGGCTGCCGACCGTCTTGCCCTTCAGTCCCTTGACGAATCCGGGAAGGATCGACGTCTCGGCGAGCGTGAGGGTCAGCGGCTTGTCGCTGGTGAAGGAGTTGTCGAACTCCTTGCCCGTACGTCCGTTGATCGCCACGTAGTTGACCTTGACGGCGTCGCCCTCGGCGAGCTCGTCGCCGCTGCCGGCGGTGAGGACCTTCGAGCTGGTCTTGGTGGCCTTGAAGTCCTTGCCGACTGTGACCTTGGGCTTGGTGTCCGTGCTGACCTTGATGTCGCCCAGACCGCCTGAGGCGTCGTCGGAGCCGCATCCGGCAAGAACCAAGCTGGTGGCGGCAACAGTTGCCACGAGGAGACGGCGCACGAAAGAAACCTTTGGATCGGTGGAAGGGCCGTTGGTCATCGTATCGACAGATCCCAAGAGGATGCTGAGCCCGGTCACATACCGTCTATGAGCCTCTGCACGCGCTCATCGTGGGAGCGGAACGGGTCCTTGCAGAGCACGGTGCGTTGTGCCTGGTCGTTGAGCTTGAGGTGCACCCAGTCGACGGTGAAGTCACGGCGACGCTCCTGGGCACGCTTGATGAAGTCACCTCGCAAGCGAGCGCGCGTTGTCTGCGGTGGGATCGACTTGGCAGCGAACACGTCGAGGTCGTTCGTCACGCGAGCCACGGCGCCCTTCTTCTCGAGGAGATAGAAGATTCCGCGATCGCGGCGGATGTCGTGATAGGCGAGGTCGAGCTGGGCAATGCGCGGATCGCCCCAGCTGAGCCCGTGGACTGAGCGATAGCGGTCGAGCAGCTTGTACTTGATCACCCAGTCGATCTCGCGCTCCACGAGCGAGAGATCCTCGGACTCGACGGCCTTGAGCGTGCGCTCCCACAAGTCGAGCGTGCGAGTGATGGTCGGGGTATGCAGCCCGTGGCGGTCGACGAACTCGGCGGCCTTGCCGAAGTACTCGGCCTGGATCTCCAGGGCGGAGAGTTCGCGGCCGTTGGCCAGCTGAACCTTCTTGCGGCCAGTCATGTCGTGGGCGATCTCGCGGATTGCGCGGATGGGGTTGTCGAGCGTCATATCGCGCATCGACACACCTCCCTCGATCATCCGGAGGACGAGATCGGTGGTGGCGACCTTGAGCAGAGTGGTCGTCTCGCTCATGTTGGAGTCGCCGACAATCACGTGTAGGCGCCGGAACCGCTCGGCATCGGCATGCGGCTCGTCACGGGTGTTGATGATGGGTCGGGAACGAGTCGTCGCGCTAGAGACGCCTTCCCAGATGTGCTCAGCGCGCTGGCTGACCGAGAAGATCGTGCCGCGAGGAGTCTGCTGGATCTTGCCGGCACCGCAGATGATCTGGCGTGAGACAAGGAACGGTATGAGCACGTCGGCGAGGCGGCTGAACTCCCCCGCTCGGCTCACGAGGTAGTTCTCGTGGCAGCCGTACGAGTTGCCGGCCGAGTCGGTGTTGTTCTTGAAGAGGTAGATGTCGCCCTCGACGCCGTCGTCGGCGAGCCGCTGTTGGGCGTCGATCATCAGGCCTTCGAGGATGCGCTCCCCTGCCCGGTCATGCGTGACGAGGTCAACCAGGTCATCGCACTCGGGTGTGGCGTACTCGGGATGGCTGCCGACATCGAGGTATAGGCGGGCGCCGTTGCGGAGGAACACGTTGCTGCTGCGTCCCCACGAGACAACCCTGCGAAACAGGTAGCGAGCTACCTCGTCAGGTGACAGACGGCGCTGGCCCTTGAACGAGCACGTGACGCCGTACTCGTTCTCGATGCCGAAGATCCGCCGATCCATGGGCTCAGCCTAGTCACGCCCGCCTGACACTGCGGGACAACACGGCGTCGACACCGCACAGACCTCAGCGGTTTGTCAGGAGCCCAGAGCCGCGACAACGTCCGCTTCGCTCACGCGACGGAACTTCCGCGGCTGCGAGCGTGCTCGAGTCAGGACCGCGATCTCGAGTGCCGAGGCCTCGACGGTACGAGCCGGCTCGACGTCATGCCCGAGCGCCTCCACCGCGATCTTGATCGCCTTGGGAAGGGTGAGGCCAGGTTTGAAGTGCGCACCGAGGTGTGCCTCGACCTGCTCGCTCTGACCGCCCATGACGCCGAATCCCTGAACGTCAGCAACGGATCCGTCGTAGGTCAGACGGTAGATCTGGTCTTCCTCGGCGGAGTCGCCAACTTCGGCGACGAAGATCTCGACCTCGTACGGCTTCTCGCCGCCTGAGGAGAAGATCGTGCCGAGTGTCTGTGCGTAGGCATTGGCGAGTCCGCGGCCGGTGACGTCCCGGCGGTCGTAGGAGTAGCCGCGCATGTCGGCAAGGCGTACGCCGGCGATGCGGAGATTCTCGAACTCGTTGTAGCGACCAACTGCGGCGAAGCCGATTCGGTCGTAGATCTCGCTGACCTTGTGCAGTGCCTTGGAGGCGTTCTCCGACACGAACAAGATGCCGTCGGCGTACTGGAGGATCGCGACGCTGCGGCCTCGAGAGATGCCTTTGCGGGCGAAGTCGGCCCGATCCTTCATGAGCTGTTCGGGTGAGACGTAGAACGGTTGTGTCATCTGATCTCTCCTCTCAGCTCAGTGGGGCGGTCGGGCCGTCGGGACGTACGAGGCGGCCGCCGATGACGTCGTCGGCGATCGCACCAACCTCGTCCTCCGCCAGCTGACGGTAGCCATCGGCGGTGACCACGGCGACGATCGGGAAGATGCGTCGGGTCAGGTCTGGCCCGCCGGTGGCCGAGTCGTCGTCGGCAGCGTCGTAGAGCGCCTGGATCACCGCGGTGACGCAGTCGGCTTCGGTGAGGTCGGGGCCGTAGAGCTTCTTGAGCGCTCCTCGGGCGAACATCGAGCCGGAGCCGACCGAGTGGAACGCGTGCTCTTCGTAACGACCGCCGGTGACGTCGTACGAGAAGATGCGGCCCGCGGATGTCTCGAGGTCGAAGCTGGCAAACAGCGGTACAACAGCGAGCCCCTGCATCGCCAGGCCGAGGTTTCCTCGAATCAGCGCAGCGAGGCGGTTGGCCTTGCCGTCGGACGATAGGACGATGCCTTCGATCTTTTCGTAGTGTTCGAGCTCGACCTGGAACAGTCGTACGAGCTCGATCGCGAGTCCGGCGCTGCCGGCAATGCCGATGCAGGAGAACTCGTCGGCCGGGAAGACCTTCTGGATGTCGCGCTGTGCAATGACGTTGCCCATGGTGGCGCGGCGGTCTCCGGCCATGACGACGCCGCCATCGAAGGTTGCCGCGACGATCGTGGTGCCGTGGGGTGCCAGGTCGCCGTGGCTTCCACCGGCGCCGCGGGCAGCGGCGCCCGGCATCAGGTCAGGTGCAGTTGAGGCGAGGTAGTCAGCGAACGAGGACGATCCGGACAGGCGATTGCCGTCTGGGAGCATCACTGCCCGCCCTTCTGGACGAAGCTGCGAACGAACTCCTCGGCGTTCTCCTCGAGCACGTCATCGATCTCGTCGAGGATCGAGTCGACGTCATCGTCGAGCTTGACCTTCTGCTCGACGTCGACCTCAGTCGTCTCGGCCGTGACTTCGGGCTCGGTCGACTTGCGCGTGTTCTTGTGCTGCTGC
>NZ_JAKFEL010000263.1:0-16149 GCF_036675695.1 Aeromicrobium sp.
TGGAACGCGCATGACGATGCAGCGTCCCTCCTTGGTGACCTCCATCGGGCCGTCTCCGGTCCGTGGCTTCATGGCGGCCATCAGTTCCCCTCTCGTCGCGATGCGTCCGGCTGAAACTGCTGGACGCGTGCCTCCTATTATCGCCTATGGCGCGAACACCTTCGACCGCAGTCCCACAGGAGACCATCATGAGCGACCAGAACAGCCCCCCGGTGACGTACGAGGTGGCCGACGGCGTGGCCACCGTGACGTTCAATCGGCCCGACACCATGAACAGCCTGACCACCGATACCAAGGTCGCGCTGAGGGACGCGCTGCACCAGGCAGCCGCTGACAGCGAAGCTCGCTGCGTGGTGCTGACCGGCACTGGGCGGGCGTTTTGCGTCGGCCAAGACCTCAAGGAACACGTCGCTGGGCTGACGTCTGACGATCCGGGCCAGCTGTCCGACACGGTCCAGGAGCACTACAACCCGGCGGTCACCGCGATCGCGACCATGCCGAAGCCCGTGATCGCTGCGGTCAACGGCATCGCCGCAGGTGCCGGCGCATCTTTGGCTTTCGCCGCCGACTTCCGACTGCTGCGTCGCTCGGCAGGGTTCAACCTCGCCTTCGCAGGCATCGCACTGTCGTGTGACACCGGTGCATCGTGGACACTCCCCCGCCTCGTGGGCTTCGGTCGCGCCACCCAGCTCCTGCTGCAGCCTCGTACGATTCCCGCCGACGAAGCGATGGAGCTCGGCATGGCGACGACTGTCGTCGACGATGAAGCATTCGATGCCGAGGTTGCCGCACTGGCTCGCTCGCTCGCCGATGGGCCGACGCTGGCGTACGCGTCGATCAAGCGCTCGCTGGCGTTCTCGGCGACGAATGATCTGCCTGCCTCGCTGGACCAAGAGGCGCAGAAGATGGCGCTGACCGGTGCGTCCGAGGATCACCTCGCAGCGGTCAAGGCATTCCTCGCCAAGGAGAAGCCAACCTTCAGCGGTCGCTGACTGATCAGGCTGGGCGTTGGTGCTGCCGGAGCTGGTCCTCGGTCACCGACTGCTCCCACGCCACGACCTCGGCGCGGGCCTGGATCTCGGCGGCCTCGCTCGCCGCGAGCGCGTCATTGGCCTTCATCAGATCGCGACGAGCCGACTCGACGTCCGACTGAGCAGAACTGAGGTCAGCCGTCAGGGCGTTCACACGGGCACGCTCGGCTGACACACGCTCGCGAGTCTTGGCGAGGTCGATCTCGGCGGTGACCAAGGAGTCGCGAAGGTTCTCGATCTGCGCATCCTTGTGCCGGATGCGTGAAGCCATCTGCTCGGCGAACGCGGTGTTCTCCCGTGAGCGGGCAGCCGTCTGAAGCCGATTTTGGTTGGCGATCTCGGCTCGGTCCTTCGCCCAGTCGCGTCGCATCTGACCGAGATCGTTGGCGATGAGTCGCGCAGACACAAGACCTGCGCCGACGGCGTAGATCGTGGCACCGACGAGCACGGGGATCGTCGAGACGGCAATGGCGCCGGCCGCGAAGATCACCGCCGTGATGAGCAGCGCGGTCGCCGCGAGGACTCTGCGGGACCGTGCCGACTTGCGGGAGTTGCTCATGCTCCGATGGTAAGTATTTTCACCCGAATAGCCGGGAGCCACGCCTCAGCGAGCGACGCAGTCCTCGAGGTGGTCGTTGACCATGCCGGTGGCTTGCATCAGCGCATAGGCGGTGGTCGGCCCGAAGAATCGGAAACCCTTCTTCTTGAGCGCCTTGGCCATGGCGATCGACTCTGGGGTGGTTGCAGTGACCTCGGCGTACGACTTCGGCGCCGGGCGGGGAGGTGGGGAGAACGACCAGAGCAGATCAGTGAACGACTCATCGAGGCCAAGAAGCGTGCGAGCGTTGCTGATCGTCGCCTCGATCTTCATGCGATTGCGGACGATGCCAGCATCCTGCAGCAGTCGCTCGACGTCGGCGTCACCGAAGGTCGCAACGACCCCCGGATCGAAGTTGGCGAACGCCTCCCGGAACCCCTCGCGTTTGCGCAGGATGATCAGCCACGAGAGACCCGACTGGAATGCCTCGAGCGACATCCGCTCGAACAGCTCACGATCACCGCGAAGCTCCTTGCCCCACTCGGTGTCGTGATATTCGATCATCGCGGGATCGTCGCCCCACGGACAACGCACCACACCATCCGCTGCACTGGCTAGGGTCATGGGTGTGATCGTGCCACGCCCCCCGGACACTCTGAGGCTTGGTTCGCGCGCGTTCGGGCCGGGCGAGTTCGCGCTGATGGCGATCATCAATCGCACGCCGGACTCGTTCTACGACAACGGTGCGACCTTCGATCTGGAGCCCGCCCTCGCGCATCTGGCCAGGGCCGTCGCCGAGGGCGCTGACATCGTCGACGTCGGTGGCGTACGCGCTGGCTATGGCCCCGAGGTCGATGCGGCCGAGGAGCTTCGGCGAACGTCCGACTTCGTCGCTGAGGCGCGGTCGCGATTCCCTGACCTGATCATCAGCATCGACACCTGGCGCAGTGAGGTCGCCGACGAGTTGTGCAAGCTGGGCGCCGATCTCGTCAACGACACCTGGTCGGGCCACGACCCGGAGTTGGCGTCTGTCGCCGCCCAACACGGTGCAGGAATCGTCTGCAGTCACACCGGCGGAATCGGGCCTCGTACGGACCCGCACCGCGCTGCGTACGCGGATGTCGTCGCAGACGTCATCGACACCGTCACAGAACTGGCTGACAAGGCCGTAGCGGCCGGTGTACGAGCCGACGGCATCCTGATCGACCCGACGCACGACTTCGGCAAGAACACCCGCCACAGCCTCGAATTGACCCGCCGCCTCGACGAGCTCGTGGCAACCGGCTGGCCGGTGCTGGTGGCGCTGTCCAACAAGGACTTCGTGGGCGAAACTCTCGATCTCGACAAGGATCGACGCCTCCCCGGCACGTTGGCGGCCACTGCCGTGTCCGCATGGCACGGAGCGCGCGTCTTCCGCGCCCACAATGTCGCCGAGACGCGTCAGGTGCTCGACATGGTCGCGTCGATCAAGGGCGACCGGCCACCGGCGGTCGCCCGCCGCGGCCTTGCCTAGATGTCCTGGGCCACGAACCAGGCGACCGCTTCGTCGACGTCGTCGGTGATGTGCAGCATGTCGATGTCCTCAGCACTGACCTTGTAGTCCGTGAGCATCGTGTTGCGCAGCCAGTCGATCAGGCCGCCCCAGTACTCGGTGCCGAAGAGAACGATCGGGAACGACGTGATCTTGCCCGTCTGAGCCAGCGTCATCGCCTCGAACAGCTCGTCCATCGTGCCGAACCCACCCGGCATGACCACGTAGCCCTGCGCGTACTTCACGAACATCGTCTTGCGGACGAAGAAATAGCGGAAGTTGATGCCGAGGTCGACGTACTCGTTCATTCCCTGCTCGTGCGGGAGCTCGATGCCTAGACCGACGGAGACTCCGCCGCACTCACTCGCCCCCTTGTTGGCCGCCTCCATGACGCCGGGGCCGCCGCCCGTGATCACGGCGTAGCCCTCACCGCAAAGCTTCGCGGCAATCTGGCGGGCTGCTTCGTACATCGGATCTTCGGGTTTCGTACGCGCTGAGCCAAAGATGCTGACGGCGGGCCCAAGCTCGGCAAGTGCGCCGAAACCTTCGACGAACTCTGACTGGATGCGCAGCACACGCCATGGATCTGTGTGTACCCAATCAGTCGGTCCACGGGAGTCGAGAAGCCGCTGATCCGTCGTGCTGGACTGCACCTGGTCACCGCGGAGCCGGATCGGCCCCTTATGAGTTTCGCGTCGTTCAGTCATGGTTTGAGGCTATCGGTGTTGACCTCAAGTCGACGTGAGGTCGTACGTTCGTCAGTGGCTTGGTAGAGACTGAAGGTCGAACAATTGGAGAACTGCACATGAGCATGGATGCGACGGCATGGTCCGCGCTGCACCGCACGATGATGAACAGCCAGGGCTCGCACAAGGTGACCCGCGAGACGTTGCGGCGCATCGCCTCGTTCGCGGTCCCGCACAAGCGCATGCTGGTGCTGTTCCTGATCATGAGCGTCGTCACGGCGGTGCTCGCGGTGGCGACACCCGTACTGGCCGGTCAGGTCGTCAACGCGATCGTTGATGGCGACCCACGCAGCACGGTCTTCAGGCTCGCCGGACTGATCGCCCTGATCGCCCTCGCTGATGCTGGATTCGGCATCTTCACCCGTTGGCTGTCGGCCAACATCGGCGAAGGCTTGATCCTCGATCTGCGCACCAAGGTGTTCGATCACGTGCAGCGGATGCCGGTCGCCTTCTTCACCCGTACGCGTACCGGCGCGCTCGTCAGCCGGCTCAACAACGATGTGCTCGGCGCGCAACGTGCCTTCAGCGACACCCTTTCGGGCGTCGTCAGCAACCTCGTGACCCTGACTCTTGCCCTCGTCGTCATGCTGAGCATCTCGTGGCAGATCACCCTCGTTGCGCTGATCCTGCTGCCAGTGTTCGTCATTCCCGCCCGCCGCATGGGCAGTCGATTGGCGGCGATGCGGCGCGAGGCCGCCGACTACAACGCCACGATGAGCACCCGGATGACCGAGCGCTTCTCGGCCCCCGGCGCCACGCTGGTCAAGCTCTACGGCCGCCCCGAGCAGGAGTCGATCGAGTTCGCCGCCCGAGCCCGTCGCGTACGCGACATCGGCGTGAAGTCGGCGATGCTGCAGTCGATCTTCGTCACCGCATTGACCACGGTCTCGGCTCTCGCTCTGGCCGTCGTCTACGGACTCGGCGGCTTCTATGCGCTCCGCGGCTCGCTCGATCCCGGCGATGTCGTGGCCATGGCTCTCCTGCTCACCCGGCTCTACGCGCCACTGACCGCTCTGGCCAGCGCACGCGTCGAGGTCATGAGCGCTGTCGTCAGCTTTGAGCGGGTGTTCGAGGTTCTCGACCTCAAGCCGCTGATCGCCGAGAAGCCGGATGCAACGGACCTGCCGAGCGGACCGGTGACCGTTGAGTTCGATGACGTCACGTTTGCCTACCCATCGGCCGACAAGGTCTCGCTCGCATCGCTCGAGGAGGTCGCTCAGCTCGACAGCCGGGGCGGCGTGGACGTGCTCCACAACGTGTCATTCACCGTCCAGCCCGGTCAGCTCGTCGCTCTGGTCGGTACGTCAGGTGCTGGCAAGTCGACGATCGCGAGTCTCGTGCCGCGCCTGTACGACGTCGACAGCGGAGCGATCCGCCTCAACGGTGTCGACGTACGCGATCTGACGCTGTCATCGATTCGGCGCACCCTCGGCATGGCGACCCAGGACGGTCACCTGTTCCACGAGTCCGTACGCTCCAACCTCCTCCTCTCGCGTCCCGAGGCAACCGAGGACGAGCTCTGGGCCGCGCTGCACGACGCGCGGCTCGACGACCTCATCCGCTCATTGTCCGACGGGCTCGACACAGTCGTCGGCGAGCGCGGCTACCGCCTGTCCGGTGGAGAGCGTCAGCGCCTGACGATCGCCAGGTTGCTGCTGGCGCGCCCGCAGCTGGTGATCCTCGACGAGGCAACCGCTCACCTCGACTCGACCTCAGAGGCCGCGGTGCAGGAAGCGCTCTCCGCAGCGCTGACTGGCCGCACATCGCTCGTCATCGCACACCGGCTGTCGACCGTACGAGCGGCCGACCTCATCCTCGTCGTCGAGGACGGCCGGATCGTTGAGCGGGGCAATCACACCGAGCTGCTCGCGCAAGGTGGGCGCTATGAAGAGCTCTATCGCACGCAGTTCGATCAAGGACCGATCGCAGAACCGGTCTAGACCCCGCGATTTGTGACGCTGAAGGCGCTATCGCGCCTCCGTTGCGCCGTGGGTGTCACAAATCGCGGATGGTCTATGGCCTCAGCCAAGCCGACATCGTCTGGTGAACGCGGCGGAGCTGCTCGACAGGGACGTGCTCGTCCGCCTTGTGCGCAAATATCGGATCGCCGGGGCCGTAGTTGATCGCGGGTATGCCGAGCACGGTGAACTGCGCGACATCGGTCCAGCCGAACTTCGGCTTGACCTCGCCGCCAACCGTCGCGGCAAATGCCGCAGTGGCGGGCTGGGTGAGTCCCGGCAGCGCGCCCGGCGCTGAGTCGGTCAGCATCAACCCAAAGCCTTCAAAGACCTCCTGAAGGTGGCGGTGCGCCTCCTCCTCGGTGCGGTCAGGCGCAAAACGGAAGTTGACCGAGACGACGGCTTCGTCGGGCACGACATTGCCGGCGACTCCCCCGCTGATGCCGACTGCGTTCAGGCCCTCTCGATAGGTCAACCCGTCGATCTCGACCTCACGAGGTACGTAGGTCATGAGCCGATCGAGCACCGGCGAGAGCGCATGGATCGCATTCGACCCCATCCACGAGCGAGCCGAGTGAGCCCGTTCACCAGTTGTCCGGATGTCGGCACGCATGGTGCCTTGGCAACCCGCCTCGATACCGGCGGCGGTCGGCTCCATCAGGATCGCGAGATCGCCGGCAAGGAGATCGGGCCGCGTACGCGCGAGCTTGCCGAGACCGTTGAACTCCGCAGCGATCTCCTCGCCGTCGTAGAACACATAGGTGACGTCGCGCACCGGCTCAGCGATGTGCGCTGCGAGCAGCAGAGCGACCGCGACTCCGCCCTTCATGTCGCAGCTCCCGAGCCCGTGCAGGATGTCGCCTTCGAGGCGCGACGGGAAGTTGCCATTGGCAGGCACGGTGTCGAGGTGACCTGCAATCACGACTCGTTCGGCTCGGCCCAGGTCGGTGCGGGCGACGATCGTATGGCCCACACGCTCGATCTTGAGATGTGCAGCCGAGGTGAGTGCAGCCTCGACGTCATCGGCAATCTGCTTCTCGTCGAGGCTCTCCGAAGCGATGTCGACCAGGGCAGCGGTCAGGGTGACGACGTCAGTGTTCAGGTCGAGGGGCACAGGTTCATTCCATCACGCTCGATCGACAAGGCGTGCGATCAGCGGTCGAAGACGCAGAACTCGTTGCCCTCGGGATCGGCCATGATCGTCCAGCTGATCTCGTTGTCAGGAGCTCGGAGCACCGAGGCTCCCTTCGCCACGAGGTCATCCACCGTGACTCCATCGTTGAGGGTGACGTCCCAGTGGATGCGGTTCTTGACGGTCTTTGGCTCGGGCACGGTGGCGAACGAGAATCCTTCGAACGGCACGCCGGGCACTTTGTCGATCCAGGAGAATCCCTGCTTGTCGTGGCCGAGGTTGCCGCCCATCACGTCAGCCCACCAGGCAGTGATCTTCTGGTGGTCAACCGCATCGACGCAGACTTCGTAGAAGAGGTAGGCGTCGACTTCATCGCGCACGAAGACGCAGAACTCGCCGCCCTCGGGATCGAGGAACACGGTCCAGGGGAACTCACCGTCCTTGGACTGCTGCTCCAGCACCGAGAACGGTTCGAGCGACGCGGCGTTGACGTCGATGTGCACGCGTTGCTTGACGCTCAATGCCTCCGGGACGAGGTTGATCCACACCGTCTTGGACGGGTCATCCCCCTTGAGCACAGCATCACCGTCGGCGAGCACCTCGCTGGTGAGCCCGAGCGTACGAGCCCAGAATCCCTCCATCGCGGCGACGTCGCAGGCGTCGATGCAGAGGTCTTTGTAGGTCACGAGTGCCATACGTTCAGCCTGCCACGCACCTCGGACGTACGCGAGAGCTGCGCTAACGCTTCTGCGCCTCGCGGATCACAGCGTCGATCTCCTGTGTCGCGAACCACGCCAGGTCGCCCGTGCCGTCGAGATCGACGTGAAACGACGCGATGTCCTCGAGCGTGACGTCATCGGTGCCGTCCACATCCGCTGCCGCGACGACGGACCCGTGCTGGGCTGCTTCCTCAAGGGCCGCGAGCTCGTCCTCTTCGTCCTCGCTCTCAGCCCTGAACGCTGGGGCGCTGATGCGCTCGCCTGCAGCGAGCCGCTCCAGCAGCTCGGCGTCGACTGCTAAATAGATCCGCATGGCTAGGGTGTGCCTCTCAATTGGTGGTCGAGCGGGGCGCGTGGCATCCGCGCTCGGCTGGCAAGGCAGAGGAGGGAGGCGGTCCGGGGTTGACCGTCGACCGACGATAACGCCGCCAGGCGGGATGCGGGGCCGCGCGAGCCGACCATCGAATTGGGAGGCACACCCTAGGCCTTGGTGGGACGCTGTCGGCCACGCGGCGCATGGGTGCTCCGCTTGTCGACCGTCTCGACGAGCTCAAGCACTGCGTCCTCGATGCATTGCGCGAGTACGTCGACGTCGGGCACCGCATCGCGATCGCCGACGATGCCGAAGAACACCTTGTTCGTGTAGGAGGTGACGCCGATGGCCACCGCGCGGCTGCCACTCAACGGAATGCAGGGATAGACCTCGGTGATCGCCTCACCCGCCATGTACACGGGATCCTGAGGTCCTGGCACATTCGTGATGACGATCTGGTGGCCGCGTCCTTCTTCGGACGCAGCGACGCGCGAACCAACAGCGTGGAAGGTCGAGGTGGCGAAGCCCGGAAGGTTGGCCAGCTTGTTGGCCGCGACAGCGGAACCAGTCTCGCGGTGGTCCTTCAACGCGTACGAGACCTGGTGCAGCCGTACGACCGGGTTGGTCTCGCCGACCGGCAGGGACAGCAAATGACCGCGCACCTTGGAGCCGAGCGACGTCGGGAGTCCGTCATCCGACACGACTGACATAGGCACCATGGCCCTGAAGCGCGTCTTGGCGGTGACAGGCTCGGCGCGAGTCAGCATCCAGCCACGGATGCCGCCGGTGATCGCCGCAAGGATCACGTCGTTGACGGTGCCGCCGTGGGCATCACGAACCTTGCGGAAATCATCGAGGTCAGCGGCCAGCGACGAGAAGCGACGATGACGCGACAACTCGGTCGACAGGACACTGTGTGGCGCCTGGGCTTCTGAGCCAGGAAGCAGTCGGGACAAGCGGCCCAGAGCCACCTCGGCGACGCGGATGGCCTCACGAGGATTCCTGACGGTCTGGTTGAGGGTGCCAGCGAACAGGGCAGCCGAGGTCGGCTGCGAGCGCGGATTCCAGTCCTCGTGCGGGATGTCGCGTTCTTTGGCGGTCTCCTCGAGCAGGACCTGCGCCAGGTCAACCGTCTCCGAGCCATCGACCAGCGCCTGGTGCGCCTTGAACAACAAGGCGACCCGATCCCCTGCCAGACCCTCGATCAGGTAGAGCTCCCACAACGGTCGGTCCAGATCGAGGCGTCGGGCGATCAGCCTTCCGACGAGCTCGTCGAGGGCTTCTTTGGAGCCGGGACGTGGAAGCGCCGACCGGCGTACGTGCATCGAGATGTCGAAGTTCTCGTCGTCGAGCCACACGGGTGCACCGATGCCGACGCCGCGCGGAACCTGGCGATAGCGAGGGACCAGGTCGATGCGTTCGTTGATGACATGGATCAGCCGGTCGTAGTCGAGACCGCTCTTGCCGGGCTCCAGGATGGCGAGAGAGGCGATCTGCCGGGGAACGGTAGGGCTGTCCTGCGCCAGAAACATCGCATCCAGCGGGCTCAACCGTTGCATGGCTCTCCTGACAGAAACGACGACGCGACCTGCAGAGAAGTTACCACCGGCGCACTGTCAGGAGGTTGAGACTGTGCTGCGACTCACGAGCTGCTTGGCCAGCACTTCGATACGTGCTACGAACGGTGACGCCGGAGACGTGTCGCGCGGCGATCGTCCCGACATCAGAGCCGCATCAATAGCCGACTGATCGAACGGCAGGAATGACGCCGTGGCCAGTCCAGTGAGACGGCGCAACGTCGCGTCGACGTCACGCTCCTTCCATCCCAGCGTCGGCCTCATCATGTTGATGACCACGATCGGCGGGTTGGCGCCGCGGCGCACATCGGCCAGGTCATGAACGCCGCGCACGAGACGCGCCAGTCCGACTGGGTCCGCCCTTCCCACCGCGACCACTTGATCGGCCTGCTCCAGTGCCTGAAGCGTCGCTTGGTTGCGAGCAGTCGAACCGTGCGCCGGTTCGAGACTGAATCCACAGTCGACTATGACAAGCTCAGCAGTCATTCGGAGCTGACGCAGCACCAGCTCCAGGGCGCCAGAGCGGACCTGAGGCCACATGTCAGCACGGGGCAGCCCGGTGAGCAGCCGCAGCTGCGGACCGATGGCGAGGAGGTGATCGCCAACCTGACCGGCATGACCGTTGTTGGCGGCACGGCACGCGGCCATGAGTCCACTCACGTCATCCAGCACGGCCAACATCTGCGCCAATGACCCGCCATACGTGTCGCCGTCCACGAGAACCGTGTCGACGCCCTTGGCAGCGGCCGCAGCAGCGACTCCCAGAGCCACGGAGCTGCGGCCAGGCGCACCCGCCGGTCCCCACACGGCGACGATCGAGCCCCTGTCCTCGGCGCGCTGATCGACGGGCTCAACGGTGTCACGGATGAGGACGTCCAGCGCGCCCAGCGCGACTCGGCGGGCGATTCCGAGACCGCTGCACCGGTCATCATCTGCTTCGACGGCTGCCACGCGAACACCCGATCTCTCGAGCCGATGTACGGAGTCCGCGTCGAGCCCGGTCAGCTCCGTGTGCACGAGCGCGGCACGTGCAATGTCCATGTCCGCAATCGCGAGGAGATCGGCAACGTCGACGCAGCGGCGTACGAGTCTGAGGTTGCTCGACCCTTCGATCTCACTGATGGCTGCCGTCTCCCAAGGGGCGCCGCCTGCCGCGAGAACGACATCCATCACGAGACTCGTACGAGGGTCACGTGACCTGAGGCGACAGTGCCGATAACCGAGCCTTCGAGCTGGGTGTCGGCCACATCGACGAGCACGGTCTGCGCGAGCGATCCGCCGAGCGAGGCGGACTCATCACCCGTCTCGACAATGCGTACGGCTTCCAGAACCCGTACGGCCTTGTCTTCGGGCTCGTCACCCGGCCCAGGCCCCACCCACACATCGACCAGATCACCACGAGCGAGATCGGCCGGCGACGCGCCGGCAACAACGCTCAACGGGAGCTGGCTGCGTCCGAGCTTCGACTTGGGGAGAAGCGAGGCGCGTTCGACCAGCGAGCCCGCCGTCCCGCGCTCACCCCATTGGAGGGCGTCGAGCGGTTCCGGGAACTCCTCGTCCGCTCGTACATAGTTGGCCGAGACCTTGGATGACAGATGCACGCGGACGGCGACGAGGTCGGCGGCTCTCACGGAATCCCCCGGCGCCACCGCTCGATCGAGCGCCCAGTAGCGCACCGTGTCGTCCGCCGCCGCGACCAGACGAGCACCCAGGATCGTGGATCCCAGCACCAGCAGCACGCCGATCAGCAGCCGCGGATCCCGCCACGGTCGGTGGTGCAATCGCGACGCCATTGCACTCTTTGTCTGCCCCGAATCATCAGGCCCCCGCCAGATCATAGGGATTGTTCTACCGAATCCCACGCGGGTTAGTCCAGACCCCACCGACCTTGTCCACAGGGCTGATGGGCCAGCGCGACGCTGACACCACGACGTGGGAAACTGAGGCCATGCCGCCCCTCACCCCGAGGTTCCTCACGCTGGCAGACGTCGCTGAGGTTCTCAATGTCACGGTGCGCCAGGTCTACGCGCTGGTGCGGTCAGGCGACCTTCGCGGCATCCAGATCGGAGGCCGTGGTCAGTGGCGTATCGAGGCTGTCGAGCTCGAGGACTACATCTCTCGCCAGTATGCGCGCGCCGACAATCTCGACCACGCCGACGACGTCACGTCCGACCGCTGACAACTGCCACTGCGCCAAAGGTCACGGTCTGACTGCGGCCTGACTCCTGGCGAATCCGTACGAAGTCGGCACCGACCACATCGATGAACCCGTCGATGGTCGACCCAGTGATCATCTGCAATTGCAGATGATCTCCTTCAGTACGCAACGCGCGAAACACGTGACCCCAGCCCAAAGCCGATGACACAGTCGACGAGGGTTCGGCCCGTCGCTCAGACGAAATGATCGCTGCGACGGCTTTCGAGCTGATGACGTGCTCCGCTCGACCGCTGCGCAGCTGAACGACCTGCTCATTAGCCAGCACGCACTCACCTTCGATACGACCGACACCAATCACGTCGACGACGACAGCTCCGCCCAGCAACGACCTCCATGATGTCTCGGCCCACTCTCCATCGCGCAGCTCTTCGACCAGGGCATCGCGTTCCTGCATCTCGAGATCACCGACCTGAGCCTCGAGTTCGTGGAAGAGCCGTTCCCATCGCATGTGCGGACGCTATCTCAGCCCGAGCTCTGGTTCACATCCCTCGAAACCCAGGGTTGACAACCGACTCCAAACGGTCTTGTCTGATGTCAAACGTTATCAAACGTAGTCAAAGGACATTCGGGGATGTTTCTTTCGCGCAGTGGATGGGTGCTTGCAGCATTGGCCGCGGCCAGCGTGTGGCTGATCGCGCCCGACCTCGGCGCGACCTTCGTGGTGGCGACCGGACGGGACTTTCCTCAGGCCTTGCTCGCGATTGCGTCTCTGGTCCAGCTCGCCGTGGCGTGCTGGGTGCTCTTCGTCATCTGCGTCAGTCGCTCCTCTTCGCGATTGGCCCGGGCGTTGACCCCAGCACTGATGCGCCGCGCATTGTTCGCGGGCGCGGCAGGAGCACTCGCCCTAACACCAGTGCACGCCGAGCGCGTGAACTCGCCGGCTCGCCACCAGCTCGATGGCCTTCGCCTTCCCGATCGCCCTGTCACGTCAGGTGCGACCAGCTCGTCGATCGTCGTCAGACCCGGCGACACGCTGTGGGCGATTGCCGCTCGGTCGCTCCCTCCCGGCGCCACAGATTCCGAGATCGCCTCCGCCTGTGCTCGCTGGTATGCCACCAACCGCGCTGTCATCGGCGCCGACCCAGACCTGATCCACCCGCAACAGCGCCTCACTCCACCTTCAAAGACTCCACCTTCAAAGGACGTGCCATGAAGTCAGCCACCGCCTTGTCAGTTCCCATCGTTCGGCCGTCCTTCACCGGCGTCGTCGAGCCGTCTCCGGGTCAGATACCGCTGCCATTCCCCGGGATGACGTCGGTGCTTCCCGCACCCGTCGAGCGCGGCGATGCCAAGCCGTTGCGTGACCGCTCGGCACGGTTCATGCAGGCACTCGTCGAGGTGCTGTCGGGTGAACGTCCCGTACGCCAGATGGGGCCGTGGATGGCGCCACACGTGTACGAGCAGCTCAGCACCCGGCTGGCCGCCCACGCCCGTACGCCGAGGCGGCCAACAGCAGCGCGCGGTGCCCGGATCGTCTCAGTACACGTTGCGATGGTGCATGACGAAGCGGCCGAGATCGCCGGACGCATGGTGCATCGCGGTCGCTCGCGCGCCCTCGCCGTCCGCTTGGAACTGCAAACGACTCATCGAGGCGACCGCGTATGGCGGTGCACAGCACTCGTCTGGGCTTGATCTCGATACGATCGCTCGTCCTTCACGATCACTCGATCACCCGCGTTGGGTGCACATCTAGCGATTGTTTTTGCGGCTCTTTCGCTGCTGCTTGGCCTTCTGGCGAGCCTTGGCCTTGGCGTTCGCCTGACGGCGAGCCTCGGCTTCCGGAGTCTCAGTTGATGCGGAGGCCGACTCACCACGTACCTCGGCTTCGCCGTCTTCGCTCGGAGCCGAGTAGGACAGCGCCTGCTGCTTCTTCTCGCCACCCAGTCCCTTGGCGGTCAGCTGCGGCTCAGACTCTTCAGCCGCTTCGACCTGGACGTCCAGGTTGAACAGGAAGCCCACCGACTCCTCGGCAATGCCTTCCATCATGGCGTTGAACAGGTCGTAGCCCTCGCGCTGGTACTCGACCAGCGGATCGCGCTGCGAGTAGGCGCGCAGACCAATGCCCTCACGCAGGTAGTCCATCTCGTAGAGATGCTCACGCCACTTGCGGTCGAGCACGCTCAGCACGACGCGGCGTTCGAGCTCACGCATGACTTCTTCGCCAAGCTCGCTCTCGCGCTTCTCGTACGCCGACAGCGCATCAGCACCGATGACCTCCTTGAGGCCCTCACGCGACAACGCCTCACGGCCACCAGCCTCGGACTCGACGCCCTCGATCGTGACGCTGACCGGGTAGAGCGTTCCGAGAGCGGTCCAGAGCTGGTCCAGCTCCCATTCCTCGGGGAATCCTTCGGTGGCACCGTCGATGTAGGCGCCGGTGACTTCGCCGATCATCGAGCGGACCCACTCGTTCATGTCCTGGCCCTCGAGCACCTCGCGACGCTCGGTGTAGATGACCTCACGCTGACGGCTCATGACGTCGTCGTACTTGAGGATGTTCTTGCGAGTCTCGAAGTTCTGCGCCTCGACCTGACCCTGCGCCGATGCGATCGCGCCCGTGACGCGCTTGTCCTCGATCGGCTGGTCATCGGGGATCTTCATCTTCTGGAGCACCCAGTTGACCCAGTCCGACTTGAACAGTCGCATCAGGTCGTCCTCGAGCGACAGATAGAAGCGCGTCTCGCCCGGGTCACCCTGGCGGCCAGAACGTCCGCGCAGCTGGTTGTCGATGCGACGCGACTCGTGACGCTCCGTGCCGATCACGGCGAGGCCGCCGGCAGCGGTCACTTCGTCGTGCTCAGAGGCAACCTGCGCCTCGACCTTCTTGAGCTCGGCGGGCCAAGCGGCTTCGTACGCCTCAGAGTCCTCGAGCGGGTCGAGACCCTTGGCACGCAGTGCTGCATCCGCAAGGAACTCGACGCTGCCGCCGAGCATGATGTCGGTACCGCGGCCCGCCATGTTGGTGGCGACCGTGACTGCACCCTTGTGACCAGCCATCGCGACGATCGCGGCTTCGCGATCGTGCTGCTTGGCGTTGAGCACCTCGTGCGGGACACCGCGCTTCTTGAGCTGCTTGGAGAGGCGTTCGCTCTTGGCGACGCTGGTCGTACCAACGAGGATCGGCTGGCCGTTCCCGTGACGCGTGACAATGTCCTCGACGACGGCGTCGAACTTCGCCTGCTCAGTGCGATAGACGAGGTCGGGCTGGTCGACACGACCGACGGGACGGTTGGTCGGGATCGGGACGACGCCGAGCTTGTAGATCTTGTCGAACTCCGAAGCCTCGGTGAGTGCCGTACCGGTCATGCCGCCGAGCTTGGCGTAGAGACGGAAGTAGTTCTGCAGCGTGATCGTGGCGAGGGTCTGGTACTCCTCACGGATGCGCACGCCCTCCTTGGCCTCGATCGCCTGGTGCAGACCCTCGTTGTAGCGGCGGCCGTCGAGGATGCGTCCAGTGTGCTCGTCGACGATCAGGACCTCGCCCTCGATGACGACATAGTCCTTGTCGTTCTTGAAGAGCTCCTTGGCCTTGATCGCGTTGTTGAGGAAGCCGATCAGCGGCGTGTTGACTGAGTCGTAGAGGTTGTCGATGCCGAGCTGGTCCTCGACCCGGTCGATGCCCTCCTCGGTCACGGCGATCGTGCGCTTCTTCTCGTCGACCTCGTAGTGCTCGTCGAGCTTCATCGCGCCGACGATGCGGGCGAACTCGCCGTACCACTTGACCTCGTCCTCGGTCGGGCCCGAGATGATCAACGGCGTACGAGCCTCGTCGATCAGGATCGAGTCGACCTCGTCGACAATCGCGAAGTTGTGGCCGCGCTGGACACAGTCGGCAATGTTGTCGGCCATGTTGTCGCGGAGGTAGTCGAACCCGAACTCGTTGTTGGTTCCGTAGGTGATGTCGGCAGCGTATGACTCGCGACGCTCGTTGGGGCTCATGCTCGGCAGAATCTGGCCGACCGAGAGACCCAAGAAGTGGTGCACTCGACCCATCCACTCGGCGTGGTACTTGGCGAGGTAGTCGTTGACTGTGACGACGTGGACACCCTTGCCCTCGAGCGCGTTGAGGTAGGCCGGCAGGGTCGAGACGAGGGTCTTGCCCTCACCGGTCTTCATCTCGGCAATGTTGCCCAGGTGCAGCGCGGCGCCACCCATGATCTGTACGTCGAAGTGACGCTGGCCGAGCACGCGCCAGGCAGCCTCACGTACGGTCGCGAACGCCTCAGGCATCAGGTCGTCGATGGACTCGCCATCGGCCAACCGGCCCTTGAACTCGTCGGTCATACCGCGCAGCTCGTCATCGCTCATGGCCTTGAACTCGTCCTCGAGCGCATTCACCTGCTTGGCAATCGCCTCGAGCTGCTTGAGGATCTTGCCTTCGCCCAT